>JAFDWQ010000001.1:648643-948643 GCA_018268395.1 Armatimonadota bacterium | reverse complement strand
GGAGCGTTGCGGAGGTGCATCGGAACCGGAGGAAGGGGCTTCTCTTCGACGTCTTTCAAGGCCTTATCGATTGCGAGATAGCTCCTGTTCGACTTCGGCGCCTCGCAAAGGAAGGTCGTCACTTGGGCAAGCGTGATCCGCGACTCGGGCATGCCCAACATACTGACGGCCTGCAGCCCGGCGGCGGCAACGACCAGCCCTTGCGGTTCGGCGTTACCGACGTCTTCGCTGGCAAGGACCAGTAGGCGGCGCATGATGAAACGTGGGTCTTCACCCGCTTGGATCATCCGAGCCAGATAGTGGAGTGCGGCGTCGGAATCCGACCCTCGGACGCTTTTGATGAAGGCCGAGATGGTGTCGTAGTGGTAGTCGCCCTGTCGGTCGTATCGGACCGCTTGCCGCTGGAGGACTTGCTCCAGGACGGGCACGGTGACGTCCCTGGCCTCAGGGCCTTCGACCGCCGTCAACAGACTGGCCGCTTCAAGGGCGTTCAAAGCGAGTCTGCCGTCCCCGTTCGCCATCCGGACGAGAAAGTCCAAGGCATCGGCGTGCAGGGTGATCCCCAGATTGCCGAGCCCTCTTTCTTTCTCGGTGAGCGCCCGTTCGACAAGGGCCGACACGTCTTGGGGCTCGAGAGGTCGAAGCGGCAGGACGCGGGCACGCGACAGGAGCGCTGGGTTCAATGCGAAGAACGGGTTCTCGGTCGTGGCCCCGACCAAGAGCAGCGTCCCGTCTTCGAGATAGCCGAGCAACGAGTCCTGCTGCGATTTGTTGAAGTGGTGGATCTCGTCGAGGAGCAACAGCGTCGGCGTCCCGTGCATCCGTAAGCGGTCCTTGGCCGCCTCCGCGATCTTACGAACGTCGGCGACTCCGGCCGTCACCGCACTCCGGACTTCGACGAAGGCTCCAGCGTGATGGCCGATGATGTGAGCGAGCGTCGTCTTGCCACAACCAGGCGGTGCCCATAGGACGACCGAGCCCAGACGGCCGTCGAGCACGGCTTGTCGCAAAGCAGAACCAGGTCCAAGGATGTGAGACTGCCCGACGAACTCGTCCAAGTCTCGCGGGCGCATCCTGGCCGCGAGCGGCTGTCCGAGGCCGGACTGCCCTGGCACGTCGAAAAGGTCGGACACCGTGTCCGGATTCTAGCCGTCGGACTTCAGGATCCAGCGGGATGTGCTCCGCTCTTCCGACCCTTCCCGATTCTCCTCTTCAGGCTCGGGCACCTCGGGAGTCCCCGCTTCGGTCTCCGTTCGATCCGCTACAGGCACGGGGTCCATCTCGGCGGGAGGCGTCCACTGTGCTTTCGGGCTGGCGAGCACCAACGATCCGAGAACGCCGTTCAAGAATCGTCGGCTGTCAGCCGTTCCGTATAAGTCTGCTAACTTGACATATTCACTGATCGTGACTTTCGGAGGGATCTGGGGTTCGCTCCAAAGCTCGTGGCTCGCCATCGCGAGAAGGATCCGGTCGGTCAAGGCTAGGCGGTCGATCTCCCACTGTCCGGCGAGGTGAGGGACCAGACGGCCCTCGGAGTCGCCCCCGACTTGGGCGGCTGAGACGAGCCGGCCGACGTAGGCCCGTAGTTCCGGTGCGAACGTCTCGCCGAGCGTTTCTTCGGAGAGGGCGTCCTCGATCGGCGCGTTTCCGACCCTCATGGCGTAGACCGCTCGAAAGGCGGCGTCGCGAGCGGCCGCAGGCGACGCGTTCGGGCGCTTGGCCTCACGCATCGCCGACCGTGCTTTCCGACAGGAACCTCGGGACGAACCCGGTGTCGACCTGCCCGGACCGATAGTCGGGGTGGTTGCAGAGCCGTTGCAGGAACGGGATGTTGGTCTTGATCCCTTCGACGTCGAACTCGCGAAGGGCCGACCGGAGGTTGCGGACGGCTTCGTCACGGTCTTGACCCCAGACGATCAGCTTCGCGATCATCGGATCGTAGAACGGAGAGACCGTAAATCCGGCGTAGACGTGGGTGTCCAGCCGGACATTGCCGAAGCCCGGCGGGTTCCACTTCGTGATCTTGCCCGTGCTCGGGGCGAACGCATTGTCCGGGTCTTGCGCCGTGATCCGGGCTTCGATGGCGTGGCCTTTGAGCCGGACGTCGTCTTGACCGAAGGGGAGCCGTTCGCCGGCCGCGATCTTGAGCTGGAGATGCACGAGGTCGAGGCCCGTCACGATCTCTGTCACCGGGTGTTCGACCTGGATCCGAGTGTTCATCTCCAAGAAGTAGAACCGTCCTTGCGGGTCGAGCAGGAACTCGACCGTCCCCGCGTTGGAGTATCCGACCGACTTCGCGACCCGGACGGCCGCCTCGCCCATTTGCCGGCGCGTGGCCTCGTCCAAGACGGCGCACGGAGCTTCCTCGACGATCTTCTGATGACGGAGGTTTTGGACGGAGCACTCGCGCTCGCCCAGGTAGACCACGTCGCCGTGCTCGTCGCCGAGGATCTGGATCTCGACGTGCCGCGGATCGACGACGAACTTCTCCACGAGCATTTCGTCGTTGCCGAAGCTGGCCTGGGCTTCGGACTGACAGAGCTTCCAGAGGGACTGGAGTTCGTCGGGATTGTCGACGCGCCGGATCCCTCGGCCACCGCCGCCTGCGACGGCCTTCAGAAGGACGGGGTAACCGATGCCCTCAGCGATCTTCAGGGCCTCGGTCTCGGTCGGGACCGGGCCCTCGCTGCCGGGCACGACCGGGCAGTCCGACGCCACGGCCGCGTGTTTGGCCTTCGCCTTGTCGCCCATGGCTTCGATCGCCGAGACCGACGGGCCGATGAACTTGACGCCCATACGGCCGACCTCGTCGGCGAACCGTGCGTTCTCGCTGAAATATCCGAATCCAGGGTGGACGGCCTGGGCGCCCGTGATCTCGACGGCGGTCAGGACGTTGCCGACGTTCAGGTAACTGTCCTGGTTCGTCGCCTCACCGATGCAGAAGGAGCGGTCGGCCATCTGCACGTGACGGCTGTCCTTGTCGGCCCTGGAGTAGACGGCGACGGACTCGATACCGAGCTGTCGACAGGCTCGGATCACGCGGCAGGCGATTTCGCCGCGGTTGGCGATGAGGACGCGTTGGAACATCAGTACTTTTCGTGCCCCGGGTGCGGGCAGGACACGGTACCCGTCTTCGGATCGTACACGTAGCCTTCGCCGCCGACAGGGCACTTCATGAAATCGGCGCCGAGCTTCGTGTCCGATAGCTGTGCGGGCGGGACGTTCTCCACGGGGTCGGTATTGATCTGAATGGACTGGCGGAGCTGCGACAGGTTGGACCGGCAAGCTTCGTCCTTGGCCCGGTACATCGACCTCCCGACGACGGTGTTCCCCTTACCGTCGGGACGGGCTTCGACTTTTCCTCCGAACGCGCCCGATCCGACCGTGAACGCGACGGCCAGCAAAATGACGATGCCGATGCCGACGATGATGCCGACGAGCGACTGGCCTTTGGTCTTCATGGTGACTTCACCTTCGCGAGCGCTTGACCGTACTCTAGGGCCGCGCCGTCTTCGACAAGGACTTCGGTGACCTCGCCCTCGACGTCGGACACGACGTCGTTCGCGATCCCTAGAGCCAGGACTTCGCCGACGACTTGACCTGTCTTGATCTTTGCGCCCACCGTCAGCGGCGGGTCAGGCTGACGGTAATACCCGACCACCGGAGCCGTCAACATCCGTTCGCTTTCGACGGACGACGGAGTCTCGAGTACGACGTTCGGCGCTTCATCCGGCTCCTGCGTGTCCGGCTCAGGAAGGTCCGCCTCGAAGGAGTGTCGTCCGGATTTGATGCGGACGTACCGGTATCCGTGGTCTCGGGCGACCCGAAGGACGTCGGTCAAGGTGTCTCGGTCCAAACCCGCCATCGACAGGGATGTTACCGTAGGCGTCCGGAGAACAAAAAACGGGGCATGACTGGAGAGGAGCAACGTCACACCCCGAACGCTTTGAAGCTTTTTGAGGTACGTCCTACCCCCGAACCGGCGGCTGTCGCACCTTGTACTTCTACCAGGTATTGAACCACAAGTGTTGAAAAGATGTAAAGAGGAACGCCCCTTTTTCTCCACATTTCCTCCACATATTTGACCGGTGAATCTACTTGCACCCCAGATCGTAGGCTTATGGAATGCACTCATGGGTGTCCTGGAGGGACCGCCGTCCGTCGGCGGGGCTTCAGGCTCGGGCGGTAGTTATGGGTGTCTTCAGTGTTGGAAACCTCGGTCCGATGGCCTCGTCGGTCGTCAAAGAACTGGCGAACATCGGTCTCGGACGGGCCACGACGGCCTTGTCCGACATGACCGGCCGCAGTTTCAACATGGCCGTGCCTCATGTCGACACCGTCGACGTCGGACTGGCCGGCCTGGTCCTTGGAGGTGAAGACGGCGTCGTCCTTGGCATCTACATGCCCTTCGACGGTGACGTGGAGGGCCATCTTGCCTTCCTGTTCCCGTGGGCGAGCGCCCAGGAACTGATCCGGACGCTGATCGGTACGGCGCCGGAGAGCCCCGCGGAGATCGACGAGCTCTGCGCTTCGGCCGCGCTCGAAGTCGGCAACATCATCAATTCCAGTTTTCTGAACGCGATTTCGGACATGACGGGCCTGGCGATGCACGCGACGCCGCCTCTTGTCTCGGCCGACTTGGGTTCGACCGTCGTCAGCACCTTGGTCGCCGAAGCTGAAATGTCCGAGTCCGTCGCCCTAGCGATCGAGACGGAGATCTTCGTCGACGGCTCCAGGGACATCCAAGGCTTCTTCCTCTGCATCCCGTCGGTCGGCGGACTCCAAGCGATCTTCGGGCGCCTCGGCGTCGAGGAGGCGGCCTGAACGTGGCGTCCTCGACCGTCGTCGTCGGCATGGCGGAGATCCACGTCGTCAAGTCCCCAGGAGTCCTGAGCTGTCTCGGGTTGGGAAGCTGCATCGGGCTCGTCGCGTTCGATCCGGTCAGCGAGGTCGCAGGGATGATCCACTTGATGCTGCCCGCGTCGTTCAAGGACAAACCTGTGGACAAGCCTGGGAAGTTCGCAGACACCGGTTTGCCCGAGATGCTCCGGTTGCTCGAATCCGCGGGCGCGCCCAAATCGCGGCTCGTCGTCGCCTATGCGGGCGGGGCGCAAGTCTTCAAGTTTGGCGATCAAGGGGCGGGAAGGCTCGACGTGGGGGCGCGGAACATCGAGGCCGTGGAAGCCGCCGTCAGGGCCCTTGGGATCCGGCCGATCTTTACGGACGTCGGCGGGGCGAACGGCCGCACGGTGACCGTCGAACTCTCGACCGGGAACGTGAAGGTCCGCACCGTCAACACGGGTGAGAAGCTCGTGTGCAATCTGCGCGAACGAAGCTTACGGGAGGTGGCCTGATGGCCGAGAACATCACGATCGAAGACATTGTCAAGCGGACACCGGACTTGCCGAGCTTGCCCGCGGCCGCGCTGAAAGTCATGCGTGAGGCGGAGTCGAGCACGAGCAACGCCTCAGGCATCGCGAAGATCCTGGCGCAGGACCAGGCGCTCAGCGCCCGCGTCCTCCGATTGGCCAACAGCGCCTATTACGGATTGACGCGCAAGGTGACCAACCTCCAAGAGTCGGTCGTGGTGCTCGGGATGCGGTGCGTCCGCAACCTTTGCATGGTCGCGGCCACGTACCCGTGGATGTCGCGGAAGCTGGACGGTTACTGTCTCGGCCCGCGCGAACTGTGGTCGCATTCGTTCGGGACCGCCCTCGGTGCCCAGCTCCTGGCCAAGAAGAGCGGGCTCTGCAACGAGGATCAGGCGTTCACGGCCGGCCTGCTCCACGACATTGGAAAGGTCGCGCTCAGCGTGTGGCTGGAAAACCGGACGGCGCTGGTCGTGGACTATGCCGAGAAGGCGCAGGTGCCCTTCGACGAGGCGGAGCGCAAGATCCTCGGTTACGACCACTGTCAAGTGGGCGAGCACCTCGCTTTGAACTGGAACCTGCCGGACGAGATCGTTCAAGCCGTCCGGTGGCACCACGACCCGGACAGTTGCGATCCGCCGTCGCCGATCGTCGACTGCGTCCACCTCGGCATCTACCTCACGATGTCGATGGGGTTCGGTCTCGGTGGAGACGGCCTCCACTACAAGGTGTGTGAGGAGAGTTTCCGACGGCTCGGGATCCAGGAAGACGATCTCGATGCCATCACGGACGCGTTCGTGACCGGGTACGAGGATTACGAGCGGATGTTCGAGGAGTTGGCGGCAGCATGAAAACAAGGGTCCTCATCATCGACGATTCGCCGTTCATCCGGCGCATGCTCTCGGACTGGCTGAAGGACGCTTCGGACTTCGAAGTCGCCGGCGTGGCGACCAACGGGGAGGAAGGCGTCCGGATGGTCCAAGAACTGAAACCGGACATCGTCACTTTGGACGTCGAGATGCCGGTCATGGACGGGTTGACGGCGCTGGCGAAGATCATGGCGGTCGGCCCCGTGCCGGTCCTCATGGTGAGCAGCGTCACCACGCAAGGAGCCGAGCAGACGATCAAGGCGCTCGAACTGGGCGCTGTGGACTTCGTGACGAAGCCTGACGGCGGTGCCGGATTCAAGTTCGTCCGCTCTAAGGACGAACTCCTGGACAAGCTCCGCGGCGTCCGGAGCGCCCGGGTCGGCGGCCGGTGCGGGCCGTCGCACACCGCGCGTCCGACAAGCGTTCGGCAGACCGACAAGACCGTCCTCATCGCCAGTTCGACAGGCGGTCCGAAGGCTCTGGCCACTCTGTTCGCCGGAATGCCGAAGGGTTTTCCCGCCCCCGTCCTGATCGTTCAGCACATGCCCGCCGGATTCACCGCCAGCTTCGCGAGACGACTGGAACAGATCGGGGCGATGCCGGTGCACGAAGCGTCCGACGGGGAAACGGTCAAGGCGGGCATCGCGCTCGTCGCTCCCGGCGGCCGACACATGTCGGTCACGTCCGAGGGACGCGTCAAGCTGACCGACGAAGCGCCCCAGCACGGGGTCCGACCGGCCGCCGACGTCCTCTTCAAGAGCGGCGCCAAGCTGTACAAGGATCAGGCGATCGGGGTCGTGCTGACGGGCATGGGCCGGGACGGGGCAGCCGGCGCCCTGGCCCTTCGCGAAGCAGGTGGGACCGTCCTCGGCGAATGCGAATCGAGTTGCGTCGTCTACGGGATGCCGAAAGCGGCCAAGGAGATCGGGGCCGTCGATGCGGAGTTTCCGATCGACGAGATGGCGCAGGCCATCGTCGCCAGTTTGAACGGGAGGGCGCGCCGTGCTTCATAGCGAACGCGAATGGGACGACCTTTACCGGGCCGTGTTGAAGGCGTCCGGACTGGACTTGAGCCAGTACAAGGCGAACCAGCTCCAACGGCGCATCGGGATGATGGCGGAGTCGAAGGGCCACGCCGACCTGGCCGATCTAGCAAAGTGGATCGTCGGCTCGAAGGAGAACCTGTCCTGGTTCATGGACAAGTTGGCGATCAACGTCTCCGAGCTCTTCCGGAATCCGGAAAAGTGGGACGAACTTCGGACGAAAGTCATCCCCGGCCTTCTGAGGCCGGGCAAAGGACTTCGCTGCTGGTCGGCAGGTTGTAGCTACGGCGCGGAAGCGACGACCCTCGGCATGGTCCTTGACCGCAACTTCCCAGGCCCGCACCGGATCCTCGGAACGGACATCGACGACGCCGCCCTCGCCCAGGCCAAGCGTGGCGAGTTCAGCGAGAGCGACGTCAAGAGCGTTCCCAAGGAGTACCGCGACGCGTACCTGGTGGCCGAAGGCGGCGGATGGAAGTCGCTGCCGGCCGCCCGGAAACACCTCGAGTTCCGCAAGCAGAACCTGTTGGCGGACACCTTCGACAAGGACTTCGACCTCATCCTTTGCCGGAACGTGGTCATCTACTTCACAGAAGACGCGAAGTCCATGCTCTACCGCAAGTTTTTCGACGCGCTGCGCCCAGGGGGGGTGCTGTTCGTCGGAGGAACGGAGCGCATATTCAGCGCCTCCGAAATCGGATTCGAATCTCGGATCCCGCTCTTCTATCAACGACCCGAAAACGGTGAACGACAATGGCGAAACGCATCCTGATCACGGACGACGCTCTCTTCATGAGGGTGACTTTGAAAAACATCCTCACGCAGAACGGTTACGAAGTCTGCGGCGAGGCTCAGAACGGCAACGAGGCGGTCAAGCTCTATTCCGAGCTCAAGCCCGACCTCGTCACGATGGACATCACCATGCCGGAAAAAGACGGCATCCAGGCGCTGAAGGAGATCAAAGCGATGGATCCTGGGGCGACCGTCGTCATGTGTACGGCTATGGGCCAAAAGAGCATGGTCGTGGAAGCGATCCAGTCCGGTGCCAAGGACTTCATCGTCAAGCCGTTCCAGCCGGACCGCGTCCTCGAGGCCGTCGGCAAGCTGCTCGCCGCCTAACGGACGGCTCGATCGGGGGATCAAAACAGATGAAAATCGAATACATCATGCCGTTCGTCCAGGCGAGCGTCAATGTCATCAAACAGATCGTCCACACGACGCCGGAGAGGGGCCAACTCAGCGCGCGTCCGCAAGTCTTCACGTCGCAACAGCTCAGCATCGTCTGCGGCATCACGGGCGACGTGGAGGGCCAGGTCATCTACGGGATGTCCCTTGTCACGGCGTACAAGATCGCGGGCTCGATGATCGGGTCCAAAGTCGACAAGTTCGATCAGTTGACGGCCTCGGCCATCGCGGAGTTGGGCAACATCGTGAGCGGTAACGCGATGACGCTCCTGTCGACTCAAGGATTCACTTGCGACATCACGCCGCCGACGATCGTCAAAGGCTCCAACGTGCGGATTTCGACCTCGAACGTCCCCGCTCTCGTCATTCCGATGACGGTGCCCGAGGCCGGCTCGTTCGAGATCAACGTGAGCTTGAAAGAGTCGACGAAGCGCGCCGCCGCCTGAACCGGGCTAAAGGAGCCATTCGCCGCGAAGGGACGTGACGGCCGCACCGCGCAATGCGGTGCGGCCGTCACGCACCTCGACTTGGATCACAGCGCCCCGCGCAGACCTTTGGTGGCCGGTCAGCGGGTTCCGTCCGAGCCGTTCCGCCCAATACGGCGCAAGGGCACAGTGGGCCGAGCCCGTCGCGTCGTCCTCAGGAATACCGCTTTGGGGTGCGAAAAAGCGGCTCTCGAAGTCGCACGCCGTGCCGTCCCCCACCGCCGTTACGGTCACACCGCGCTTTCCGAGCCGCTCGACCTTCGCCATGTCCGGCCACAAGCCTCGGAGGCAGGCCGTGTCGCCGACCTCGACGAACCAATCCGTGCCGTTTTCTCCGCACCAGGTCCAATCGGTCCCCAGGGCCTCGGCCAAGCCGTCCGGAGAAGGACAGGCCGACGGCGGGGCCGAGGGAAAGTCCATCTCGATCGCGCCGCCCACCGGACGGCACGTCAAGGTTCCACTCTTCGTCTCGAAAACCGCGTCGGCGTCCGCCAGCCTGCCAGATTCGTAGAGCGCGTGGGCGGTCGCGAGCGTCGCATGCCCGCACAGGTCGACCTCGACGGTCGGTGTGAACCACCTCAGCCCCCACCGGTCGCCTATGGGCCAGCAGAACGCGGTCTCGGCCTGTTTGACTTCGGCCGCGACGCGGGCGGCCCACTCCGGGTCCGGACCGGCCTCGAGCAGACAGACCCCCGCGGGGTTTCCCGTGAACGGGCCGGCCACGAACGCGTCGACGAGGAAGAACGGGCACCTCACGTCCGCGAGTCTATCGGTCTCGAACCACGGGCCCAGACCGCGCAACTTCGTTCCTGCGCGGACGTATGGCAAGCTAAGACGGGCCGAACCGGTCCGAGGTCTCACCGATGCCTGAGCGAAAGCGTTTTCCCGGCCTGACCCATCAAGCCTATTCCAGCGAAACGGACATGAAGGCGCAGGAGGCCTTGGAGAAGATCCCCCTCCTCCCTAAGGTCGTCCAGAAGTTTCACGAGGTCGGATACGACCGGTGGATGTACGCCTACAACATGGCGACGGCGGTCCGCTGTGGCCCGCGGCAGTACAGCCGGCTCTACGAGACGATGCGGGAGTGTTGTTCGATCTTGGACATGGCCGAGCCGGAGCTCTATGTCACGGGCAACCCGTTCCCGAACGCTTTCGCGGGAGGGGTCGAGCGACCGTACGTGACGATCCGGAGCGGCATGATCGACTGTCTCGACGACGAGCAGCTGTACCATCTGGTCGGCCACGAGCTCGGACACATCAAGAGCGGGCATTTGCTGTACGGTTCGATCGCCCGCGTCCTGATCCCGCTTCTGGAGCTCATCGGGCGCCGGACGTTCGGGCTCGGCGATGCGATCTCGATCGGCCTCGTCCTCGCCTTTTTGGAGTGGTCGAGGCAGGCCGAGTTTTCTGCCGACAGGGCCGGGTTGCTCTGCGCCCAGGACTTCGAACTCTCGGCTAAGGCCAACCTCCTCTTGTGCGCCGGGCCGTCCCGGCTGCGGGACGAAGCGAACATCGAGCCGTTCCTCGACCAGTCGCGCGCCTATCAGGACATGACGGCACTGGACGCGATCGGCAAGGTCCTCGTCTTCCTTGTCTACGGGCTGCAGTCCACGCACCCGATGCCTGTCCACCGGACGAAGGAACTCGAGAAGTGGGCCACGAGCGGGGCGTACGAACGGATTATGAGCGGCCTTTACGACCGCTCGCCTTCGGGTGCTGCCTGACCCGCATAATGTCGTCCATGTCGCAAGCGCCCCCTTACGTCCGTCCGCCCGACGTTCACCAGTACGTGACCACGGCCAACCACTTCGACGGGTACAAGGTCGCCCAGTACCTCGGTGTCGTCAGGGGCCTGACCGTCCGGAGCCGGAGCGCCATAGGAAACTTCGCTGCATCGTTCCAGACGATGGTCGGCGGGAACATCACGATCTACACGGAACTGGCGGAAAAGGCCAGGCAAGAGGCGTACCAACTTATGGTCCAACATGCGGCGGCGATGGGAGCGAACGGCATCATCGCCATGCGGTACGACGCGAACGACATCATGCCCGGCGTGACCGAAGTCTTGGCCTACGGTACGGCCGTCGTCCTCGAACCGGCCTGAAAACCTAGCCCTTCGCCTTGACGAACGTGACGGACACGGACTGTCCGCCAGGGTTCGGCAGCGAACCCGTGATCTTGCCGCCGTCCGCGGACGCGGTCATGACCATGGGCTTGAACTCGTCCTTCATCTGGGGTGCCTGTTTGACGATGTCCTCGACCTTCATGCCGCGCGCCTTGTCGATCGTCAGTGTAAGGGTCGGGTTTTTGAACGTCCAAGACCCCGATGCGGCGGCCAGCCCTGAACCGAACGTGAACGTCATGTCCGGGTGGAGCTCCATCGGATACTTGTTCGATTCGATCGCCTTCTTGAACTCCGGCAGGTCTTTGTCCGACTTACCCATCGCTTTCAGTTGCTTGAGGAGTTCGGCGTCGGGAACGACCACGGTCCCTTCCCAGTTTCCGGCCAGGTCGGACGCGGCGAGCGTCTTTCCGCACCCGGACGCCAACAGGGCGGCAAGGAGTGCGGAGCAGAGGACGGCCTTCATGGTCCCGCCATTGTGGACCAGCGTCTCCCTTGCCCCGTCGCTAGAAGGCCCTGGCCGGGCTCTGTCCGATCCTGCCCGAACCTGGCGGGCCCGGTAGAATCGGTCTTCCCATGGATTACCGCCGCTCGTACGTTCGCGACCTGCTGTCGATCGGCCATGGTAACCAGGCTTCGGCGTTCGGTTGGGTCAAGACCCGCCGGGACAGCAAAGGGGTCAGCTTCGTCCAGATGAACGACGGCTCCTGCTTCACCGACTTGCAGGTCGTGGTCGATGCCGGCACGATCCCCGACGACCTTCTCAAGCGGATCACGACGGGTGCCTGCGTCCGGTTCGACGGTGTGCTCGTCGAGTCTCTTGGCGAGGGGCAGTCGATCGAACTCAAGGCGACCGGGGTCGAAGTCTACGGCGAGGCTGATCCGGCCACATACCCCTTGCAGAAGAAAGGGGCCACGATGGAGTTCCTCCGCGAGATCGCGCACCTGCGCGTCCGCGGGAACACGTTCGGCGCCGTCGCGCGGGTCAGGCACCAAGCCGCCTACGCCGTCCATAAGTTCTTCCACTCGCGCGGCTTCCATTGGGTCCACACGCCTGTCATCACCGCAAGCGACTGTGAGGGTGCGGGCGCGATGTTCGCGGTCACGACGCTGATGGAGCACCAGGGAGAAGGGTACAAGCTCAAGTCTTCCGATCCGTCCGAAGACTTCTTCGGCAAGCCCGCCTACCTGACGGTCAGCGGACAGCTGAACGTCGAGACGTACGCGATGGGGTTGACCAACGTGTACACGTTCGGCCCGACGTTCCGGGCCGAAAACTCCCACACCCCTCGTCATTTGGCCGAGTTCTGGATGATCGAGCCCGAAATGGCGTTCTGCGACATCGACGGCGACATGAACCTCGCGGAGGAGTTCGTCCGGGAAGTCATTCAGGACATCCTCGACGCTTGTGGCCCGGATTTGGAGTTCTTCGACAAGCGGATCGAGCCCGAGTTGCTTTCGACGCTCGACCATGTCGTGAGTTCGGGCTTCGAGCGGCTGACCTATACCGAAGCCGTCGACATGCTCGTCAAGAGCGGCGAGGACTGGGAGTACCCGGTCGGATGGGGCACCGACCTCCAGAGCGAACACGAGCGCTGGCTGACCGAGAAGAGAGTCGGCCGTCCGGTGATCCTGACCGACTATCCGAAGGACATCAAGGCGTTCTACATGAAGCAGAACGACGACGGGAAGACGGTCCGGGCGATGGACGTCCTCGTCCCCCGGATCGGCGAACTGATCGGTGGTTCCCAGCGAGAGGACGATCTGTCCCGTCTCGAAGCCCGGCTCGACGAACTCGGCCTCGACAAGGCCCTTTACTGGTGGTACCTCGACCTGAGACGGTTCGGCTCCGCGCCCCACTCCGGGTTCGGCCTTGGGTTCGAAAGGCTGATCATGTACGTCACGGGAATGAAGAACATCCGGGACGTCATCCCCTTCCACCGCTCCGCGGGTCAGGCCGATTTCTGAGAAGAGGCCTGCCTGTCGTCCCGGGCGAATCCGACGAAATACGCGGTCCAACCGAGGAGCGCGACGACCGCGAACGCGACTTTGACGGCTTGGGGCACGGCCGGGTTGAAGCTGAAGAACCCTTCGATGGGAGCGGCGCAGACGATCATGGTGGTGCCTGTCAGGAGGAGGACGACGGCCTCTTTACCCGCCGATCGGATCGATTCGGTGCGCTTCTGACGGCCAGGGGCGAGCATGGACCTGGCCATGACGAACCCGGCTGCCGACGTCACCAAGAACCCGCCGATCTCGCTCACGCCGTGAGGCATGATCGACGACACGAGAAAGCCGAGCTTGCCGACGGAGGCCATGTCGGCCGCGAGGATCCCCGTCGTGACCCCGTTCATGAAAAGCTGGTAGGCCGTCAGGACGCCGAAGCTGGCGACACCGAGTGCGTTCGCCAAAACACCCGCACGCGGGTTGTTGGAGGCGTAAAAGGCCGTCATCGCCATGTTCTCGCCCCCGGCCCGTCGCTCGAACTTGCCCTGTTTCCAGGCGTCGAAGTTGTGTTCCATGTCGGGCGACACGATTTCCGATCTGACGTCCGGACGGTAGCGGCCGATCGCATAACCGACCCCGTTCGAACCGAAGAACAGGGCGAACGCCAGGAAGAACGCCCAGGCGTTCTTCCTGAACGTCTGGGCTCCTGAACGGACGCCCTCGGCGGCCCATTCGGCAAAAGGGCGGGTCGGAGCCCGGTAGAGGAGCCCGTAAGCACGGGCCACGATCCCGTTCAGATAGGAGACGACTTCGGCGTTGCTGGTCTGAGTGGCGAGGAAAGAGAGGTCGGCGGAGGCTTTGCGGTAAAGCCGGACGAACTCCACCGTTTCTTCGCCGGTCAACCGCTTGAACCCGAGGTCGGCCTTATCGGACAGCTCTCCGAGGCGGTGCCACCCGTCGACACGGTTTCTCAGGATGGCCTCTTCATTCATCGAACCTCATGATACTTTGCGGCGTCAAAGATGAAGGAAACCGCTGCGAGGTGCAACAGGCGCGGGCGTGCCGGCGTAGGACAGCCATTGGCACGCCTCTTGCGTTGTTCCCGAACAGGCGGCCGTCCCAATCGGGCCAGGTCGGCCCCTAGGAGCGTGAGTCGGTTATGATCCGTCATGAGGCGTACGAGCACGGTGATGACATCCCGAGCTACCTTGGCCGGTTGACCCAGGCCCCCCTCTTGACGTTCGAGGAAGAGGTCGAGTTGGCGAAAGCCTCTCAGGCCGGTTCGGCCGAAGCCAGGCAGCGCTTGATCGAGTCCAACATGCGGCTCGTCATCAACATCGCGAAGTCGTACCACTCGCGGACCGTCCCGCTCGAAGACCTCATCCAGGAAGGCGCCATCGGCCTGATGCACGCCGTCCAAAGGTTCAACCCCGCACGAGGCTTCCGTTTTTCTACCTACGCCACACACTGGATCCGGCAGGCCATCGGTCGCGCGATCGATAACAAGTCCAAGGCGATCCGGCTTCCCGCCCACGTCTCGCAGACGCTCCGCAAGATCGAACGGGCCAGGGCCAAGGTCTTCCGTGAGATCGGCCGCGAGCCGACGTCCGACCAGATCGCCAGCGAACTCGGGATCAGCAGCAAGCGTCTGCAGCAGTTCATCCAGTCGTCCCAGGAACTGCTCTCGCTCGACATGAAGGTCGGCGACAACGAGAACACGACGCTCGGCAGCCTCATCAAAGACGGCAACTGCTCCGATCCCGAGGAGATCGTCCTCAACGGCGAGTTCGTCGAAGAGCTCCACGAAGTCTTGATGGAACTCAACGAACGGGAACGCCGGGTCATGACGTACCGCCTGAAATTCAGCGAGTCGGAGATGAGCGACGTCAGGGACGAACTGTGCGAGGAACTGCAGGTCAGCCGCGAACGGGTCCGCCAGATCGAGGTGCAGGCGATCAAGAAATTGCGCCGTCTGGCCCAGACGCGAAAACTCAACGACCTCCTGAGCCCGTAGAATCCGCTAACGCGGCATGAACGATCACAGCCTCATCGAGATCGTCCTTCACCTGGACAAGCACCTCGGCGCCATCATCGCCACGTACCAGGGATGGACTTACGGCATCTTGGCGCTGTGCATCTTCTGCGAGACCGGCCTCGTCATCACGCCGTTCTTGCCGGGAGACACGCTCTTGTTAGCCGCGGGGCTCTTCGCCAATCCCATTCATAAAGGGCTCAATATCACGATCCTGATCCCGCTCTTGATCGCGGCGTCGATCCTTGGGGACAACACGAATTTTTGGATCGGAAGAGCGGTCGGCAAAAGGCTCTTCAGCAACCCGAAGTCGAAGGTGTTCAACGCGAAACACCTGGAGAAGACCCGCGCCTTCTACCTGAAGCACGGCAAGAAGACGATCATCATGGGCAAATGGGTCGCGATCGTCCGGACGGTCGCCCCGTTCGTAGCCGGTATGGAAGCCATGCCGTACGCCATGTTCTTCCCCCTCAGCGTGATCTCGTCGGTCATCTGGGTCGTCGTCTGCACCCTGCTCGGGTACTACCTAGGGGAGATCCCGCTCGTGCGCGACAACTTCGAGTGGGTGATCCTAGGCGTCCTTGGGATCACGTTCGCCATCATCGTTCTCGAGGTCTGGCGGCACAAGAAACAGTCCCGTGCGGACGCGCGTGATAAACTGGCCCAGACCGAACCGTCGTAAGGCCGAGCATGAACGTCACCGAGATCATGGAGGTGCTGCCGCACCGCTACCCGATGCTGCTGGTCGACCGCATCCTTGAACTCGAGCCAGGAAAGCGGGCTATTGGGCTCAAGAACGTCACCGTCAACGAGTCGTTCTTCCAAGGACACTATCCCGGTAAACCGATCATGCCCGGGGTCCTGATCATCGAGGCGATGGCCCAGGCCGGAGCGGTGATCCTGCTCACGTTCGAGGAATACAAGGGTTTCGTCCCCGTGATCGGTGCGATCGACGAAGTGAAGCTCCGACGTCCCGTCGTTCCTGGCGATACGTTGATCTCGGACGTCGAACTCTTGTGGATCAAACGAGGGGTCGGTCGCATCAGAGGCGTCTGTACGGTGGACGGTCAGACGGCGGCCTCGATGGAAATGACCTTTAAGCTGTTGCCACCAGGGACATAGGAATTGGCGAAGATCCACCCGAGCGCGGTCGTAGAACAGGGCGCCGAACTGGCGGCTGACGTCCAGGTCGGGCCGTTCTGCTACGTCGAGTCGGGCGTGACGATCGGGGCCGGGACGAAGCTGATCTCGCACGTCACCGTCCGAGGCGGGACGACGATCGGGCAACGCAACATCTTCGCCCAGGGCGCCGTGATCGGCGGCGATCCTCAAGACCGGAAGTGGGCCGGTGAGCCGACCTTCCTGAGGATCGGCGACGACAACAACTGCCACGAGTACGTCACGATCCACCGCGCGACGGGAGAAGGGCAGACGACGGTCGTCGGCGACCGCAACTATTTCATGGCCTTTGTGCACTTGGGCCATAACGTCGTCGTCCGGAACGACGTGACGATGGCGAATTCGGTCGGCGTCAGCGGGCACGTCACGGTCGAGGACATGGTGACGGTCGGGGGTATGACCGGGATCCACCAGTTCGTCCGTATCGGACGGTTGGCCATGGTCGGCGGAATGTCCAGGATCGTCCGCGACGTCCCCCCGTTCATGCTCGTCGAAGGTCTCGAGCAGACCGTCCACGACATCAATGCCGTGGGACTCCGCCGCCTCGGCGTCACCCAGGATTCGCGTTTGGCCCTCCATAAGGCCTGCAAGCTCCTGTTCAAGTCGAAACTCGGACTGTCGAACGCGATGGAGATCGTCCAGCGCGAAGTGAAACCCACGTACGAGGTCGAGTACCTCATGTGGTTCCTCGAGCGGCTGTTCCGCGGAAAGAACGGCCGAGGCGACCAGAACATCGAGCCGCACCCTCCGCCCCCGAGCGATCCGGGCCTGGCGGCGCAGGTACCCTCCGGTTCACGATGACCGAACGCCTTTGGGCGCCCTGGCGTTTCGACTATGTCCGTCAGGCAAGTGCCGTCGAATCCGGCCAATGCCTCTTCTGCGAGGTTTTGAACGCGCCGAGCGACCGCGACGGTCTCGTCCTTTATCGGGGGGACAAGGCGTACGTCATGCTGAACGCCTTTCCTTATACAAGCGGGCACGTGATGGTCGCACCGTATCGGCACGGGAACGACGTCCAAGCCCTGGACGAGAGCGAACTCTTGGACGTAGGAAGGCTCGTCCAGCGTGCAGTAGGATGGCTGAAGACGGCGTATCGGCCGGAGGGCTTCAACATCGGGGCCAACGTCGGTTCGGCGGCGGGCGCCGGTATCCCGCAACACCTGCATTGGCACGTGGTGCCGCGCTGGGCCGGGGACACGAACTTCATGACCGCTGTCGGAAACGTCCGGGTCATCCCGCAAGACCTCCGCGAAACGTGGGACAAGCTGCGTGCCGTCATCGAGGCCGAGTAGCCAAGCCTGACTTCCGGTCGTTCGGTCGGCTAAAGTGAATCCGGCGTGCCCGATCCCGCGAGACTGGAAGGACTCAAAGTTCAAGCCTTGGCTTGCACGTCGTGCGGGCTGTGCGAACGTCGCCGGAACGTCGTGTTCGGCGAAGGGAACCCTTCGGCACCGCTCGTCATCGTCGGCGAAGGCCCTGGCGACGAAGAGGACAAAACGGGGCGGCCCTTCGTCGGGCGTGCGGGCAAGCTGCTCGACCAGGCGCTCCTCGACAACGGTCTGACACGCGAGCACGTGTACATCTGCAACACGGTCAAATGCCGGGCCGCCGATTGGTCGTCGGGCCGGCCCCAGAACCGCCCTCCATCCGATAGCGAGGCTGCGACGTGCCGACAATGGCTGATGCCGCAACTCGAGGCGATCGGCCCGGAAGTGATCCTGTGCGTCGGGGCGCCGAGCTCCCGCAACCTGATCAAAAAGGACTTCAAGATCACCGTGGAACGGGGCCGGTTCTTCCAGTCGGCTCTGGCGCGGGCGATCCTGGCGACCTTGCACCCTGCCTATATCCTTCGGAACCAAGGAGCGGCAAGCGACGGGGGCTACTCCCTTCTCGTCGCGGACGTGAAAAAGGCCTTTGAGGCGGCGGTCAAACTCCGGGAGAAGCACGGCCCGCGGTTCAGCGGGCCGCCGAACGGCGGATCCGCACTGTCCGTCGCCGAGACCGTTCGACAGGGGTCGGACATTTGACGACCACCGAATTCCTTGCCGTCCTCAAGGAGTGTCCGCTGATCGCGTCGGTGCAAGCCTCCCCCGGCTCGCCTCTGGACGATCCCGAAACGCTCCTCAAATTGGCAAAAGCTTCGCTGATGCAAGGGGTGAAGGTGCTACGGCTCGAGGGCGTCGAGAACATCAAGCGGATCAAAGGTGAGACCGGCGTTCCTGTGATCGGGCTGATCAAACGCAAGTATCCCGACTCCGAGATCTACATCACGCCGACGATGCGCGAGGTCGAAGAGTTACTGGAAACAGGTTGCGAGGTCATCGCGATGGATTGCACGGGACGGTCGCAACCGGGTGGGGAGACCTTGGAGCCCATGCTGGCAAAGGTCCGTGCGGCCGGAAGGATCGCCCTCGCCGACTGCGATTCGCAGGCCATGTTCCTTCGTGCGAAGCTCTGCGGCTTCGACATCGTCTCCTCAACGCTCGCCGGTTATACAGACCAAGACTGCGGGTCCCCCCGACCGGACCTACTATTGGTCAGGGAACATCGCTCAGGTCTACCGTTGCTCGCAGAAGGTCGCTTCGATCAGGAGTCCCAGGTGAAGGCTGCGTTGGCAACGGGAGCGATCGGTGTCGTCATCGGCTCAGCGATCAATGACGCCTACAAGCAGACGGCGAAGTTCGTCTCCGCGACCCGGAGACCGCAGAGTGCGGTCGGGGCGGTCGACATCGGTGGAACCTGGATGAGGTTCGCCACGTTCGGCCCTGACTGGAAGCCAGGACCTATCGTTCGGATCCCTCTACCCGATTCGAACGAAGTCCGGAAGTCTTGGATCCTTGAGCAGTGCCAGAACGCCGGAGTCGCTAAGGTCGGGATCGCGACGGGCGGGACGATCGATCCCAGAACGGGCAAGATGCATGAAACGAAGGACACCATCCCGGACAACGTGGGATATTCCTTCCGCGAGGGACTCCGCGCCTTTCCCTTGAACGACGGACTTGCCGCAGCATGGGGGCACGCTTGTGCTCCGATCGGAATCGGAGAGAAGACGTTCACGATCTCACTCGGCACCGGTGTCGGGGCGGGCTACGTCGTTCGTGAAGAACTACTGACGGCGTGGAACGGCCGTTATCCAAGAGTCAACGACCTCTTTTTGCCCGGCGGCCTGACGGTCGAAGAGTCTTTGGGCGGCAAGATCGCTGCCAGGCTCCATTCAGATGACGAAAAGTTGGGATACTACAGGGTGTTCGAGTCGGTCTTGGCCCTCGTCCACGATCTTTTCATGCCAGACGGAATCGTCGTCTGTGGAGGCGTCGCCGCGAGCGATTGGTTTCAGAAGCTGGCCGAAGACGAGGAGCTTCATGAACATGCCTGTAGCCTTTCACCGTTCGGTGAAGACGCCGGACTCTACGGCGCAGCAGCCCTTGCGCTCTGGCCCCCGATAGGTGTGTTCTCACGATGAACGGCACACCTTCCGGACCGCTCCACCCCCTGCCCCCTCCTCATGTTCGGGGCACGAACCATCCCCTGCACACGAGGAGGGGGTCCGGATGAACGTCGCCATCGTCGGTGCCGGGATCATGGGACTTTGCACCGCCCGGGAACTGCTCAAGCGCGGCCATCAGGTCACGCTCTTCGAGCAGATCCGACCGGGGAACACACAAGGGAGTAGCCACGGCCGCTCGCGCATCGTTCGGCAGGCTTACCCCGATCAGTTCTATACGGAGATCCTGCTCGAGGGCCACGAGATGTGGCACGACCTTGAGAAGGACTTGGGGCGCAAGCTGATCCACGAGGTCGGGCTCCTGTCGATCGGACGGCACGACTCGTCCGAGATCGTGCACGAACTGGACACGTTGGACAACCTGAACGTCCCGCACCGGGTCTTGACAGACGTCGATATTAAAACGGTCTGTCCACAGATGGCTCTCAAACATGATGAAATCGCAGTCATGACTTTGAGCGCTGGATGGGCCGACGTCCCCGCCGTCTTGGAGGGGCTTTTGAAGGCCGTCCAAGATCGGGGCGCCGACTATGTCGAGGGAAAAGTCACCGACTTGAGGGCCCTAAACGGCTTCGACCGCGTCGTCCTGACCACCGGCGCGTGGGTGACAAAGTTCCTCGACCTCGATCTTCGAGTGACGTTGCAGACCGTCGTCTATCTGGACTTTGAAACCCAGGGGCCGGTTTGGATCGACTACTCCGATCCCATGCTCTACGGCTTTCCCAGCGAACCGGACGCTTCGACGACCAAGATCGGCTTCCATCCGCCTGGCCCCGAGACCGATCCGGAAGACGTCGAACGGATACCACAAGAAGATGCAATGGCGTTAATGATCGACCGTGCGCGTTCGAGGTTTCCACGGGCCGCCTGCACCGCGACCGTAGTCGAAGCCTTGGGGTGTCTCTACACCGTGTCCACGAACGAAGACTTTCGGCTCGGCTGGGTCGATCGTCGTGTGCTCTTCGCCAGTCCGTGCAGCGGGCACGGGTTTAAGTTCGGCCCGTGGATCGGCCGTTTGATCGCACAGGTCACGCTTGGCGAGGAGACTCTTGACCGTTGGCCGAGGTTTGCGCCTTGACGTCGGAGTCCTCCGCCGGCCCGAGCGTCTGCTGGCCGAGCCTGGCGAATTCCTCGACGAACTGTAACCGGTACCTGAGGGTGGCGTGAGCGTCTTCGGATTGAAGGTCAAGTTCGGCCAGTTCCACCTGGTCCTTAATGTTCTTCACCAACTTTCTCAGGTCGGACATGACTCCTTTGCGGGATTTCGAAAGAGGCATCGTCAACTCACCTGTTTTCCATTAATGATTTTCGGCATCGGAGGGGCCTTCCAAGAGGTCAGATCCATCAGTGGCGCACCATGTTCAGCATGAAACGAGTCAGAAACGGAGAAGAATCGTGACAACTGGGGACATTATACCGCAGTGGTATTGGTTCGCCGCATGGGTGGCGCGCACCCTGTTCTTTCAAGCCATGGGAGGGTGCCGTGTCGTCGGGAAGGAGAACGTGCCGCGCGAAGGGCCGGTCCTTGTCGCTCCGGTCCATTGTAGTCACCTGGACCCGCCCCTCGTGGGCAGCACGTGCCCGCGGATGCTCCGGTTCATGGCAAAGGAAGAACTGTTCCGGAACGCCCTTTTCGGAAAGCTGATCCGTAGTCTTGGAGCGTTTCCGGTCAAACGTGGGGAAAGCGATGCTGCCGCCATCCGTCGTGCCCTCCAATGGCTTCAAGGCGGCGAAGCCGTTCTGGTGTTCCCGGAGGGGGGAAGGAACGACGGCGAGACGATGAACGCGGTCTTACCCGGGACGTCGGTCTTGGCCAAGCGGAGCGGTGCAGCGATCGTCCCCGTGGGGCTCGGAGGGACGGCCGTGATGTTTCCTAGAGGAGCCCGGCGACCGAAACGGGGCCGGACGACCGTGGTCTACGGGCGGCCGTTCACGTTCGACGAGGCGGCGCCGAGCGGCGACCGGGACGAGTTCGCCCGGTTTTTGTCCGAACGGATCGCGGAAGCGTGCCGGGAAGCGGGGCTCGAACTCAGAACTTCTGACGCAACGAGAGACCGAAGTGGGTCCCGTCGGCTTCGAACACCGTCTTCAAGTCCAGACCCGGAAGCGGACGGATCCTGATTCCGGCTGCGGCCCGGCGGCTGTCGTGTTCGCCCAACAGGAACACGCGGTCCGAAAACGGGAGGCTCACGTTGACGAACGCCAGGCCGGACGACCGCGACCAGAGACCAAAAGTCAGTTCAGTGGGCACGTCCTGGTTCAAGGCCCCTTCGTTGCCGTAGCGGTACGTCATCGCCAGGTAAGCGGCCCGGCCGTTTTCGCTCCGGTTCAGAACGTCCTGGACGCCCACGCTCAGGCCTGGCGCGACGTCGACGATCGGTGGCGTGTAGTTGTAGGAAAGGTCGAAGCTGGCCGACCAGTCTTGAGTCTTGGTCCTCTCGAGGCTGAATTCGAGTTCGTAGGCCTTCAGGAAGCCTGTCCCGAGCCACGCGCGGGCGTCGCGTTCTCCGGGAACGCCCGTGTACTCGAGGCGGACCGTGCCGTCCAAAAGCTTGCGGCCCAAGGGGACGGTGATGTCCCGGTCAGCGCGTACGGCGACGGCCGCTCCCACGACGACGAGGCAGACGACCAGGCGCACGGGGTGACGTTACCCGCTTCGGGAGAGGCGTTCGAGCGTGGCCTCCATGATCGGGGCCGTTTGGGCGCTGACGGTATAGACGAGTGCCTCACGGTACACCCGTTGTGCATCGTGGTCGATGCTGTTGGCCGCTCCGCTGCTCGCCGCGACGCCCGCATGGGCGCACCTGGCCGCGAGTTCGATCGCCCACGCACGGACTCGGAGCTTTTCGGCGGTCGTGACGTCTTCCGTCGAGGTCTCCTGGGCTTTCACCATGGCCTCTCGGCACGCCAAGACCTCGGCTTCGAGCTTCTGGTGCGCGGTCCTCAAGAAGTCCGTCCGCTTCTTCTCGTACGCCCGCCAGACCACGTCAAGGCCGGCGAGAGCGCATCCGACCGCGAAGAACCCTTGGATCGTGATGTTGATGAGGTCGTTCTGATGGATCCAGCCAGGCGGCTTGACGAAAGCGACCCGATCGTCGGTCAGGGTCAAACCAGCGAGGTCGGCAGTGACCGTCAACGGTGACTCCATGGCCGCCAGTTTCATCGGCTCGCTGAAAGTGATCCCTGGAGAATCGACGAAGGGAACGATGCCGAACACGGCGCTCCCGTCCGGTAACGCCGCTCCGATCAAGAACTCCGGATAGAAGGTCCAACCCGTCACCCATGGCACATGGCCGCTTAAGAGAAAGCCGTCAGCATGGGGCTCGGCGGTGAGGATCGGCGGACCGGGGCGGCGCAGTTGGCTGAAGCCGATGCCGACGAGCTTTCGACCGTCGGCCATGAGGGGCAGATATTCTTGGGCCAGCGCCGCGTTCTCGCCTTTGGCGATCATGCTGCCGGCGCTTTGGTGTTGGGTCTGAAGGAAGGCGAGTGATCCGGACCGCCGGGCCACGGATTCTTGGAACGTCCTGAACTCCGGTTCAGGAAGCTCGGGCCCACCGAACGTCCGAGGTCTTCGAAGGGCCATCAGGCCTTCGTCGCACATGCCCTGCAACGCTTTACGAAGTTCTTCGGGATCACGGTCGATCGCGTTCGCGTTCGGGGCGACGCGGGTCGAAAGGAACTTTTCGGCGCGGTCAAGGACGTCGTTCATCTCCACTCTCCTTCGGGGTCGAACACGGCCTTCAGGCGGGACGTGAGCCGAGGGGCGGAAGGCTCGGGCCAGCGGTGTCCGGCCGGCCCCAAGACCCAACCCTCGCCCGGTCGGGGTGGCTCCGAATCGACCCAAAGTGTACACGAGGCCGGGTCGGAGGCAAGGATGGACCCCACGCCCATCTCATACGTCGAGAACATGCTCCGCAACGTCCTCACGGCCCAGAAGGGCCCCCCGCCCCATTCGCTGTGCCGGACCGCCTCGACCTTCGGTAAAGCCCGGATCGGCCATGTCCGGAGCGTCGCTTCGAGCACCGGCCCGAGGGAACCCCACGACCCCACGTAGAGCTTGTGGACGTCGTACCCGGCCACGCTCTTGACGACTTTGGCCCCAGAGGAGGCAGGGCCGCCCTTGAACCAGACTTCGGCGTGCAGGAGCCAGTCCTTGACTCCTCCGCACTGAGCCGCAAGGGCGTGCGGCAGATTGGCGCCGATCAGACCTCCGACCGTACCGGGAACGCCGCGAAGCAGCGCGCCCCAGTCGTCGGTCGGGATCGGCAAGGTCTGGCCGTACCGGGCGAGTTCGTGCTGCAAGTCGTCGATCCGGGTGCCCGTTCCGACGGTCACCGTCTGGTCTTCCGGACTCACGTCGACGATCTCGGAGCGTCCCGCTCCGGCGTCTAAGAAGGGCCCGGAACTGTCCGGTAGGAAGAACGTCTTCGTTCCAAGGCCGCGGACCAACTTGCTCACGTCGCCGCACCCCGCCACCGAGAGCGGTGTTCGATGCACCCTTTTTGATCAGGGAACAACTTGCAAGGGTTGCACAGATCGTTGACGTCGAAGACTTCGCGGACAGCATGTTGAAGAGCCAGGCTCCCAGGTGACAGAGACGACGCCCAAAGCCCGGCCTTCTCGACTCCGACGCCATGTTCGCCCGTGACCGAGCCTCCCAGTTCAAGGCACTTCGAGAGGATCGTCTCACCCGCAGCGACGACCCGGTCCACGGCGCCTTCGACCCTGTCGTCAAAGTAGAAGCACGGATGAAGGTTGCCGTCGCCGGCATGAAAGATGTTCGCGACGCCGATCCCGGCTTCGTCCGCGACCCTGTAGACGAAGTCCAGCATTTCGGGGAGTTTCGAGCGTGGAATGACGCCGTCGTGGGTCACGATCGTTGGAGCGAGCCGGCCCATGGCGCCGATCCCCTTTTTGCGCGCTGTCCAGAGCTTGGCCCGTTCGGCGTCGTCGGCCGCGAGCTGTTCGAATTCCGCCCGCATAGCGGCGCACACGGCCCGGACCTCGGCCATTTGCGCTTCGGCCACACCGACGGGGCCGTCACACTCTACGAGCAAGAGAGTGTCGACGGTCGACGGGAACTCCAGTCCGAACGCAGCTTTCAAGGCGACGAGGATCCGGCTGTCCATGATCTCGAGAGCGGCCGGAAGGACGCCGGAGGCGATGACGGCGGACACGGCTTCTGTCGCCGACCGTGGGTCGCGGAAGCCGAAGAGCGCGGTCCTCACTTCGTCCGGCAACGGGGTCAGCTTGATCCAGGCTTCGGTCACCGTGCCCAAGGTCCCTTCCGCTCCGATGACGACGTCGATCAGGTCGCTCCACGGCTGTCCAGGAACGCGTGAACCCAGCTCGCTGACCTCGCCGTCCGGTCCGACCAACGTCAGGGCCAAGACGTGTTGGGCCGTAACGCCGTACTTCAGCGTGTGAGGGCCGCCGGAGTTCTCACTGATGTTGCCTCCGACGGTGCACACGCTCTGGCTCGAAGGGTCAGGGGCGAAGTGGAGGCCGAATGGACGCACGCTTTCGGACACTTTGAGGTTGACGGCCCCTGATTGGACGCGGAGGCACCGGTCCTCGACGTCTGTTTCCAAGATCCGCGTCATCCGTTTGGTGCTGAGGACGACGCCGCCGAGGGCAGGCATGGACCCCCCGCTAAGGCCGGTCCCTGCTCCTCGAGGCGTATAGGGGACGCTATGGGCCAGGCACCACCGGACGACGGACCGGACGTCTTCCGTCGACTCCGGGAACACGACGCACGAAGGGAGGCTACGATCGACGGTGTAGGCGTCGCAATCGTACGCTCTCCGGACCGCCTCGCCGCCCAGGACCCTTTCGCCCGACAGCAGTCCGGCGAGCGCGAAGACCAATTCCGCTTCGGTCATCGTCTGTCTCCGGATTCTATCCAGAAGCGCCGGTATCCTGACGGCGTGTTCGTGACGTTCGAGGGCCCGGAGGGAGCGGGCAAGAGCACGGCCGTGTCCGGGTTGGCGGACTGGTTGCGCGTCATGGGGAAGGACGTCTTGATCACCCGGGAGCCTGGGTCAGGCGAAATCGGTGGAGCGATCCGGAAGATCTTGCTCGAAGGGGGCGAGGTGCCTCCCGTTTGTGAGCTTTTCCTCTTTTTGGCGGATCGGGCCCAGCACGTGGCGAACATCGTCCGGCCCGCCCTGGTCCGTGGGACGGTCGTGTTGTGCGACCGGTACGCCGATTCGACGGTCGTGTACCAAGGATATGGCCGAGGACTCGACCTGGAGAGGTTGCGGGACTGGAACCGATATGCGACGGGCGGTCTCGTCCCGGACTTGACGCTCTTGTTAGACGTGGATCCCGTCGTCGGGATCGGGCGTCTAGGGTCTGCCGATCGCATCGACGGTGAGCCGATCGCCTTTCACGAAACGATCCGTCGTGGGTTCTTGACGGAAGCTTCGCTCGAGCCCCAGCGTTGGCGGACCATCGATGCGGGCCAAGATCCGGAGCGCGTCCTGACCGCCTGTCAGGACGCGCTTTCCGAAGCACTAGCGGTCTAGCCGCCGGGTGTGCGCGACTTGTCCTGGTAAGCAGGTCGGACGACAGGTTTCGACGGGTTCTTGGCAAGCAACTTCATCGCCTCGTCCACGGCGCGCTCGAGCTGCGGGTCGTGACCTTTCCGCCAGAGGGCCGGATCCATTTCGACCTCGATGTCGGGATCGACACCGTGGTTCTCGACTTCCCATTCGCCCTTCAAGTTGTAGAAGGCGATGTTCGGAGCCGTGACCCCGCCGCCGTCCATCAGGCTTGGAAAGTTGAGGATCCCGACCAGGCCGCCCCACGTCCGCTTCCCGACGATCGGCCCTACTTTCGCCTGGCGGAAGTGCCAAGGGAAGTAGTCGCCGCCCGATCCCGCATACTCGTTCACGATCATCACCTTGGGGCCATAGATCGCACCGAGCGGTGAGGAGAAGTCCTTGCCGTACCGGGACGCCCACCTCGAACGGAGCGGCCGGTTCAGATTGTCGACCATAAAGTCGTCGACCTGTCCGCCATGGTTGAACCGCTCGTCGATGACGATGCCTTCTTTGCCGACCTGGGCGTAGAAGTAACGGTTGAAGTTCGTCCAGCCGCCGACGTTCGTGTCCGGAATGTGCATGTATCCGAGACGACCGTTGCTCAGCTTCTCGACCTTGCGGAGGTTGTCTTCGCGCCATGCCAAATGCCGGAGACCCGCTTCGCTCGGAACGGGGACCACCGTGACTTCACGCGACTTGGAACCGTCGGCGTTCGGCCCGACTTTGATCCGTACCTGTTTGCCTGCCGTCGCCTCGAGCACCTGGTGCACGCTGTCCTTGGCTGTGAGCTCGCGTCCGTTGACCGCGAGAAGGAACTCGCCCACGACGACGTTGACGCCCGGCTGGGTCAACGGTGCACGCAGCGACGGGTTCCAGTTCTCTCCGTCGTAGACCCGCGCGAACCGATATCGTCCCTGTTCGAGCTTGTAGTCCGCTCCGAGAAGCCCTCCAGGAACAGCGGCGACCGACGGGACGTCGCCACCGCCGACGAACATGTGACCGATGCAGATTTCACCCAGCATGTCCTCGAACAGGTAGTTCAGATCGTTCCGTGACCGCACGTTGGCGACGAACGGCTCGTACTTGCGCTCCATCGACTTGAGGTCGATCCCGTGAAAATTGGGGTCGTAGAGGAAGTCGCGTTGGATGCGCCAGGCCTCGCGGTACATCTGCCTCCACTCGTCCATCGGCTCGACCTTCGTCGACATCGAGGAAAGGTCCAGCGCACCTTGGCCCGGGCCCGAGGGAGCCGCGGTCGGGACGATCGCCCACAGCGGTCCGCGTCCGACCAGCATCTTTTCACCGTTCGGAGTGACCGACAAGACACCGAAATCGGACGTGAGCGGGGTCGCTGACCGGGTCGCCAAGCTGAACTTGGTCAAGGTGACGCGGGGCTGGGAGAGGATCGACGCTACGGCCGTTGTGTCTGCGGCCAGGACGCTGTCGGCCGGCCCTGGCAGCAGGGCCTGATAGTTTTTGGCCGGCAGCGGCAATGCCAAGATGCGTTGACGGATCCGGTCCAGATCGATCCGGAACTCCTCCTTTTTCGGTTCCGTCTTCGGCGCGTCAGGCGTTTTAACGGCTTCGTCGTCGCTCTCAGGCGCCAGGGGAGACGGGAGGTCGTTCCGCAAGACGGTGACATAGACGCTCGAATCTTGGTTGATCGAGCGGTACGAAGACAGGTCGAGCCAACTGTTGCTGTGGCCCGAGTTCGTGCTCGCCGTAAAGTAGAGGTACTTGCCGCCGACGTCGAAGACCGGGTTCCTGGCGTCGCCCAACCCGTCCGTCAACTGCGTCGCCTTTCCGGATTCGAGGCTGTACACGAAGACGGCGGAGAGATGGCTGTCCAAGTCGCGCCGGTACGTCAACCACTTACTGTCCGGCGACCAAGACGGCGATAAGACGTACGTCGGGTTGACGTACGGGTTCACATCGACTTTGACGTTCTTGCCCGACTTCAGATCGAGGTACCAGACCGAGTTGCGGTTGTCGCTGTATGCGACCTTCGTGCTGTCGGGAGACCATGTCGGTCCGTAGTAGAAGGCAGGCGCTTCGCCCAAGACGTACGACTTCGGCTCGCCGGATCCCGAGGCGGGGCGGACCACCAGCCTGTACTCTCCGCCTTCGTCCGACAGATAGCAGACCGACTGTCCGTCGGGTGACCAAGCCGGGGACCGCTCCATGACGCCGCTGGTCTGCGTCAGGTTCTTGATATCGCCCTTTGCGGCCGGGACGGTGTAGATGTCCCCGCGCGCTTCGAAGACGGCTCTGACCCCGGTCGGCGAAATGTTCGAGGACGCGATCAGTGGGGCGACGCTCTTGTACTGCGGTCGGCTTTCGGGGAACTCGCCGGCGATCCGGACGTCGACGATGGACACCTGTCCCGTAGACGTGTCGAAGAGGCCGATCTCGCCGAGCCGTTCGAACGCGATGGTCGTCCCGCAGACGGTGGCCGACTTCATCTCGAAGGTGCCAGGCTTGACCCGCTCCGCGACCTTGCCCGATCGGAGGTCGTAAGAGAAGAGGGTCGTCGGGCCGTTTCGGTCGGAGAGGAAGAAGACCGCACCGTCGGTCCAGAGGGCGTTGGTGTCGTTCGAGTTCTTGCGCGGGACTTCCTTGACCTGCGAATCGCTCAGGTCTGCGATCCACACTTTCGACGTCTGACCGCCGCGGTACCGCTTCCAGGCGGCCTGCCAGCGGAAACCCGGATCGTAAGCCAGGTGTCTGCCGTCGGGTGAATAGCTGCCGTGGGTGCCGCTCGGTAGCGGCAACCTCTGTGGCATTCCCCCCGTCATCGGCACGGTGTACAGCGCCGGGAGGTCCGTTTCGGTCTCGTACGTCGAAGAGAAGAGGACGGACTGACCGTCCGGCGTCCAACCGATGACCGTATCGTTCCCGGCGTAGTAGGTCAACCGTTGGGGTTCACCGCCGCCCGCGTCCATGACGTAGACGTCGTTCGTCCCGGAATACTGGCCCGTGAACGCGATCCGCTTCCCGTCGGGAGAGAACGTCGGGTCGGACTCCGTACCTGCCGAGGTCGTCAGCCTGACGGCGTCGCCGCCCTGCCTGGCAACGGACCAAAGGTCGCCTGCGAACGAGAACACGACGTGCGTCGCGTTCGCGGTCGGGTGCCGCATCAAGAGCGGGCCCGACAACGGAGGTTGAGCTTCCTCGACAGGAACGCCGAGGACGAGAGCGAGAGACAAAGAAAGCACGAACGGTCACTACTGTTCCAACCTCCGCGCAGTTTCACGACCTGCCTGCTTCAGCTTCGGTCGCCTCAAAGTGGGCCTAGTCGGGGCCACTCCGTCTCGATGCCTTCCCGGATCAGAAGACCCTGAAACTCGGCCAACAGGGCGGGCGAAGCGTGGACGGCTTGTGGAGGCACTCCGTGGACGATGCAGAACAAGGCGAGCAGACCGGCGGACTCGCCGATGTTCCACTCCACGGGGTGGAGCCGGAAGCAGCCGTTGGTCACGTGGGTCGTCCCGATGTTCTTGCACGCGGGCAACAGGTTTGCCGTCTCCTTTGGTACGAGAGCGCCGAGCGGGATCTGGAACGGCAAGGCGCCGATATCGATGGTCGCGGCACCGTTGACGGCGGGATGGAGGTCGATGCGGTACGCGCCGACGCCGACGCTGTCCGCGACGTCCCGCGCACGGTCTCGTCCCGGATTACAGTCGACGGCCACGTCTTGTTCCAAAACGGTCGTCAGAGACTTGATCCTTCGGCCCTCACGGATGTACGGCGCTTTCGCCAAACCGTCGCGGGTGCCCGTGACATCGGGTCGCAACCGGAGGCCGCGGAACCCCGTTTCGGTCTGAAGCCAATAGAGGACGCTCAGCGTCAATTGCCTGCTGCCACGCAGGTGGGCCTCTCGCGACGCGCCGTCGACCTCGACGATCGACCCGGTCATGTAGTCGTTCTGCGGCCAGTTCATGACGGTGACCGGGTTCGATCCCTGAATCCCTTGGCTCTGCGAAACGATCTGGCGGTATCCGAACAACGTCAATGGCCCACCTGACCTGTACGTTGAGACTTCGCCGTCTTCAGGTTCGAACAACGGCAAGGTCATGGGTTCGCCCGTCCTGACGTTCGGGAAGGTCAAGTCCAGAAGGCGGCCCGTCCAATGGGGCGGCACGAACTCACGCCAGAAGCCATAGTCCTCGGGCTCTGCGATCGTGTGGTCTGCGCCGCTACCGTCCCACTCGATGGCCGCGCACCATGTAAAGGCCTGGACGTTGTCCGGCTGGGCCGGCCCGTCGACGGCGTGCGGTTCGCCCGTCTCGTCTTTGCTTTCCGCCCCGAGCGTCCATTCCGTCCCTGTCATCGGTAAGAGGTCGCCCGTCTCCGTGGCGTCGAGGACGAACCTTGGTTCGATCCACTGTTCTTCTCCGGTGGCCACGTTCCGGACGTGGACGGCCCGTACCGTACAACCGTCGGTCATCGCCGCGGTCGCGACGTGACGCAGAAGGACAAGAAGGCTTCCTTCACTGTCCGGGCCGACGACGGGGCCGGATTCGAGCTGTGTCCGGAAGGCCAGGGCAAAGTCCGACGGGAGGGTACAGAGGCGGCTGACCCATCCCTGCCCGGGGTTAAAACCGCCGTCGTACGGGGACAGGTCGGCCCGGCTTGTCCGAGTCAGGGCAGACCGCCGCGCCCGGTATCGGAACTCCCGGTAGCGACGGGTACACCCGAACTGCTCGATCCAAGGGTGTTCGTCCGGAGGGACGCATTGGGACGTGAACTGTCCGCCGAGGCAATCGGTCTCTTCGGTCAGGACAACGGTCAAGCCCCGACCCTTGAGGGCGGCGGCCGCGGCCGACCCGCCCGTGCCTCCGCCGACGATCAACACGTCGCACTTCACGCAACGATGCTACCAATGAAGGGGGGACGGCGGCTCGCTGGTTGCAGTCCGGCGTCCAAGGGCGGCATACTGCGGCCGTCGGGGCGGGTATAGGGCCATGATCCAGTGTCCGAACTGCAAGAACACGTTGCCGGACTTCGCGCAGAAGTGTCAGTTCTGCCAGGCCGACGTGACGAAGGTGCCGAGGGCCAAGGGTTCGGCCAAACCGGGGGACGTGGCCGGACAGTCCGGCCGCTATGTCTCGCACAAGTTCGTCTGGGGGCTTTACTACACGATCTCGGTCTGGTGGATCGTCGGCGGCGCGATCGGTGTGGCCGAACCGTTCCTGACGGCTAAGGGCCAAGAGCTTTCGGTCTTTAGCTATGCCGGGATCGCGATCAGTGCGTTCAGCGTCCTTGTCGGCATCGGGCTCCTGTTGCAGGCCGAACTGGTCCGGGGGATCGTCAACGTCTTGTCCTTCTTGAAACTGGTCGGAGGGTTGGGAGGCCTGATCGGGTCCTTGCTCGGCATCGTGTTCGCGGGCCCCTTAGGACTCCTCCTCGTCCTCTACAACATCATCAACATCGTCGTGGCGGGTGCGACGATCTGGGTGATCGGGGAGACACGGACCAGGGCCATGTGACCGAGCGAGGACCCCTGGCCGCACACTCGGGCAAAGGTATCCTCCCCGATCCGGCCATGAAGATCGCCTATTACATCCTGCTCACGCTCGGCATCTTGGCGGCCGTCGTATTCTCGCTCATCGTCCTGATGACGGGTAAGGGCGATGCGATGTCCGGTGGCAGCAGCGGCATCCGTACGACCTTCAAAGGGCGTCAAACGATCGAAGACAAGATCGGAAGAATGACCCTGTATCTAGGCGGCGCGTTCATGCTGATCATGCTGGCCTTGGACTGGCTCGGCGCGAACGGCGCCTTCAATTAAGCCCGGTTTGGCGCTGAAGATCCTCCACACGAACGACCTGCACGGACGACTCCGGCCGGATCGGTTCGCGTTCCTGTCCCATGCCCGTGACCGTGCCGACCTCTATTTCGACACCGGTGACTGCATCAAGACCGGCAATCTCGGCGTTCCGGTCGGCCGGGAGGAGGTATGGGGACTTTTCCAACGACTCCGTTGCGACGCGAGCGTGATCGGTAACCGGGAGACGCACGTGCTCGAAGCGGCGTTCCGAGCGAAACTGGCGGGTGCGACCCATCCCGTCCTCTGCGCCAACCTCCATAAGCGCGATGGGACGTCACCGTTGTCGTCCTCTCTGATCCTTGAGAGAAGCGGGTTCAAAATCGGCGTTTTCGGCGTTTCCGTCGCCATGGTGACGGCGCGGATGAAGACCCGGTCGGCCAGCGCCTACCTCTGGGACCCGCCGATCGAGACGGCCGTCAAAGTCGCGGCCGAGCTTCGGCCCCAGGTCGACGCGGTCTTCGCCCTGACCCATATCGGACTCGCCCAAGACCGCGTCCTAGCTGAAGCAGGAGGCGACATCGATGTGATTTTCGGGGGTCACTCTCACTCCGTCTTGGAGAAGCCCGAACTCGTCGCCGGGACATGGATCTGTCAAGGAGGTTCCCACGCGCGGTTCTTCGGCGAATACGTGTGGGACGGCCAGACTTTGACCGGCGGCTTGACGGCCTGGGCTTAACCTTGAACGGCCAGCTTCGTCAGCATTCGGAGAAGTTCGCATCCGGCCGGGTTGTTCTCCAGGCCATAGGGTTGTGCGCCCAGTCCACCCCAAGGGCGTAGGGTGGTGACGACGGTGTGGCCCCGTTTGGCGACGTAACACGAGCGTCCGTAAGTCCGGGTGTCGACCCGCGTCATAAACCACTCGGCCCCAGGAAGTTCCGTTTCGAGCCACTCCCGACTGAGGACGGCATCGGTCGCGACCGGATACAGGAAAGTCCAGTCGTTCTCAGGGACCGGCGGTCGCGAAGTCTGGACGCATTCGCGCCAGAACGGTGCTCTTACGGTCGCCACAGACCGGTCTTCTCCCAAAAACGCGACGACCGGGCGCTCGTCATGAACGCACGATCGGACCGCGTCGTCCCAGCCCGTCGTGACCAGGCCGGACGGACCGTCACGTCCTGGTTGGTCGAGGTGCCGGAAGGGTGTTCCTGAAAGCGTCCAGCCGGCGAGGTCGTCTTTGGACAACCGCTCGTAGACCCGCAGCGGCCACAACGCACCGTTGGGCTCGAAGGCGATCTGCAGGTCCACAGGGCCGGCACCGAACTCCACCTCCAGTCGGGCCACCTCGTGCGGTCGACCCCCCGTGATCTGGATGTCGGACTCGAAGACCTTGGTCCCGCCCACCCTGACGACAGCTGTCCCGAAATGGTCGAGGTCCGACCTGGCTCCGATCGCGATCACGGCAGGGCCAGGAAAGTGGCACCAGGGATCCAGCCAGCCCGGTCTGTTCCCGCCGTCGACCCAAGGAGGTCGCCGGTGGGGGATCGAGAAGAACGTCACAGGCGACGACCAGACGAACGCTTGCGGTTCGAAGGCGTCCTCACCCTGGTCCACGACGCCGGAGGTCGAGATCGGCGTCTCGACGAGACCGGTCACGACGAAGCCCGCGATGTCCGCACGGGCAGCGACGTCCTCCGTGACCCGGTTCCGAACAGCCGCCGACTTTTGCCGCGAGAGGAGCCGGAGCCGTCGTTCTTCCGAGGCGTCGGGAATGCTGTGCAAAGAGTCGAGGACCCCAGGCACGTCGTGCTGCCACCGGACTCCTTGGTCGTTGAGCCTCGGGTCTGAGGACAGCCAGTACGGCCGTGGAGTCGAGACGTGTTCCAGGATCCAAGGACGGTCCGGATCGGCAGTGACCGCTTCAGGACCGCTCCAGCGTCCAAGGGGCCTGTACTCGTCGTAATCGTTGGTTTCGCCCAAAAGGACAGGCATCGCCCGCCGGGGCCCGTTCTGGAGCGAATCCAAGACGGGCGGATAGAACACCGTGTCGCAGTAAGGATGGAAGTCGAAGAACGTCCCGTATTCGCGCAGGTCGCCGCCGTACATCTCGGCGCTTCCCGAATTGTCTTTGACCAAAGGGCACCCGGTCAGGTCGCGCACCGTTTCGAAGAGCCTCCGGCGCACCTCGTGGGGCGTCGATTCCGAAAGCTCACAGCCGCAGGTCCAGGCGACGATCGCGTCGTGCCTCCGATATTGTCGGACGATCGTCTCGGCCTCGGCCAGCATCGCTTCGAGCCGCTCCGGCTCCGGGCTGGGCATCCACAGCGGCAGTTCCACCCAGGCGACGAGGCCCTCTTCGGACAGGACGTCGAGGAAGTGGTGCGGCGGCACCCAAAGGCAGAACTTGACGAGGTTGAACCCGGCTCTCTTGATCCTTCTGACCTCTTTCCGGACGTCGTCGACCGAAGGATGGCAGTGTCCGAGACCGGGGTACCAGCCCCATGACAGGACACCGCGCACCGTCCACGGCCGATCGTCGAGGAACAGCCGGTTCCCTTCGACGCGGATCCGACTCGGCGGGGCAGGCCGGTCGACCCGCGTCGGATCTTCGCGCGAGACCACGAGACGTACGTCCCGAAAGATCCCGCCGAAGGTGTGGAAGACATAGGGCAGGAACCCGCTCAGAACGTCGCGGACCGGAAACGTCGGGCCGCCGTTCTTGACGACTTCGACGGTGATCTCGCGGACCCCCGTCGGCACCGCGACGGCCCAAGCGTCCCAGATCCCTTGGTGCTCACGGACAGGTGTCCCATCGATGGCGACCGTGGCCGCATAGCTGACCCCTTCGAAGACGACCCACGTATCAGGTTCGTCGACGGTGACCGTCGTCCGATAGACGGCAGGGCCCTCCCACCGGACGTCGACGTCTTGACGCCAAGCGTGGGGCACTTTACAGGGTCTGGGCCCGGATCCGTAGTCGACCGTCCAATCCATCGTCAGACGAAGTGCACGTCACCGGAACCGGGGCGGAGTTCACCGATCTCGGCCGCGTGCTCTCCCAAGGCGTTCAATCGCGCGACGACGGGTGCGGCCTGGTCGTGGGAGACGATCAAGATCATCCCGATGCCCATGTTGAAGGTCCGGAACATCTCGTCTTCCGGCACGTTTCCGACCGCCTGTATGGTGCGGAAGATCTGGAGGGGCTCCCACGAACGCTTGTTGACGACCGCTTGCACGCCATGGGGGAGCGAGCGCGGAAGGTTGCCTGTGATGCCTCCACCCGTGATGTGGGCGGCGCCCAACACACCGGCCGACTCTTGGACGACGGTATGGACCGGATGGAAATAACAGCGGTGGGGCATGAGCAAGGCGTCTGCCAACGTCTCGTCCGTACCGGCGAGCTTGTCCCGAACCGATAGCCCGCCGACCTCGAAGAGGGCCCGCCTTGCTAACGAGTAGCCGTTCGTGTGGAGTCCGTTCGACGCGATGCCGACCAATCGGTCCCCAGGGGAGGCTTTGGGCCGCGGCAGCCGTTTGTCAAAGTCGACGACTCCCGTAATCGCGCCGACGACGTCGATCTCTTCATCGGCATAGACGCCGGGGAGTTCGGCCGTCTCTCCGCCGATGAGCGCGCAACCCACGTCCTGGCACGCCGCCGCCGCACCTGAGACGACCTGGTCGAAGACTTGCGGTGAAAGGCGGGAGCACCCGAAGTAGTCGAGGAAGTACAGCGGCCGTGCTCCCTGACAGAGAATGTCGTTGACGCAATGGTTGACGAGGTCCTTTCCGATCCCGGACCAGTCCCCGGCCATGGCCGCGACCTTGGTCTTCGTGCCGACTCCGTCGATGCTACTGACCAAGACCGGGTTGGCCATGTCCGGAAACGTCGCCTGGAACAAGGCACCAAAACCGCCGATCCCACCGAGGACGCGCTCGTTGTGCGTCGCTTCGACGGCGGGCACGATCAGGCGTACGGCCTGGTCCGCCACGTCGATGTCGACGCCGGATGAGGCGTACGTCAAGGCGTCTTCGGGCATGAAACCAGGTTACCCGCCCCATCCGTCCGCGGCCAGAACGGGTAACGTCTCCAGCCGTGAGCCGGTAGCTCAGTCGGTAGAGCAACGCCCTTTTAAGGCGTGGGTCCTGGGTTCGAGTCCCAGCCGGCTCACCACTTTCGTCCTCGTCAGGACACAGCGGGAAGAGGCTTCCGCAACTTCCATCCGCCCCTCGTGAAGTCGGGGAAGTCCAGGGACTTTCCTCGATTCTTCACGGACGCTTCGCTCAACGGCGAGATGGCCGACCATGCCGCGGCGTCGTAGACGTCTTGATCGAGCGGGAGGCCGTTCCTGAGGCAATAGACGATCCGCCACAGCATAATGAAATCCATCCCGCCGTGGCCTCCCTTGTTCGAAGGGTCGCTCGCGATGCGCTTCCACAACGGGTGGTCGAACTTTTCGTAATACGGCTTGAGCTTGTCGTCCTCTTCCCAGGAGTCCGTACTCTTGGACATCCCTTCCACGACCACACGGTCCGGGAAGCCGCCCCAAACGCCTTTGGTCCCCTGTATCAGGTTCAACCGATTGTACGGGCGGGGCAGTTGTTCGTCCCACTGCACCATGATCGACCGCCCAAGGACGGTCTTGATCAGCGACGTGTTGATGTCGCCGCAGACGAACGGCGTCTTGTTCCACTTGTGGTCGGGCGGGAAGTTCTTCTTCGCGTAAATCGACCGGACGCGGCTCGGAGAGCTGACCGACGAAAGAAAGTCGAACCGGTCGCCACGGTTGACGCCCATGTACTGGGCGACAGGCCCGAGACCGTGCGTCGGATAAAGGTTCCCGTTGCGCTTCTGGTATTGGACGGTCCGCCACGAACCCGTGCCGTGTTCGACCTCGTGCATCTGGCCGCGCAGATCGTGGATATAGGCACCTTCGCCATGGAGGAGTTCGCCGAAGACGCCGAGGCGGCACATGTTGAGCACCATGAGCTCTTCACGGCCGTAGCAGACGTTCTCCATCATCATGCACAGCTTGCGGGTCTTTTCAGACGTGTCGACCAGTTTCCAGCACTCGTCGATCGTGACGGCGGCCGGGACTTCGATGAAGGCGTGCTTGCCTCGCTCCATGGCGTCGACGGCCATCCGTGTGTGCCAATCCCACGGCGTCGCAATGATGACGATGTCGACGTCGCTGCGGTCCAGCAGTTTTTTGTACGCCAAGGGGCCGTCCTTATAGACGGCCGGTTTCGCACGTCCGGCCTTGACGCAGGCGGCGGCCGAGCGGTCGGCAAGGTCCTTCCAATCGTCGCAGATGGCCGTCACTTCCACGCCGTCGATCAGCAGCATTTGCTCGACGTGGCCACTGCCGCGTGCGCCGACGCCGATGAACCCGACGCGGACCTTGTCCATCTTCTTTGCGGTCGCGTCGATCATCGTCGACCGCTTTTGTTTGGCCTGCGCTTCACCGGCCGGTCCTGCCGGATCCGGACCTCCGGACGCCATTGCCAGCTTCGAGCCGAGGGCGGTCGCTCCTGCCGCCGCCGCCGCTTTCAGGAACTCCCTGCGTTGCATGGAGCGATGTTATCCGATCACGGGGCCGACCGGCCGAGGAAGAGTCCGACGGTCAGTGAACGCTCGTTCCGTCGGGAGACTCCCGTTCGGGCTGTAGCAGGATCGGAGCCCCGTCCGTGTCGTCGGCGGCAAGCAGCATGCCTTGACTTTCGTGGCCCATCAGCTTTGCAGGTTTGAGGTTCGCGACGACGATGATCTGCCGCCCGATCAGGTCGAGCGGGGCGTACGCCTTTGCGATCCCGGCCACGATCTGCCGCGGCTCGTCTCCGATCCGGACTTGGAGCTTCATCAGCTTCTCGCTCCCTTCGATCCTCTCGGCTTCGATGATCCGGGCCACGCGAAGTTCGACTTTGGCGAAGTCCGGGAACTCGATCACGGGCGCCGGGCCGGCTTTCGGCTTCTCGGACTTCGGCTTGTCTTCCATTGTTTTCTTATCCGGTGCGGGGGCTGTCGCGGGCTTGGTCTCGAGCCTAGGGAAGATCGGGACAGGTTGCGACAGGGCCGTCCCTGCCGGCAACGACCCTTCGTCACCGATCTGGTCCCAAGCGGTCAAGGGGGGCAAGCCGAGTTGGGCCGCCATCGCGTCCGCGGCGTCCGGGATCAAGGGCCGGACCAGTCCTTCGGCTGAACGCAAGCACAGCAGCATAGAGCGGACGACAGAGCCGAGGGACGCGTCCCCGTTCTTGGCCAACGACCACGGAGCCCAAGTATCGATCGCTTTGTTCAAGTAGCGGACAAGGCCCCAAGCCGCGTCCGTCGCCCGGTCGAGCCGGAAATCGGTCATCGCCTGGTCGTACGCCGAACGCGCCGACCAGACGGCCTCGACCGCTTCGGGAAGGCTAGGGCCTTCAGGGACAGAGCCCCCCACGAACTTGTGGGCCATGCTCAGCGACCTGTTCAGGGCGTTGCCAAGGTCATTGGCCAGATCCGAGTTGTAGCGCCGGTCGAAGTCCTCGTACGTGAACGTCGAGTCGCTTTCGAAGGACATCGTCGCGGCCTCGTAGTACCGGAGGGCGTCCACGGCGATCGGTTCCGGAACGCCGGCGCGGGCCGCAAGATCGGCGGCCAGGACCAACGGCTCGACGACGTTGCCCTTGGACTTGGAGATCTTGTCCGCTCCGAGCAGGATCCAACCGTGAGCGACGACCGTGAACGGCCGCTCTTTCGTGACGAAACCGTCCCACGCGCCGACGCCCATAAGCATCGCCGGCCAGAGGGTCGCATGGAACCGGGTCAGGATGTCTTTGCCCAGCCATTGGACGACGGGCGGCCATGCGTCCTCCCAGCCCGCGTCCGGCCATCCGGTCGCTGTCAGGTAGTTGATCAAGGCGTCGAACCAGACATAAATGACCTTGGACGGGTCGTCGGGAAGGGGGATCCCCCAGCCCGGGTTCGTCCGGGACACGCAGAGGTCGCGCAGGCCCTGGTTGATGAAGCTCAAAACCTCGTTCTGCCGCGTTTCCGGAACGACGCGAAGGGTGCCATCGGCGTAAGCGTCAAGGAGGGGTTGCTGGAAGGCGCTGAGACGGAAGAACCAGTTCTGCTCGCTGACCCAGCGCACTTCGTTGCCGTCGGGCGAGAGTCCATCGACGAGCTCCTCCTCCTTGAAAAAGGTCTCCGTCGAGACGTCGTACCATCCTTCGTAGGTGCCTTCGTAGATATGGCCTGTCGCCTGGAGGCGGCGGAACAGCTCCTGACACGCTTTGACGTGACGGTCCTCCGTCGTCCGCACGAAAGCGTCGGACGAGATTTTCAGGCTCTGAAAGATGTCGGCGAACCGCTGGGAGATCGCGTCGACGAACGTATGGACGTCTTCGCCCTTCGCTTCGGCCGCTTCCTTGATCTTCAGCCCGTTTTCATCGGTCCCGACCTGGAAGAAGACGTCGTGCCCGCGCATCCGCATGTACCGAGCGGTGATGTCGCCGCTCAAGGTCGTCAACACGTTGCCGATGTGGGGCGTGCTGTTGACGTACGGGATCGCCGTCATGATCGAGGTCTTTTTCGGCATCGGAAGGGCCGATTGTACCGGGGGACGGCCGAGTCTCCAGGAAGCAACGGACGGCCACCGTCAAGGTCGGCCTGAACGGTGGCCGGCGATTGGCCTCTCAAGGGTCTCAGTACGACGGATTAAGCGCGTACAGGATGGGGACGGTCACGTTTCCCGTCGTCTTCGTGCCTTCGCAGACCACGATCCCGAGAGGGGTGACGACCCTGACGGACGTGTACTTGACGCCGGCGATGGGGGGCTTCACCAGGTTTTTGACCAGCACCGCTTCGCCCTTTGGAAACCAGACGCAAGCTTCCCATTCGGCCCCGACTTTGGCCCGCCCCGCCATTAGGCCGCCGTTCTCAATGTCCGTCGCGACGCTTTCGGTCGCACCGGCGGGTAACGGGAGCAGAGCCATGTTGGGGCCTGTGATCTTGACCGCGCGCGGAACGTCGCCCGGAGGGGTCTTCGTCGCGACCATGACACCGGCATCGTTGATCCCGGCCGCGACGACATCACCGTTCGCGACCGCGAACACGGGGCCCTTCTTGTCGCCGATCACGGCGAAACACGACACGTGCGCGTTCGCGGTCATGTTGCATGCGACGTTTCCGTCCGCCGACACGGCGACGGTGGCCCCGCCCGCGTCGGTCTTGACGACCGGATCCTCGCCGATCTTCATCAAGTAGCCCTTCGTCTCGCCCGTTTTGCTCGCCATGACTGCGATGCCGCCCGTCGCCGTCATCTGGTTCACCGTGACATCGGTGTAGCCGGTCGGGAGGGTCAAGGACGAGACGCTGCCGCTCTTGTAGAGGAACAGCTTCGTCGGGATGACCGTCCGGTCGGAGCAGATCAGGTTCCCGATGTCGTCGATGCCGTCCATGTCCTTACATTCGGCGGGCAGGACGATGTCCGTCGTATCGCCGTCGACCAGCCAGCCGAAGAGCTTGTCCTTGCCGTCCTTGGTGTACTTGCCGACGATGCGACCGTCGCGGGACGCGCCCTTGATCGTGATCGCGGTCGCGCCTGCTGGAGAGACCAGCGTCGTGGCGTAAGACTTCGGCACGGACGTGAAATCCGCTTTGTCGCCTCCGCAACCGACGACGGCGAGCAGGGCGAAGAAGGGGAGCACTCTGGCGGTCACGGCCATATTATGCAGTCTGACGCCTGCCGCCCGGCAGCGTCACGCAGGGCCCCTCTCTCCGGATCAGGCACTGCCCTTGAGAGCGTCCGTCACGGACCAACCGAGCATCGTGCAGACGTAGACGAGATTCCCGCACCATAGGAGGTTTTGAAGCGCCAAGTCGCCGCCGCGCGACCAGCCTGCGAGTGCGAAGGCGACCGTCACCCCGGCCGCTGCGCCTAACGTCAGCGACAGGGAACGGTTGAACGCGTGTTGCGACTGACCGATCGCGTAGTACACGAGGCACGCGAGCCAGAACGAGACCACGGCGACGAGCCCGAGAGCCGTCGCGGGTCGGACCTTCGTCATGGCGGCTCCGGCCGCGACCTGGAACCGTGCAAGGGCTCCCGAAAGCGACAGGCACGCCCCCGCCACGAGGCCCGTTACGAGCTGCATCGCGAGGTTGCCTAGCGTCCATTTCGGAGCGAAGAAGAGGCCGAGAGGCGGTTCCGGCGACAGGGCGACATAGAGGACGGCGGCGAGACAGACGCCTCCACCGACCGCAAGGGGCGGAAAGCTGAACTCCGGGACGTACGTGTCGGACCGTGCCGCGGCGACCGTTCCGACACCTCCTTCCAGAAGTTGTTCGTACTTCCGTTGGTAGACCGGGTTGTTCGGTTCGTACTGTGCGGCGTACCCGTAACTCTGAAGTGCCTTCGCATATTCGCCCCGGAACCGGTACACGTCGCCCAAGACGGCGTGTGGGACGGGCTGCCGGTGCTCGCGGGCGATCATGTCGGCCGCCATCCGTTCCGCTTCGACGATCTTTCCCGTATTGATCAGTTGGGAGAGGCGTTCCGTCTCGGCCGGATCGATCCGGGCTCCGGGGCGCGCGTCCCGCATTCGTTCTTCAGCCCGTCGGGCGAGTTCTTCTTCCTCTTCGCGCTCCTTCTGACGGCGTCTGGCTTCCTTGTCGGCAGGCATCGACGACCGACCGGACTGACGGCCGAGGATGTCGTCATAGGCCGCTTTGCGCCGAGCGTCGCTCAAGACTTCGTAAGCCGTCTGCAGTTCTTGGAACCGCTCTTTCGCGTCTTCTGCGCGGTTGACGTCGGGGTGGAGCGTCCGGGCCAACCGTCGGTAAGCCGCGCGGATTTCGGCTTCACCCGCGCCGAGTTCGAGCCCCAGAGTCTCGTAGTGCGACGGCACTCCGGATTATGGTCGCCTTAGGAGCTCGTCATGCGACCGAAGTATGACGAGTAGAAAGAGACCAAGATGAAGAGGACGTACGCTCCGACGGCGACCAGGGCCAAGACGCCAATGATCTTCGCCGCCATTTGGGCTTTCGTAATGCCCTCGTCCTCGTAGAACTCGGACATCCGTAGCAACATCTCGTCCATGTTGCCCGTCGTCTCTCCGGTCCTCGCCATATCGAGCACCAGCGGCGAAAAAGCACCGGTCGCCGTAAAGGTCTCGGTGATCGAGGCGCCGCCTTCGATCCTTGCCGCCGCCGGAACGACCCGGGCCCGGACCGCCTCGTTGCCGCACGCTTCCGCAGATAGGACGACCGCCTTCGGGATCGCGACGCCACCCCTGTACAAAGCGCCGAACGCCCGACCGAACTTCGCCATCGCGAATCCGTGGACCATCGGGCCCACACCGGGCAGGTTGAGGACGAACTCGTCGAACGCACGGCGGACCTGAGGCCGTGGCAAAAAGAACTTGACGAAGAGGAACGCACCGATCGCGAGTGCGGCCGCCGCGAGCCAGACGATCCAAGGGGTCGGCAGCGTGAGCCCGCCCGGCGCTACCGCCTGGATCGTCGCGTTGGCGCCAAAGATGATGACCAGGCTAGCGCCGACCGTCAGTTTCGGCATCGCGGTCTCGCGCTTGATCGTGTTCCTCAGTTCCATGTCCCGCTGGATGTACTCGGAGAGTTGCGAGCACTGGTCGGCAAGGAAGCCTCCTTCTTCTCCGACCCGGACCATGCTCATCATGAGCGGGTTGAAGACTTCGGGATAGCGGTGCAGACCGACGCTGATCGGTCGGCCTGCGATGACGTGCTCCTTGGTCTCGCGCACGATCGACATGAGTTTCGGACTGCCGGTCTGCCTGCTCAGGGTCTCGAGGGCGTCTGCCGGATTGATGCCCGCGTTCAACATCGTGCCCAGTTGCCGGAAGAAGAAGTGGAGCGCGGAGAGCGAGACTTGGCCGACGATCGGCCCCGCGACCTGGGTCGCGAACGTACTGCGGGCTTCGGTAGGGGGCGGAGCCGCGGCACGCGGTTGCTCGGGTCTTAGCGGGCTCGGCGCCGCGACCACCGGATCCCCGGGTGCGGGAGCGGCGGCAAGGCTCAGCACGGTCATCCCTTGCGACTTCAATTGACCCGCCACGGTTTCGAACGAATCCCCGAGAGCGGTCCCCGAAACCGTCTGACCGTCTTCACGCTGGGCCGTGTAGGTGAACACCGGCATCAGGGTTCGGCCTCCGCCTCACCGACCGTGTGCTTGTAAAGCGCGTTGAAGTATCCGGTGTAAAAAGCTGTACCGCACACGATCCCGAAGACGATGAAAAGGAGGATGTAGGTGCCGTACAAGGACCAGTTCGCCTTCCGGTCGGCGAACGAGCGGTCCCGGTCTGCCGTTTGGGACACGTATTCCAACGCTTGCGGCAAAGTCCCTGTCGCCTCTCCGGTCTCCAAAATGTTCGCGTAGTCGCGGGGGAACAACTCGGACCGACGGACAAGGTCGCCTAAACGCACTCCGTCGGACGTCCCGTCGTTCATGGCGGCAAAGGCCCTCCCGAGAGCTTGGTTCGGTACTGCGGCCGCGGCCAACGTCCAAGCGCGGTTGGGACTGAGGCCGGCCTGGGACAGGCGCCCTGTATGGAACGTGAACGCCGCGAGCCCCTCCTTTTTCGCCCGCTCTGCAAAGACGGGTACTTTGAGGGCGAGCGCGTGACGCAGATCCCGGTTCCGGGTCTGACGCATCCAGGCCTTGGCGGCGAAGTAACAGGCCCACAGCAGGACGAGCCAAAGGCCGGACCATCCGCGGAACGCGGCCATCATGCCTTGCCCCAATCCGGCCACGCCGCTCATGTCGGCGAACGACCGGTCAAGTCCTTGCACGAACGACTCGACCACCGGGATCGCGGAAAGGCCGATCATGGTCGCCCATCGCAGGAACCGTACGTGCCACATCATCCGGTGCGACTTTTCGTACTGGACGCTGAGCAGCCGGCAGGCTTCGTGCGCGTAACCACCGTTTTCGCCGGCGCGGACCGCTCCGACGGCAGCCTCGGGAAAGACGTCGGGATAGACGGCCATAGCGTCGGCCATGCTGATCCCTGCGGTCGCCATGTCGGCGACGCCGTGTGCGGCCTGAGCGATATGGGGAGGGACGGCCGACACCGACAGCCTCTGAAAGGTGTCCGCCGGACTGACCCCGCTCCGAAGCATCGTCGCGGTCTGGGCGAACAAGAACATGAGTTGCTTGTACGTGGCCCGTTTCGTCCGGACCGTCTTTGCCGGAGCGAGATAGGGGCGGCCGTCCGAACGGCGGGGCTCATGGGCGACTCGCGTCACAGGGCGTACCGGGGCCACGGGCGGTGCGGCCACAGTGGACACGGCCGGGGCCGGAGGCCGCGTAGCGGGCGTCGGTGCCGCGGCTCCCCGTGTGATCGACTGCACCCGGAGCCCTTGGCCGGACAAACGGACGATCAGTTCGTTCTCTGTACCGGCATCGACGACCCCTTGCACGGGCCTCCCGTTTCCGTCGATGGCGCTAAAGGAGAATTGGGGCATCGGCCGTCCGCCTGACTTCCTGGGATTGTACGTCGGCCCGTTTCAAGAGGTCGCGTACCGCCCCGTATCCATTGAGAACCCAATCAGGGGCGATTTCGTTCATCGGATCGAGTACGAACCTTCGTTCGTGGGCACGCGGATGCGGGACAGTGAGCGTCGCACTGTGGTCGACGTCGTCGCCTTCGAAGTCGATCAGATCGAGGTCGATCTCGCGGGGTCCGTTCCTCTCGCGTGCTTGACGGCCGATCCGTGACTCAATGTCTTTCAAAAGCTTCAACAGTTCCCGAGGGTCAAGGTCCGTTTCGATCAGGACGGCACCGTTGAGGAACGGAGGCTGGTCTTCGACGTACATCGGAGCGGTCTCGTAAAGCCCGCTCGACGCAACGATCCCGACCCGCGAACCCAGGAACTTGAGCGCTTCCAGGACGTGCCGGCCGCGGTCGCCCACGTTGGAGCCGAACGCGACGACGGCCCGGCGCGTCGAAAAAACTGTGCAAGGGGTGCGCATCGTCGGAACCTGCATTCTGGCCGCTGTCGTCTTCGGAATTGTCCACGACCTGTTCTCCGTGTCCGTCTGTAAGCCGTACCTGGGCACTTACCACCCTTCGATCGGGACACAGGCTCCCGTGCTTCTGGCTCTAGGATGGGGATTCTTGGCGACGTGGTGGTTCGGTGCGGTCTCTGGGCTCGTCTTGGCCGCCGTCAGTCGGGTCGGTCCGATGCCGGTGCTGGGTTGGCGCGACCTCGTGCGTCCGCTGGCCGTGTGTCTTGGCGCGATCCTTGTGCTCGGCATCGTGCTTTGGTGCCTGGTCTACTTCGGCACCGCAACCGTGCTTCAAGATCCTTCCAAGGAGGCGGACCGAAGGTTGGCGGCGACCGGTCTCATGCACGCCCAAAGCTATGCCCTTGCCGCAATCGCGACGCTCGCCGTCTCGGTCTGGGCGATCGTCAACCGGTTCCGGGCGCTTCAAGTCCTTCGCGCTTCGGCGTCCGTTCCATGAGCTGCCAAACGGCCGTTCTGGGATCGACGTTGCCGCGCATGACCTGGTTTACGACGTCGCAGATCGGCGCCTCGACGCCGAGTTTTCGCGCCAGATGAAGGACGAGTTCAGCGGTGGTCACCCCTTCGGCGACCTGACCGATCTGCTGAAGCACGTCTGCGAGCCGACGGCCCTCGCCCAGCCCGAATCCGACGCGGTAGTTGCGCGACAGGCGAGAGTTAGCGGTCGCGAAGAGGTCGCCGACCCCCGCGATTCCGAGGAACGTCTCGAGCCGGGCACCGAGGGCGAGCCCGATCCGCGCCGTCTCGTGGAGGCCACGGGCCAGGAGCGCGCCCTTCGTGTTGTCGCCGAAACCAAGGCCGTCGGACATACCCGCTGCGATCGCCATGACGTTCTTGAGCGCGCCCGCGACCTCGACGCCCTTGACGTCGTCGCTGACATAAACGCGGTACGACCTGCAATGGAACGCGTCCCTTACGAGGCAAGCCGCATCGGAGTCTTTGCTCGCCGCGACCGCGACCGTCGGGATACTCTGGGCGAGTTCGACGGCTAAGTTCGGGCCGCTTAGGACGACGACCCGGGAGGACGGACAAGCCGCTTCGACGACGTCGGAGATGAGGGCCTCTCCGCCAGGCGCGAGGCCCTTGCTGGCTACGACGACGACGTTCGACCGGCACACGACGGGGAGGACCTCTTGTACGGCCCCCGACGGCACCGCGATCACCGTGACGTCGCCGACCGGACTGTCGGCGTCGAGCCACGCGACGCGGACCGATTCGGGAAGGACGAACCCTGGCAGATAGCGCAGGTTCTCGCGGCGCTGGACCAGGTCGTCAAGAGCCCCGGATTCGCGTCCGAGGAGGTTCACGTCGTGACCGTTCCTGGCGAGAACGAGCGAAAGCGCCGTGCCCCAGCTTCCTGCACCCAGGACGGTGACCGTCATCGAGGCGATTTTACGGCTGGCGTCGACAGCGCTTGGGTCCGGGGCGGCCGGTCCGGGCAAGGACGAGGCCGCGTGACGTCCGCCCCCGCCGTGTGGACGGTGCTCAGGGTAAAACGATGACGACCCCATGGCCCAACGGAAGGTGATCGTCGTCGGCGGTGGATTGGCCGGGCTCATGACCACGATGAAGCTCGCCGAAGCCGGCGTTAAAGTCCAGCTCTTCAGCGTCGTCCCCGTCAAGAGGAGCCACAGCGTCTGCGCCCAAGGAGGCATCAACGGTGCCGTCAACCTGAGGGGCGAAGGCGACTCGCCTTACCTGCACTTCGAAGACACGATCACAGGCGGGGACTTTCTCAACCACCAGCCTCCCGTGATGCGGATGGCCGAGCGGGCGCCCGCCATCATCTATCTCCTGGACCGGATGGGCGTGCCGTTCAACCGGACGGCCGAAGGCATGCTGAGTTTCCGTCGGTTCGGAGGGACTTTGAAGCACCGTACGGCCTATGCGGGCGCGACGACGGGGCAACAGCTCCTTTACGCGCTCGACGAGCAAGTCCGGCGATACGAGTCGAGCCAGGACGTCGAGAAGTTCGAAGGATGGACGTTCGTCGGCCTCGTCAAAGACGCCAAGGGGGTCTGCAAAGGCATCGTGGCGCAGGACCTGCGGACGATGGCGATCGAGAGTTTCCCGGCCGACGCCGTCGTGATCGCGAGCGGCGGGAACGGCGTCATCTTTGGCCGGAGCACCAATTCCATCATCAACACGGGCGACCCGGTCAGCGTCTGCTACCAAGAAGGAGCCGTCTATGGAAATCCGGAAATGGTCCAGATCCATCCGACCGCGATCCCCGGTGAAGACAAGTGCCGGTTGATCAGCGAGTCGGTAAGAGGCGAAGGAGGACGGCTCTGGTCGCCGCGCGATCCGGAGGACAAGCGACCGCCGAAGGACATTCCCGAAAGGGACCGCTGGTATTTCTGCGAGGAGCTGGACCCGACGTATGGAAACCTCCTCAGCCGCGACCTGGTCAGCTTCATCATTTATTGCGTCTGCCGAATGGACAAAGGCGTCGGGCGGCGGCAACAGGTCTATCTCGACATCGGCCATCTGCACCGCGAAAAGGGATGGAGCCGCGACCTCATCAACGACAAACTGGGAGGCGTCCTCGAGATCTATGAAAAGTTCATGCGGGAAGACCCCATCGATAACCCGATGCGGATCTACCCGGCCGTTCACTACACGATGGGCGGTCTTTGGGTCGACTACGAAAAAGGGACGAACGGCGAAACGCTCGACGTCAACTCGCCCCGGAACCAGATGTCGAACGTTCCCGGACTCTTCGCCGCCGGAGAGTGCGAGTACCAGTACCACGGTGCGAACCGCCTCGGCGCGAACGCCCTGCTCACGTGTCTGACGGGAGGCGAACTGGCAGCCCTGGGCGTGCAAGCCTATCTCGGCTCGGCTCTGGAAGGTGGGTGGGAGGACGTCGCCCAGACGACTTTCAGCGAAGCGGTCTCGTACCGGCGGTCCGAATACGACGGTCTGAACGGGTCGACCGGCTCAGAGAACCCGTACCGCCTTCTCGCCGAACTGCAGGAGACGATGTGGAACTACTGCGGGATCTGGCGCCTTCAAAAGGAGCTTCTGTCGGCGCGGGACAAGCTGGAAGAACTCTCGGACCGGGCCAAGCAGTGCCGGTTGATCGATTCCGGAGGGTGGACCAATCAGGCCGTGCCTTTTACGCGGTCGCTCCAGAACATGATCGAAATGAGCAAGGCGATCGTCGGGGGAGCGATCCTTCGGGACGAGAGTCGAGGCGCCCACTTTAAGCTGGACACGCCCGACCGCGACGACTCCAAGTGGCTGAAGACGACCAAGGCGCGGTGGCAACCGTCCGGCCCGACGTTCGATTTCGACGAGTCGGTCGAGTGCAACGTGATCGACCCCCGACCGAGAAAGTACAAGATCAACCAGAACAAGGTGGTCAAATTGATCATGGGCGAGGACTTCTTCGCCAAGGTCGGGCTGGCCTCTTCGGAAGAACCCGTGTCCCCGGCTTAACTTCGGTCCTGCCAAACCTCGGGGGTCCTAGGCGAGGTCCACGCACCATTGCCGGGATTTGCGCGGACCAGGCCTTGACGGCCCGATCGGGCTGCAGAATAGACCTTCGCGGAGCGCTTTCCGCGGTTTTGTCTTGGAGGGTTCGGAAACACGATGAAGACCACACTTTCGCTCGTCTTCCTGGGGGCGCTCGCCGCGTCTGCGCAGGCCTACGACATCCGGTACGAGGGTTCGGGCCTCGGGGTCGGCGGAGTCGATTACAAGTTCTATGGCAGCAAGCGGTCAGCGTTCGCGGGGCAGTTGACGTTCAAGGACTTGCAGAAGAACATCCTGTTCAAATCGATGTGCGCGGACCTTGAGCACACGATCTCCAACGGACAGGTCTACAACGTGGTCGAAAAGGACTCGGCGACACAGGGAAGCCGGATTTCCAAAGCAGGTTCCGTGTTCGCGAACAACGTTGCGTCCGTGAACAGCGACAACAAAGCGGCCGCCTTGCAGATCGCCGTGTGGGCGGCACGGTACGGGACCAACCTCAACACGAACTCCGGCGGCGACTTCCAGCTCGAATGGTCGTGGGTCAGTAGCCATGGCTCGATCTTCAGCCAGGCCAAAGCCTATTTCGGCAACGACGATCAGAACAGCGCCGTGTACTTGAAGCCGAGCCCGATCGACGGGGGCCAAGCCCAACTCCGACCGGTGCCTGAACCCTTCAGCCTCCTCGCGGCCGGTCTCGGACTCGCCGCGCTGGCCAAGAAACGACGACGTTGACTCCGTCCTCTCTCCGGAACGCCGCCCGTGCCCTTCGCACGGGCGGTTTTGTCTTCCGGCCCGGTAATTGCCCCTGAATTGCGGGACCGTGCGCTATCGGGCATGCGGATTGCACCTTGACCTGTGGACCAAGGAGCCACATGATGAAACTCAGGACTGTGACACTCGTCGCGCTCGCCGCGTGTGCGGCGGCGTCCTTCGCCGATACGATCAAGCTGAAAGGCACAGGTAACGGCCTCACCGTGAAGATCGTTTACAAAGGCAACGCCTTCTCGGGGTTCGGCGGGCAACTCGAATTCAAGAACCTCGACAAGAACTCCGTCTTCACTAGCTACTGTGTCGACCTTGACAACATCGTCAGCGTCGGCCAGACCTGGGACGTCAAGACCGCGATGACGAAGAACGACCCGATCTTCTCCCTGGCGGGCAGCGTCCTCTCCAACGGCGCGGGTAAGGACACGTCGGACAACAAGGCCGCTTCGCTCCAGATCGCCGTCTGGGCCGCACGCTACGGCACGGACCTGAAGCAGAACAAGGGACAGTTCAAGCTCGATTCGAGCTGGTACGACTCTCATGCCGCCGTCATCAACGACGCCATCTCGATGCTTGACGCGGGCAAGAACAACAAGATGGACGCGATGCTCTGGATCCCGCAAGACAACTGCGGCGGCCAGGCCCAGCTGACCCCCGTTCCCGAGCCTGCTTCGATGATCGCGCTCGGCCTTGGCATCGTCGGCCTCGCCCGTCGGCGCCGGAAGTAATCTGTCAGACTCAGCCCGTGACTCCGCTGACGATCCTCGGATGGGCAGCGACGGCGTGGGTCACGGTGAACTTGGTCTTGGCGCTCCGGAGGGGGACGCTCAAGGAGGACTATCAGGTCCTCGAGTGCCTGAAGGGCTGGAAGTGGCTTCCAGCCCTTCTCGGTGCCTGGGCCGTGCTGGTCGTGATCGTGACGGTCGGGCTCGTCCTCGTCGCCCTTTGGCCCCAAGTGCTGGGATTCTCCTGGCTCCAACTGATCGCGACTCCGGCCGAGAAGCCGGGCGCGGCTCGGAACCTCATCGCTTCGGGCCTTCAGATCCCTGTTTTCGCGTGGGTGTTCCTCGGCCTCCTCGCGGTCAACGTGCCCCGTCTGGCCCTCAATGAGGAGTACGTTTTCCGCAAGGGGCACTATCACTTCTGGCCGATCGTGTGGCAAAGCCTCAAATTCGGCCTGGCGCACTGCATCGTCGGCGTTCCGCTCGGGATCGGACTGTCCCTCGGCCTTGCCGGAGGATGGTTCGCCTACCAGTACCGTATCGGCGGTGTTCTGAGGTCTGGCGCGTACCACGCCTTGCACAACTGGACGTTGCTGTTGCTTGCCGGGCTCTACCTCGGCGGCGCTTTCGGCCCGGTCTGATTCAGGCGACGGCGGTCGTCGCCCCGGCCAGTTTTGCGACCGTGTCCGGATACCGCGCGAGCACGGACTGGACGATGGCCCGGACGTCCGGAACACCATGGCCGTGAGGAGCATCGTCTTCCGAGAGTCGGGCCGCTACGGCGCCAACCGCCTTCGAGGGGTCGGCCCAGCACTCCTGAGCCCATTGCGCCGCCGATCCGTCGTCCAAATCCAGCGAATGTCCGTTCATTTCGAGGAACGAGACGCAACCGACGAACGCCGTGGCGGGGCAACCTTCCGAAATCGGCCGAAGTCGGACGAACCCGGTCAAGAAGCGGGCCGCTTGACCGGCAAGGTCTCGGCTCGACCCGTGGCCGTACTGAAGGAACGTGCCTTCTTCCAGCGTCGCGTACGAGTACGGTCTTGGGGCGCCTGTGACCTGAAGGTTGATCCAGAGGACGTCGGGCACGGTCAGCGTGTGCAACTTGCTCACTTTCTGGATTATGGGCGGACCCGACGGCAGGTCACTGCGCCATGGCGTCGACCAGAAGGAGCTTGTCTGGATCGATCGTCCGTTCGGTGCTGAGGACGTACGACAGCGGATGGGAAACGAGTTTCGTGCCGTCGACGCCGACCATCTCTCCCGTAAAACCGCTGACGAGCCTGTTCGCGGCCAAAGCGCCGAGGCGAAGGGCCAAAACCCGGTCGAACGCGGTCGGAGAGCCGCCCCGTTGCATGTGGCCGAGGACGAGGTACCGGACCTCGAACCCCGTGTTCGAATGGACGAATTCCTTGATGTCGCTCGCTCGGGCGGCGCCCTCTGCGACGATCAGGATCGCGGACCGCTTGCCCTTCGCGGACATGTTCCGGAGATAGTCGCAGATCTCAAGGAGAGAATAGGGGACTTCGGGCACGATCACCGCTTCGGCCCCACAGGCCAATGCGACTTCGAGCGCGATGAAGCCGTTCGCCCGGCCCATGACCTCGATCACGAAGACCCGCTCATGGGAATAGGCGGTGTCGCGGACCTTGTCGATCGCACCGAGCGCGGTGTTGACGGCCGTATCGAACCCGATCGAAAAGTCGGTCCCGCTGATGTCGTTGTCGATCGAGGCCGGTACGCCGACGACGGGGAACGAAAACTCCTCGGAGAGGATCTTCGCGCCCGTCAACGAGCCGTCCCCACCGATCACGACGAGGCCGCTGACGCCGTTAGCCCGAAGGACGTCCAGGGCCTTCGCGCGGCCTTCGAAGGTCCTGAACTCTTTCGAGCGTGCCGAACGAAGGATCGTCCCGCCTTGGGAGATGATCCCTCCGACCGACCGCGAAACCATTTCGCGCGACTCGTTCTCGATCACGCCCTGCCAACCGTGCTGGAAGCCCGTGACGGCGATGCCGCGACCGATCGCGGCCCTGACGACGGCCCGGACGGCCGCGTTCATTCCTGGCGAATCGCCGCCGCTGGTGATGACTCCGATCCGATCGATCTGTCCGGACACGATTGCGGTAGTTACCAGACAGGGGAAGGCCCTCGCCGGCATTAGGCCCGGAAGCCGCCCTCCTTCAACGGCGGCCCCTCCCTGGCCGCACCCGGCGGACGTCGGTAAACTCGCTCCTTCGCGCGCATGGACTTTAAGCTCACCCTGAACCTGCCCGACGCCGACTTCACGATCCCCATGAAGGCGGACCTTCCCGTGCGCGAACCGGCGATTCAGGCCGCTTGGAAAGAGGCGAGGCTCTACGAGACCGTCCAAGAACACCGGAAGGACGATCCGTTGTTCTTGATGCACGACGGGCCGCCTTATACCAACGGCCCGATCCACATCGGTACGGCGTTCAACAAGATCTTGAAGGACTTCGCCCTCAAGAGCAGGATGGTGATGGGCTACCGGGTTCCCTACGTGCCCGGTTTCGACAACCATGGCTTGCCGATCGAACAGGCGGTCATGAAGAAGTTCGCCGAGCAGCACCAAACGCCGGACAAAGTCGAACTCCGACGGGCCTGCCGCGAGCACGCGGCACGGTTCATCGACCTTCAAACGGAGCAGTTCAGCCGCTTGGGGATCTTCGGTCGCTGGGACAAGCCGTACCGAACGATGGACTACCGTTACGAAGCCGGGATCGTTCGGGTCTTCAAACGGCTCGTGGAACGGGGTTACGTTTACCGCGGACTTCGGCCGACCCTTTGGTCGCCCACGGTCCAGACGGCTCTAGCCGACACGGAGATCGTTTACAAAGACGTCAGGAGCAAAGCCATTACGGTGCGTTTTCCGCTTCCTGGCGGGCTTCCTGGACCCCTTTCCGGCCTCACGGACGTGTACGCGGTGATCTGGACGACGACGCCGTGGACGATCCCGGCCAACCTGGCCTTGGCGTTCCACCCGGAATACACGTACGACGTCGTCCACGTGGACGGCTCGCACTACGTCGTCCTCCATGAACTCGTCGCAAAGGTCGCGGAGAAAGTCGGTTGGACGGACTTCACGACCGTCGGAAGTCTTCCCGGTTCGGCGTTCGAGGGCTTGACGTTCCGACATCCGGTCTTCGAACGGGACTCCGTGGGCGTTCTCGCCGACTATGTCACGACGGAAGACGGGACGGGCATCGTGCACACGGCGCCCGGCCACGGTCGGGACGACTTCTATACGGGCCAAAAGTACGGCCTCCCTGTCTTGTGCCCCGTCGACGCTCGCGGAACGATGACCGAAGAGGCCGGTGAGTTCGCGGGCGTGTACTACAAGAAGTGCGACGCGCTCGTCGTATCCCGACTGGAGGAAGTCGGCCACCTTCTCGCTCAGGAAGACTTTCTGCACAGCTATCCGCACGCCGAGAGGGACGACAATCCCGTGATCTTCCGCGCCACCGAGCAGTGGTTCGTGCAGATCGACCATGACGGCTTGCGCGAACGCATGTTGAGGGCGGTCGATGACGTCGACTGGTTCCCTCAGTCAGGTCACGCGCGTTTTCGCTCCATGATCGAGGGCCGCCCGGACTGGTGCATCAGTCGTCAGAGGCCTTGGGGCGTCGGCATCCCGGTCTTCTACGGAGCCCAAAGCGGGACGCCCGTGCTCGACCCCGTGGCGATGGAAGCGGTCGCGAAACTGGTCGAAGAGAAGGGGAGCGACGCGTGGTACACGGATCCCCCCGAAGCGATCCTCCCAGCCGGTTACACGCATCCGGAGACGGGCGAGACGGAGTTCCGAAAAGAGACCGATGTGTTCGACGTCTGGTTCGACAGCGGGTGCACGCACCTGTGCGTCCTGGAGGGCGACGTCGAACCGGAATGGAAGGAGCCGTTGCCGTCAGACCTCGTCCTCGAAGGTTCGGACCAGCACCGAGGTTGGTTCAACGTTTCGATGATCCTCGGCATGGCGGTCCGGGGCGGGGCCCCCTATCGTCAGGTCGTCACTCACGGATGGGTCAACGACGAGAAGGGACAGAAAATGTCGAAGCGGTCCGGAAACGTGAGCGATCCGGTCGCTGTCTGCGACACGTTCGGAGCCGACGTCCTCCGGTATTGGGCCGGGACAGTGGACTTCGAAGACGACGCGCCGTATGGGGAAAACCTTCTCAAGGCGGCAGGCGAAGGGTATCGCCGTATTCGTAATACGTTAAGATTTTTACTAGGAAACTTGTACGATTACGACCCAAACGCGACTTTCGAACTCCAACCGATCGACCGATGGATCATCGACCGGACCGAGGAACTCGCCGACCGATGCCTGGGCTCTTTGAAGGTCTATAAGTACAACGCCGCCCTCAGCGCCCTGCACAACTTCTGCGGCGAGGAGGTTTCCGCGTTCTACGGTGACTCGATCAAGGACCGTCTCTACTGCGACGGTAAGGATTGGCCCTCTCGCCGTGCGGCCCAGCACGCCTGTCACGAAGTCCTTCGGACCTTGACGCTCCTTTCGGCGACCTTTCTCCCACATTTGGCAGAGGAGGTCTATGAGAAGATCCCTGGCCGCCGTCATGCGTCGGTCTTTCTGGACTGCCTGAAGCCGAAACGGGTCGAAGACGCCGCTCTGGCCGCGAACTTCGAGACGCTCCTCTCGATCCGGGCCTGGGTGTACTCCGAATTCGAAAAGTGGAAGGCGGAGAGCGACGTACGGGACTCTCAGGCCATCGAGTTCGCGTTGACGCTGTCGGCGGAGGAATCGGCGGCTCTTGCCGACTGCGGCGACCTCGCCGTCTTGTTCAAGTCGGCGGCCGTCCAGGTCGGTCCCGGCGAGCGCTCGGTCCGTTTCCGCGTCTCGGATTGGCCGGAATGCGCCAGGAGCCGTCTGCGCAGGCCCGACGTCGAACGGGTCGAGCTCGATGGTGAGGAAGTCTGGTTGAGCGCCAGGGACCGACAGGTGCTCGGACGATGAAAGGGAACTTCCGCCTGTTCCTCGCACTGACTCCCGGTCTGCTGCTCGTCGACCAGCTCGTCAAGGCGTGGGCCCGGTCGGCGACAGGCGGGGTCGAGGGGCACATCGTGACGCTCTGGCCGAACGTGTTCGAACTCAAACTGGTCTACAACGAGGGCGTGGCCTTCGGCATGTTCCAGGGCTTCGGGGTCGTGTTGACACCGGTCGCGGTGGGGATCGCGATCGTCGCTGCGTGGTACAGCTGGAAGCATCCGGACGACCCGAAGCTGTCGCACGTGACGGCCGCATTGCTGGCTTCAGGGTCGGTGGGGAACCTGACCGACCGGCTCCGCTTCGGAAAGGTCACGGACATGTTCTGGATCCGGTTGATCAATTTTCCGGTCTTCAACGTCGCCGACGTTTGCATCACGGTCGCCGGGACTCTTCTCGTCTGGGGGACGCTCTCGGACGTCTTCAAAAAGAAGGACGAAGGCGCGCCGTCGACCGAAGGTTGAACCAGGAACGAGGACTGAGGCTCCAGAGACGGCGACAGTTACCCGAAAATTGAGGGGGCACGTCTGTGCGCCGACAACCGTTCTTCTAGTGGCAGTCTCATGGATCCAGTGATGTGGTGGCTCGTACTTGGTGTCGCGATCGGCGTCGCGGCCGGAGAGGTCGTGACCCTCTTGTTCCGCCGGAAAAAGGAGGAGCCTCCGTTCGACGCGGCCATGACCTTGAAACTCAGCCATGCCGAGACGGAGGCGGCCAATTGGAAGCAGAAATGTTTCGACCTCCAGGCTGAAGCGGCACGGTCGAAAGAGACTTCGGGCCTCCTTGAAGCCGAGAACGAAAAACTTCGCAGAGACGTCGCCCAACATTCGGAATCGATGCTGGAGATGCGGTCCCGCCTTCACGAGACCGACACTGTCGGATCCGCCGCTGCGGCGCAAGCCGGCTGGGACGAGGCCAAGAACGAGGCGGAACGGGCCCGCACGGATCTCGAGCGGGTGACGGCCCACTTGGACGACGCCCGTCACCAGTTGATGTTGTCTCAAGACGAAGGCGCCCGGCTTCAAAACGAGATCGACGCGCTGAACCACTCGCTGGCGGACTCGCGGCGCACTGTCGAAGACCTCCACGCGTACCGGTCAGAGGTCGAGGCGTTGCGTTCGGCCGAGGCGGCCCGTGCCGGGTTGGAAGAAGAACTTTCGGCCGCGCAACGCCGCATCGATGACCTTCAAAGCCGGATCGAGGACGGTGAGGCGGCGTCACATCGCTTGGAAGCGGTCCAGAGCGAGGCCGAAACCGCCAGGGCCACCCTGGCCGAAAAGGAAGCGGCCTTGAGCGGACTGCGAACCGAACTGGACGAAGCGAAGGCTTTGGCCCAACAGGCCGATGCTGCGAACGAGCGGACGGTCGGCCTCGAGCAAGAACTGTCCGAACTGAGGGAGCGGCTTGAGGCCAGCGAAGCGGCCGCCGAACAGCACCGTCAAGAAGCTGACGGACTGAAGCGACAGATCGAAAGCGATCGCGAACAAGTCCTGCAGGCGCAAAACTTGAAGACGAAGGCCGAGACCCTGGAAAAGGACGTCGAGTCGCTAAAGCTCGTGTCCGCCTCGAAGGACCAGGCCGTCGCCGAGAGCATCGAGAACTTACGACGTATCGAGGCCCAGCTCGCCTATCGTCCGTCGGCCGAAGAAGTCGCCCGGCTCCAAGCGGAGTTAGACGCCCGAAGGAGCACGATCGCCGAACTTCAAGAACAGATCGAGCGCACTCGGTCTGACGAAGACGAGACAAGGGAAGACGCCCCTGTCCTGATGTTGGCCGAGGCATCGGACACGGCCGACGACCCGCCACTCGTCTATGACGGACCCGAAACCGTCGAACCCGAACCGGTCGAAGAAGTCGCCGCCGTCGACAGTCCGGACTTGTACGAGACAGGGCAAGGACCTGCGGAGGACGTTCCTGAACCTCAGGTCGACGAAGCCGCATCCGAAACCGAAGTCGAAGTTCCGCCTGCCCAAGAGGCGCCCGTCTGGGTGTCTGAAGAAGCGTCCCGGACTGGTGCGCCCGTGTTCCAGCCGATCCGGCCGGCCGGGAAAGACCCGCTGATCCAGATCATTGGAATCGGCCACCTCTACGAACGGAAGTTGCGCGACGCCGGAGTGTTGACGTATTCGGACCTGGCCGCGATGAGTCCGGACCGGATCCTCGAAATCATCCAGCCGGCCGAATGGCAGCGGATCGAACCCGAACGGTGGATCGAAGACGCCGCCAGGCTTGCGACGGGTGCCGCCTCGTGAGGACGCTGGTCAAAGCCGCCGTCGTCGGGGTCCTGGCCATCGTCCTCTGGGCCTTCAAGCCCGTTTCCGCTCCGGACAAGCCTTCGACACCGGACCAGCCGTGGATCACGGAACCTTCGGAAGGCTCGACGGTGGAGGCCGGGATCACTGCCTTCCGAGGGACAGCTCCGAAGAAGAGCAAGTTGGAAGTCATCGAAAACGGGCGCATCGTCTGCGTCGCGTGGACCAAACCGGACGGGTCGTGGAGCGGTCGCGGCAAGCTGTTCGGAGGCGGGAAGGCCGAGGTCTTCGTCAAGGTCGTCGGTGGAACGGCGAAACAGTCTCCGGTGAGGACGTTCCAGGTGTCCGGTGACGCCACGCAGACCCTGACCATCACGAACCCGACCGAAGACGATGAGCCGCTCATGCCAAAGGTGACGCTGTTCCGAGGGACGGGCCGGCCCGACGACGTCATTCTCGTCTCCTTCAACGGGAAGGCCTTGTTCAAGACCAAAGTCCGTTCGGACGGGATTTGGACGAAGACGGTCAAGGTCCCGTCTCCTGAAAAGATCGAGATCAGGGCCGAATCCAAGGCTGAAGGCGAAATCGTGTTCCTCAAGCTGCTCGGCGTAGGTTAAGCGGGTCCTGGCCCAACGGGCTCCAGGCACTACACTGTTGAACCGCGTATGCACCCCGAGCTCTTCCGCCTAGGCAGCTTTCCGGTCCGGTCGTACGGAGTGCTCTTGGTCATCGGCGTCGTCATCGCCGTCTCGATCGCACGGAAAAGGGCACCGCACTACGGGATCGACAAGGACAAGATCTGGGATTCAGCGTTCTGGCTGGTCCTCCCCGGCATCTTGGGAGCTCGTATCACCTACATCGTCCAAAACTGGCCGTACTATCAGAGCCATCCCGCTGAGCTGTGGTCGCTCCGGTTCGAAGGGTTGACGAGTTTCGGAGGCATCCTTTTCGGGTTCTTCGGTTTTCTCGTCTGGCGATTGAGGGCGAAAGTGCCGTTCTGGCCCTTCTTGGACACGGTCGGCGTCCCGGTCCTTGTGGCCCAGGCCGTCGGCCGGATCGGGTGCTTGTTCAACGGTTGTTGTTACGGCCGGCCCACGACCGAGTGGTACGGCGTGATCGTCCAGGGCCTGCCCGACAAACACGTCCCCGCTCAGCTCGTCGATACCGCCCTGATGCTCGTCGGTGCTGCAGCCATTGCCCTTTGGGACAAGGCGAAGCCCCGGAAACCTGGAGTTTCGTTCGGGCTGTTCGTGGTCGCGTACGGGCTGAGCCGCTTCGTCTATGAGTTCTTCCGCGCCGGGACGAAGGAGGAAATGGCGGCCCAGATCGCCAGTTCGACGTACGTCAAGGGGCTACCCGTGACTTTGGCGCAGGTCGTTTGCCTTCTTCTGGTCGCGATCGGTGTCGCCATAGCGGCCGCCAACTCGCGCCGGAACCCTCAGGGCCCCGTGCCCAGTGTCGAGGCAACGGCCTGATCCAGACACGGCCCCTGACGAAAGTCAGGTCGGGGCCCGGCATGAAGTCTTTAAACTGACGACAGCGTGGCGACTTCAACGACCGAGAGTCCCGTCATAGAGAACGTGGACGGCCAAGAAGGACACCGCGCAGATCGGGCGCCCCTGCCGTTCCGGGGCGCGCTCTTGAACACCTTGACCGTCTTGGTCGGGTCGCTGCTTGGTCTCGGCGTCGGGACGTGGCTACCGCCCGGACTGCAGAGCGTCGCCATGTCCGGTATCGGATTGGTCACGGTCGGGATCGGCATCAAGATGTTCTTGGAGACCAAGAACGTTCTGGTCGTCGCCGCTTCGATCGCCCTTGGCGGGGTCATCGGAAAACTGATCGGCATCGACGTGGGCCTCGAAGCGATGAGCGAGGCCGTCCGCCTGCGTTTCGGCGGAGCCGACCACGCGTTCAACGAGGGCCTGGTCGGAGCCGTGATCCTCTTCTGCGTCGGGCCGATGACGATCATGGGTTGCATCCAGGACGGGATCGAACGACGCATCGACCTCCTGAGTTTGAAGTCCTTGCTCGACGGCGTGTCCTCTGTGTTCCTCGCGGCGGCCTCCCGTTCGTACGGTCAGGGCGTCCTGGCATCGGCCGTGTTCGTATTGATCGTGCAAAGCTCCCTGACCGCGCTGGCCCGGCCCCTGAAGCCGCTCGTCAAGAACCCGAACATCGTCGCGGAGGCGACGGCCGCAGGCGGGGTGATGCTGGTCGCGATCGGCCTCGGGCTGCTGAAGGTGCAAATGGCGGAAAAGGTCCACAGCGAGGTCTATCTGCCGGCCCTCGTGCTCGCGCCCGCGTTCGCAGCCCTGTTCGAAAGAAAGAAACCGGCGATCTAAGTGCCGGATCGTCTAACCTTTCGTCGACGATGAAACCCCTCGCCTTCGGCCTCTTCGCCCTGCTCGTTTCCGTGTCCGCAGCACAGGACAGACTGGCGGGTTGGCCCGTGCAAGCTCGCATGCAGAAGGACGGTAGGGAGCAGCGGGGGACCGTGAAGCTCGGCGTCTGCGAAAGGAGGTGGACCGCTGACGGCAAGCTCGGCTATGACCCTGGGGACGGGTGGAAGCTGCTCGACCCGGCTACGGGAAAAGAAACACGGATCGACAAAGCCCCAGAGCGGGCCGCCGCACCGCCTTCGGGCCGTTCGCGGCGCTCGCCTGGACGCGGGGGGCAGTACTCCGAAGTCTTCAACGGAGACGGCAAGGTCAAGGCTTGGTACAAGGACGGCAACGTCTCGTTCCAGAAAGAAGGTGAGGCTGAAGCGGCCGTGACCACCGACGGCGACCTTGCCAAACGGGTCAAGTACGGAAAAGGGAGTTGGGTCTACGGGGAGGAACTCAACCAGTCAGAAGCGATGGGGCTGAATGCCAAAGGTGACCTCCTCTGGTACTACCGGTTCGACGAAACCCCTGTCGTCGACAACATGGTCGTCTTCAAGCAAGCGACGGCCCAACCCGTCTTCGAGCCTCAGGCCTATCCCAAACCGGGCGGAAAGAACCCGGTTGTGGACGTGTTCGTCTACGACGCGGCGAAGGGGAAGTCGGTCCAGGTCCAAGTCCGTCCAGGGCCGTTCGACGACGGGATCGGACACTATGTGTACGACGTCCAGTGGGCTCCGGACGGATCCGAACTCCGGTTCCGACGCACCGACCGCCGGCAAAAGGTGATGGAGTATTGCGCAGCGGATCCGTCCACCGGTGTCGCCCGCGTCATCGTCCGGGAAGAGTGGCCGGCCTCGTACGTCGAGAACAAACTGGGAGTCTGGTCGTTCGACAGCTTGGAAGGCGTCGCGTCCCGGCCGGAACTCAAGGGCAAAGTGCTCTGGGAGCACCAGCGGAACGGCTTCCTCAACGTCGGGATTCTCGACCCCAAGACCGGAGCGTTCCGTCCTGTGACGGCGAACGGGTTCGACATGGGCTCCGTCGTCCGGATCGACGTGTCTGGCAACCGGCTTTACTATATGGCCCGGAACGGGGACAACCCTTATCTGGAACAGTTGATGGTGGTCGGCCTCGACGGAAAAGGCAACCGTCGTGTCACGGATCCGTCCTTGAACCACAGGGTCGAACTCTCGCCGGACGGTCGGTACGCCGTCGACGTTGCGCAAAGCTGCCAGGACGCGCCTGTGACGCGCCTGATCGACTTGAACGGCAAGGTGATCAAGGTTTTGGCCGAATCCGACCTCTCTCAGTTCCGGGCTGCAGGGTATGCGCATTCCCAGCGCGTCGAGTTCACGGGAGGCGACGGCAAGACGAAGATCTGTGGCACGGTCTCCTTCCCGAGGAACTTCGACCCGTCCAAGAAGTATCCGTTGCTCGTCTCGGTCTATGGGGGGCCGATCGATCCCCATTCCTCAGGGTTCTCCGAAACGTTCCAACCGTACAACGAGCTCACAGGCTACGGTTTTATCGTCGCTTCGTTCGACAACCGAGGAACGGGCGGTCGCGGAAAGGCGTTCAGCGATCCGCTCTACCGGAACATGGGGATCGCGGAGATCGACGATCAGGCTGCAGGCGTGAAGGCGCTCGTCTCCAAAGGCTATGTCGATCCGACACGGATCGGTATTCAAGGAACGTCCTACGGCGGGTACGCCTCGATCATGTGCCTCCTTCGGTACCCCGATCTCTACAAGGCCGCATGCAGCAGCAGCGGCGTGACGGACTGGCACAACTACGACACGATCTACACCGAACGCTATATGGGGTTGGCCGACGAGAACAAGGACGGCTACACCGCGGGCTCGGCGATGACGTACGCCGAGAAGCTTAAAGGGTGGCTGATGCTGTACTACGGGACGGCCGACGAGAACGTCCATCCTTGTAACAGTCTCCAACTGGTTTCAGCTTTCCGGCGGCTTGGAAAGGGGATCGAGGTCCAGGTCGGCACAGACCTGGGGCACACGGGTGTCGACTTCCGACGGATGATGGAGTTCTTCTTCGAGCGAATGGACGTTCCGCACGGCTAGGAGGCGCGGATCGACGTCCACAGTGCGGTCAAGGCCGCTTGTACGCTTCGCTGGCGGACCGATTGTCGGTCGCCCAGAAAGTCGTTGCGGAACGCTCGGGTCCCTTCCGGGGTGGCCAGACCGGTCCACACAAGCCCGACAGGCTTTTCTTCCGTGCCGCCTCCAGGCCCCGCGATCCCGGTGACGCTGATCCCGTAGTCGGCGCCCGTCGCCCGTCGGATCCCGTCCGCCATCTCCTTGGCGCACGCCTCGCTGACGGCCCCTTGGGTGTCGAGCGTCGCCGGTGACACGCCGAGTAGGGACCGCTTCAGACTGTCGGCGTAGCTGACCACTCCGCCGAGAAAGACGTCCGACGAGCCGGGGACGGCCGTCAGTCTGTGCGAGATCCCTCCGCCCGTACAACTTTCGGCGGTCGCCAGGGTCTTTCCCGTCTCGCGCAGCCGATCGAGGACGACGGCTTCAAGCGGACGGTCACCGATCGCGTAGACGACGTCGCCCAGCCGCTCGACGATTTCACGCTCGAGACCGTCCAGGACGCTGTCCGCCTCGGATTCCGTCGGACGCTTGGCCGTCATCCTCAGATGGACTTCTCCAATTTTCGCGTAAGGGGCGACCGTGGGGTCGGACTGCCGCATCAAGTCCCTGAGTCTGTCTTCGACCACGCTCTCGCCCATCCCTGCGATGCGGACCGTACGGCTCCGAATGACGCCGCCGTCTCCCAAAGCGAGCAGGATCCGACGGACCGGTCCTTCCAGCATCGGGACGAACTCCGGTTTAGGTCCAGGCATCGCGATCACGGTCTTTCCGTTTTTGCGGCATACGAGACCAGGAGCCGTCCCGTTCGGGTTGCCGACCGTTTCCGAGCACGTCGGCCGGAACGCCTGACGGATTTGGCTGTCGAGCCAGACGAGACGCCGTCGCTCGAACAGGGCGCGTAAGGCGGCTTCGACCTCAGGGTCGTGAACGAGAGGGTCGTCGAGGGCCGCTGCGATGCCGTCCCGGGTCAGGTCGTCCTCGGTCGGGCCCAGACCTCCGATCGTGACGACCACGTCCGACCGAGAGAGCGCCAGACGCAGGGACTCGGTCAGACGCTCGAGGTTGTCGCCGACCGTCTGACGGTGCGTGTGTCCTATGCCGCACTCGGCGTAGACCCGACCGAGTTCGACGGCATTGGTGTCCGTGATCTGACCCAAAAGGATTTCGGTTCCGACGGAAACGGTTTCAGCCCGCACGAACCGATGGTAGCCCGAAGGGTCAGGCCGTCCTAGCCCTTGTTCTGATGCACGATCAAGCGCGGGGCACCTGTCAGTTTCCGCATTCGAAAGACCGTGTACGGGTAGGTGACCATCGTCATGTTCAGGCTGTCCTTGGGCGGGGGCGAGACGTAAAGCTCGACTGTCCACGATTCAGAGGAAGCGCTCTTCGTAACCTTCAGGTCTTTGACCTGGTAACCGCCTGTCGGGCGTGAACCCGCTTGCGCAAAGACCACTTGGTCCACCTTCCAGTCCAAGGCACCCAAGGGACCGTGGAGCTTGCGCCACTCCTGGTCCTGCTCGGACGTGAGACCGAGCTTCTCCCGCAACCGCTTCCATTCGGCCTCCGACCGCGCGACCACGAGGTCTTTGTCCATCGAAGCGCCTGGTGCGGCTTGAGTCACGACGGTGGTCTTCATGAAGTGTCCGAACATACGGACGTTACCGTGCTGTTGCGGGCCGAGCAAAGCTGCGGCGATCAAAGTCGTCATCGTCCATCCCTCCAATCCCATCGACGCCGTGCAGGTTCCGAACGTAGCCTCAAGGTGTCCCGCTTCTTGCCGTCCAGGATCACGACGTCGTAGTCGTCAGGTCCATAGGGCGTTCGGAACGCGACGTACGGGCTGAAGATGCCGGCGACGTCCTGCGAGAGGCCTTCGGGGCGTGTGGCGTCGACGACGACCTCCCAAAGACCGCCTCCAAGGGAACGGACGGACCGGACGACGGGCCGTACTCCCGCGGTACCGGCGTTGCCCAGGTTGACGGCGATCACTTGCTCCCGACAAATGTCCGGTTGGACGAGCGACGTGAAGACCGGCCCGCCGGCGCCGAACTGAGCGCTGAAGTACTCGTCCCAGTCGCGTTTGCACCGTAGGACGTCGACGCGCGCATCGAGGAGCCGACCGTCGGTCGTCCCGGCGATCGTTTCGAACGGAATGCACCCGTCCGCTGAAAAATGAAGGCTCTGCGCGGACGAAAGGGCCGCACACCACAGCGCGAGTAAGGCGAATACCGGTTTCACTGCAAGTCGGACGAATATTCCCTGGTCGGGTTTTCCTGGACCGGTCCTGACGGCGAACAGACGGGATTGGTGCCGGGGGCGGGACTCGAACCCGCACGACCTTGTGGGCCAGCGGTTTTTGAGACCGCCGCGTCTACCATTCCGCCACCCCGGCAAGGAGTTCGATGATACCGGGGCCGAAGCGTGGCGCGAGGCCCTATCCCGTTTCCGAGGGGTAGCCGAGATACGGCCAGGCGTCGACCGCCGGCCAATCGATCTCATCGAGGTCGCTTTCGTCGAGCACCACGGTTCTCGCTTCCATGGCGTCGACTTCGTCGACGGTTCCGATCCTGGTGCCGTCGCTCAGAGCTGTCGCTGCCCCTGCCGCCACTGCGGACCGTAGCGCATCCCTTTCATGGAGCCCTTTACCGAGGGCCGTTAAATACGCGCCGAGGAAAGAGTCACCGCTCCCGATCGAACTCTTGGCTTGGATCTGGGGCGGGACCCCGAGCCACAGGCCTCGGGGGGTCACGAGCACGGCACCGTGCTCACCGAGCGACAGGGCGACCGAGGCGTCGGCGTTTCTCTGCTTCATCAACGCGGCAAGCTCGACCGCACCGTCCCGGGCCTCTTGGAGAGAGCCGAGCGTTCGGCCGAGAAGCCTCTCGGCTTCGTCCAGGTTCGGTTTGATGAGGCCGGGGCCACAATGAAGGCCCTCCTTCATCGCGTCTCCGTCCGCGTCGAGCAAGACCCTCGCGCCGCATTGGTGCGCCAAGTCACCCAGGATCCGGTACGCGTCAAGAGGGGCTCCAGGCGGAAGGGACCCGCCCATAGCGATCCAAGCGTGACGGTCGCAGTGGTGCGAGACGATCGTTAGCAGTTGCTCCCACTCGAGTCCGTCCACACGGGGGCCCGGGGCGCTGAAGACCGTCGGCGGCCCGTCTCCGGATTCGACGGAGACGTTCGTCCTCGTTTCTTCGGCGACCTCGACGAAGTCGTGACCGGCCCCCGCCTGCTCCAGCGAGTGGACGACCATGCGACCGGTCCCGCACCCGATGAAACCGGTCGCGACGGTGCGCGCCCCGAGTTGGGCGGCCATGCGCGAGAGGTTGACGCCTTTGCCCCCCGCGTCGGTCTCGGTCCGGGCGACTTTGTTCGAGTCGTGAAGCCGGACTCCGGCCGTGAACAACGTCTTGTCCACGCACGGGTTCAATGTCACGCTCAGGATCATCGCGTGTTGACTTTGACCCTTGCCCGCCGGGCTCTCCGGGACCCTGAAAGGTATCCTGGCCGCTCCCCCGGAGACCAAGATGCGTGTACTCATCGCAGACGACGATCCCATCATCCGCCTGGACCTCCGGCAAATGCTGGAGACCTTAGGCTACGAAGTCGTGGCGGAAGCCGAGGACGGTCGGAGTGCGGTCGAACTCGCGGGGACGCACCGTCCCGACGTTTGCGTGATGGACGTCAAGATGCCTCACATGGACGGCATCGAGGCCGCGGAGGAACTGGCCGGGCAAGCCATCGCCCCGTGCGTGCTCTTGACCGCCTACTCCGACAAGGACCTGATCGATCGGGCCAAAGACGCGGGCGTCTTCGGTTACCTGACGAAACCGTTCAAGCCGAGCGACCTCTCACCGGCGATCGAAGTCGCGCGGAGCCGGTTCGAGCAGAACCGCCAATTGATGAGCGAGGTGTCGAATCTGACCGAGCGCCTCGAGTCTCGCAAGCTGGTGGAAAAGGCGAAGGGCGTCCTCATGGAGCGGGAAGGCGTCAGCGAGGCCGAAGCGTACCGACGGATCCAGCAGCAGTCCATGAACCAGCGTATGTCGATGAGGGAGGTCGCTGAGGCGATCATCATCGCTCAAGGAGTCTGACGTCGGCGCCTTTCGACGCCGACGCTACGCTGATTCGAGTTCCGCCACGGATGGCGGCGCTTCCTTTTGACCGGCCCGTTCTGGGACGACGACTCGCACCAGATAGACAAGGACCACGGCCGCTCCGAAGGCGACCACGACGGCGGGGCCCGTAGGCCAGTCGTAGCGGAACGACATCCAGAGTCCAGCGACCGACCCCAAGAGGGCCAGAGGGACGGCGACCATCGCCGCCGTCGTCATCTTGGACAGCCAAAAGAAGGCGATCACGGGCGGCATGACGAGCCACGTAAAGACGACGAGCACCCCGGCGATCTTGACCGACGACGCGACGACGAACGCCAACAGCCCGTAGAACGCAAAGTCGCAGAGCGTCCTCCAGAGGCCTTTAGGGGCGTTTTCAGAACGGAGGGTCACAGCCGTGGTCCAGCGCCATAGGGCGAGCATCGCGACCAAGATCGTGCCATAGGCCACCGCCGTCGCAGAGACGTCCTGCTGTTGGACCAGAAGGATGCTCCCGCTCAAGATGTCCTTGAGTTCTTCGAGTCCGTGCGGCGATTGTTCGAGCACGACGATCCCCATCGCGGAGGCCAGAACGAAGATGATCCCGATGACCGCCTCGTGGGGCACGCGTCCAAGCTTGTGCCGTGAGAGCGAAATGAGCAAGGCCGCCCCCAAAGCGAACGACAGGGACGACCAATAGGCGGTGGGCGAGTGGACGTCGTGTCCGCCCGCCACCGCAAAGGCCATTCCGAGTGCGGCCGTCTGGGCCACGGCAAGGTCGATAAAGATGACGCCGCGCCGGACGATGTGCAGCCCGAACAGGCAGTGCACGGGCGACATCACGAGCGCGGCCAAGACCGGCCACTGCATCAGGGCCCAGAAGTCCGCCATGGCCCTATCTCACCGCCGCCGTCAGTCTGTCGACGATCACATCGAAGAGCGAGACGTAGTCGCGGGCAGCGGAATCATGACCTACGTTCTGCGGCACCGTCACGACCTTCGCACCCGTCCGAGCCGCGACGAGCTGCGCGTGCTTCGCCGAATAGAACGACTCTTGCAAGATGACCTTGACCCCGTTCGCCGAGACGGCCTTGATGACTTCGGCGAGATGGCCCGGCGTCGGGTCGAGGCCCGGTTTCGGTTCGAGTTCGTCGACGACCTTCAGTCCGAAACGGTTGGCGAAGTAGCTGAACGAACGGTGGTACGTGACGATCTGCTTTCCATAGAGAGGGGCCATCTTTCCGGCCCACCCGCCGAGTACGGAGCCCGCGTTCGACCGGAGGGTGCCCGATTTCTGCCAGTCCCAAAGTTTGCCTGCTCCGTATTTGGACATGGCTTGGCCACCGAACATGGCGATATCGATCCGCTCAGCAAACGCCTGGGCATTGGTCTTGTACTGTCCGGCGTGGGCCGGGTCGAGTTCGCCCAACTTTCCAGCGAGGCGAAAGGCGATCGTCCTGCCGTTCCACGGGTCGAGCCAGATGTGGGGGTTCCCGTAAGGATGGATGTCGCCCATGGCCCGCGAGACGGCGCCCGTCGGTTTTTCGAGGACCGGAACCCACGACGAGGCGTAGACGTGTCCGCTCGAACCGACCTGGACTTTTCGGTTCCGACTTCCGTCCAGGATGGCCTGCTCGTACCCGACTTCGAGCTCGAGCCCGATCGCAAGGAAGAGGTCGGCGCCACCGACGCGGCTCATATAGCTGGGTTTCGCTTCGATCCGGTGAGGGTCCCGTGCTCCGACCAGGATCGAGGACACGGAGACGTTGGCCCCGCCGACGGCGGAAGCGATGGACGCAAGGTCCGGTGTCGTCGTGACGATCTTCACGACGGCGAACGACGAGGCCGCGCATGAGGCGGCGAATGCGGTCAAGAGTGTGCGTTTCATGATCAATACTTGTGGGCGGGATGGGCGCCGATGATCCATTGGAACTGGAGGTTCAGGCGGTTGCGGGCCGGTTCGAAGTTGCTGTCAAGGTGTTGGAACTCGGCACGCCAATGGTGGAACTCGGTGACTTTCAGCGTCGCACCCAGGCTCCAACCTTTGTGCAGGTCGGACGTTCCAGGGATTTCGCTGTAGTCGTATTTGGCGTAGGCGAAGAGCCGCGGCCGGACCTCGTACGTGACGGCCGCGAAGCCGCCGAACTTACGATCGGACAGACCGCCCTGCTTGCCCCAATAGCCTTCGGCCTCGAAGACCATCGAGCGACCGGGCGTCCCCGGCTGCCACTTGTACGTGAACTCGGCGGCGACAAGGTCGGACCGTGACCCCACTGTCGGTGACGGGCCGTTCGCGTAGCTGACCCCGAACTGGGCCGACGAGTCCGCACTGAAGTCGAAGAACGTGCGATAGGCGCCGACCACGACCGGAGCCCCCGCGTTGCCGCCGGCAAAGATGCCCTTGTCGTGGGAGTCCATGGCTTCAAGGGTGAACTCATGGAACTTCTCGCCTGGAAGCAGGTAACTGAGCGACCCTCCCCCGGCGCGAAGGCCCTCTTCCCCCAGAAAGTCCTCGACCATGAGGGGGTAGTCGAGCCAGTTGAGCTGGTCGGCGTGGTTGCGCTGAACGCGACCGATCGCGGCTGCGATCTTCCCGAACTTCGCCGAGAGGCCGGGTGCCAGGTTGTTGTAACGCCCGAAGGCCTCCTCGACGTCCGATACGGTCTCGCCGTCCTCGTCCGCGAAAGCGACATAGGCCTCCGCTTTGAGGAAGGGGTCGACGTCGGCCGCGAAGCCGAGTTCGGCTTCCTTGAGGAACGCCCGCTTGCGCGAGGACTTGTCGTTGTCGACGGCGTTCCACCGGAAGTCGGTGACAAGGGAGATTTGGGGATTGAACGCGTTCTTGTTCTGTTGACCCGCTGCGGTCCCTTCCGCGGGCGGTGCGTCTTGGGCCACGGACGTGGTCGGAGTGTCGAGGGGCTCGACCTGCGATAACGGGGCAGAGGCGAGCGGCGCCGTCGCAAGTGCGGCGGCGATGGTCTTTCCGATAAAGATGGTCATCTTTGGCTTGTCGTGTCGCCGAAGGGTCGGCGGTACCTGCGCCTGGGCGCGACGCGCTCGGGCGCGACGACGAGAAGCCTATGACGCCGGTGGGCCGCGCGGCGGGCCGAGAAGCCGTACGACGTCGCTCGGGCGGACGCTCGGAGGATCGGGGATCTCAAGCGTTCTTTCGAGGTCGATGAACGGAGCAAGACCGTCGTCGGCGATCGTGAAGACGGCCGACGCGTCCGGAACCGGTAGGCCGAAGTCCGCCGTTTGAGGAACAGCGTCGGTCCCCTTGTCCCAGCGAGGAGGCTCGCTTTGGCCGCGCGCCGATTCGTAACGCTTCAGCGCACCGGCGGGATCCTTCTTGCGCGGTTCGACAGGGGCCGCGCATTGGAGACAATGTTCGTGCTGTCCGACATGGTGGGCGGCCTCGACGCTGAACGAGCCGAAGCCGACGGCCAAAACGGCCAAGACCAACCGCTGAAGGAAACGGACCACGGGTCTCCAACCGACTATACCAAGTGCTTGAAGCGAAGAGTGTCCGTTCGTGGTTTCCTTAGAACCCCCATAAGCGCGGAGTGACGAACTCGAGGACGTTTCCAGCGGGATCGTCGAAGTAGACCGACCGGGCCCCGTTCTCCCACTGCACCTCTTTCGTGACGGGGACGCCCGCATCGGCCAACCGGACTTTCCACTCATCGATCTCGTCGTCCGTCGCCTCGAAGGCCATGTGACCCCGGCCCGTGGTGCCGTGAGGCGGGACGATCGCGTCCGGTACGACCGTGACGCTGGCCTTGAAAACGATCAGCATGCCGTCGTCGCACTTGAGGAACAGCCCTCGTTCCCGTTCCTCGAAAGCCGGCCTCAAGCCGAGCAGGCCGACATAGAAGGCGTAGGCGGCCTCCAGATCCTCGGCATAAAGGCAGGTTTCGACGACTCTCACAGTCGGATCTCCATGACGCTTTGGGCGGCTGCCGCCACCGTCCGGGCGGCATAGCCCGCTTCATCGATCGTCGAGCCGCGACCGAATGTGAACCGCAGGCCTTCGCGGGCCTCCCGCTCGTCGTAACCGCATGCGAGCAGAACATGGCTCGCCTCGAGACTTCCGCTGCTGCACGCCGCGCCGCTGCTTGCGGAAATCCCGGCCCGGTCGAGTTTGATGAGAAGCGTTTCGGCGCCCACGCTGGGAAAGCGGCAGTGGAAGTGGCCGGGCAAGGCGTCGTCCTGGAACGTTCGGACCGTTGGGACGGCCCCCGCCCCGATAAGGTCGAGCGCGAAAGCGTCCCTCGCCCTTCTCTTGACGGCGTCCGAATCCGAGGATCGACGGCACACGTCGACCGCGGCGGCGAAACCGACGATCGCGGCCACATCCTCCGTGCCCGCACGGAGGTCCCTCTCCTGTCCGCCGCCGACCATGACCGGGCTGAGCGCCGTCCCTGCTTTCACGTACAGTGCGCCCGCCCCTTTCGGGCCATAGACCTTGTGACCGCTGACGGACACCATATCGACGCCCAGATCGTCCACGGTGGCCGGAGTGGGGAAGGTCTGCACCGCGTCGCAATGGAAGAGCGCCCCGTGGGCCCGGGCGAGAGCGCTGAGGGACGGAACGTCGTTGAGGGTGCCCAACTCGTTGTTAGCGTGCATCACGCTGACGAGCAGGACGTCGTCGCCCAAAAGTCGGGCGAGCGCCTCGGGCCGGACGCGACCGATGCGGTCGACCGGGACCAACTCCGTCCGAAAGCCGAGCCGCGCGAGAAGGGGCCTCGCGTGCAGCACGCAATGGTGTTCTGCGGCACCGATAAGGATGCGCTTTCTGCCCGGATCTTCCGAGGCGAGCGCCGTGCCGATCACGGCCAGGTTGGCGGCTTCTGTCCCGCACGACGTGAAGACGACTTCGCCGAACAGGCATCCGAACGCTGTGGCCACCGCCTCTCGCGCTTGATCGATGGCTTGACGCGCGGCCCGTCCCTCGGCGTGGAGCGAAGACGGGTTGGCTGTGGGAGACAGCCACGGCTCCATCGCCGCTCGGGCTTCCGGAGCGAGCGGCGTCGTGGCCGCGTGGTCGAGGTAGATCCTCATGACCCGAGGACCGTAAAGCCGACGATGAGGAGGAACGAATTGTGCAGCCCGTGCATCACCATCGCGGGCAGGAGCGACCGCGTCCAACCTGTCAAAACCGCCGCCATCGCGCCGACCAAAGCGAGCGGGACCCAGAGCAACACGCCCTGGGGATGGATGGCCGCGAACAAGAACCCGCACAACGCGATCGAAGGCACGGGTTTCAAGTACGCGAGGAGTCCCTTAAAGAGGTATCCCCGGAACGCCGTCTCCTCGACGATGGGGGCCATGACGCCGACCATGACGAAGAGGCAAGCGACCGTGACCGGGTTCAAATCTTTCCCGACCATCTCGGAAACCGGATGGTGGGGTGCGGGCATGTTCGGGAACAGGCGGGTCCCGATCAGTGCCGTCAGGAACACGATCGGAATGTTCGCCGCGAACGCCATGGCCCCCATCAATGCCAGGGCCGGCTTCCGGTCCGACCGCCCGAAGACCTCGCGGACCGTGTCGCCCTTGCCGAGGAACGGCTGGGAACTCAAGAACCCGACAAGGCCGATCAGGGCGAGATATGCGATGACGCTCGAGACTCCCGTGACAAGCCGTCCTTGAAGAGCGATCGGAACGAATGACATGACCGCCAAGAAGCAAACGATGAAGACGACGGTCCGACCCGCCATACGGTCGCCCGTGCTCTTGTCCGGCCGTTCGATCGGGCCGATCATCCCAGCTTTCTTGAAAGCTTTGATGAGCACCGGCGACAGGGCAAGGACGAGCAGTCCGAGGAAGGCCACTCCGATCATGAGAAGGCCGCCGAGCCCTGCCTTCATGACATCGACGTCGTCGACCGCCCGTACCGTCCGGCCCGTGGCTTCGGACTTGGCATGGGACAGGACGACCTTGCCGACGAAACCCTCGGGTGGGTTCTTTTCGAGGGTGGCCAGGGCGTCCTCTCCGAGAGGGACGTCGCGGTAGAGTCGTGCGATCGCGGCCTCTTCGGGCTTTCCCTTCTCCAAAAGCTCGAGCGCGGCCGGATCCGGTTCAAGGCCGAGTTCGCGGCCGATCGCGAGATCATAAGTGGCGGCCAACGTATCGGTCTTGGCGAAGGGCGAGACCTTGTCCTTGACTTCCTTCAATTCGCGGGACGAAGGCGCCTTGAGCGCGTCGGACGACGCTCGGGTCGAGAGCAGCGAGCCGGCTTGGCGGGAGACGAGGGCGATCCGGAAGGTGCTGTCGGCGGAGGCATCGTCGAATCCGTGGGCGGCAGGTTCGGGCGAAACGAGGAAACGCATGCCGATCAACAGCGTGAAAAGCGCTAAGAGGAACCCCCAGACCCACGTGGCGCGAGGTTTCTCTGGCACGACCGGTGGCGCCAGGAGCGGTCCGGCACCCTGCAATGTGATCGGCTCGTGGCCCGTCTCGTCAGACATGTGCGGTTTCCATTATCCAGTCCGTGAAGACGCCGAGAGGGTCGCTTCGATTCTCACGGCTTTTGCCGGGTCACGTGCAGGAAGGGAAACCGTAGCCGTCGTCCCGGGGATGTCAGGTGTGGCGAGGAAGGGCGTTACGCCGTCGACTTGACCGGCCCGCCGATACGACGAGCGTACGCTCCATGTCACAGGGCGTCTGTTCGCCAGCCCTTTCAGCACGGTCGTGCCGCTCGGCAAACGCAACCTCACGAGCCAGTCCTTCGGGCGGAGCGAACGGGCGAGCCCGCCCTTCGCCGGAGCGACGGTCACGATAAGAGTGCGGCCCTTTCGCGTCAGGGTCACGACGGTCTTGGCGTACGCCCGGTCCTTATAGCCGACCGAGTCCCCGTCGTCTTCGTAAAGCGTCCGGGTCGTCGTTCCGTCTTGGGCAGGGACGGTGACGTCGGCCGTGATCTTTCGGTAGAACGCGTTCTCGAAACCGCGGTCCGTGTCCGTCAGGAACACGATCGCCCCGTCCCGGACGAACATCGGCGTCTCTGCCAAGGGCACGTCTTGCGTCAGGGACCGAGGCCCGGTCTGCCGCACACCGGTCCACAAGTCGGTCCACGTTCCCGGCGGGATCCAGACGCGCTTGCGCGCCACGCTCCGTCGGAGCGAGGGAGGGATCCAGACGAACGCGGCCTTGGCCGGACCTTTACGGTGGACCACCGTCATCTCGATGTCGTACGTCTTGCCCTTCTCCAGCGCGAGCGTCTTGGTCAGCGCGCTGCCGTCTTGTCCCGAGGCCGTCGCCACGACGAGCCGCCCGTCGACATAGAGCCGCGAGCCGTCGTCGGCCACCGTCCCGATCACGTACTCGCCCCCTTCTCGCAAGGGGCCGATCCGCCCGACCCATCGGGCAGAAAAGCCGTCCGCCTGCACTCCGGGCGCAGGCGGTTTCAGTCCCCATTCGAAGTCGACGGCCGGGTCGCGGCGGGTCGCTTGGGGTGCGGCGTCGGTGTCGACGCCGGACACGAAAGCCGCTTCCAGTCCGGGCTTGCCGTCGCGTCCGGTCAAGACCTCTCGCGGCACTGGCCGGGGGTCGCCGTCCTTGGGCTTGTCCACCGGCGCGACAAGGATATCGTCGCCAAAGAGATATTGGTGGCTGAATCCGGAGTCCTCGTCGGACACTCCGGAGAGGTCGCACAAGCGCAACACGGGCGTTCCGTCGTCGTGCGCGCGGCGGGCAGCGGAATAGATCGTCGGCATCAGGGCGTAACGGAGCCGGACGTACCGTCGGACGATGTCCTCCGCGTCGTTCCCAAAGTCCCACGGATGGCGGGTTTCGCCGGAACTGCAATGGAGCCGCATGATCGGTGAAAGCGCCCCGAACTGCACGAAGCGGACGTAGAGCTCCGTCGACGGTCGCCCCCGGTGCCCGCCCAAGTCGTCGCTGACGAACGGGAGGAGGCTTGTCGATCCGGAATTCACCGCGTTCGCGATCGCGTCTTGAAGCGCCTTCCACTCCGCCCGCGTGTCGCCCGTCCAAAAGATCGGATAACGGTGGAAACCGGGATGGGGCAACGCTTGCATGCGGCCGTTGTCGATCCCGTCGACGTTGGACATGACGAGCGGCCTTTTCGTGGGACGGAAGCGCTGGGTCACGTCGTGGAACAGTCGCTGGCCCCAGACTTCGGGCGCGAGTCCCGATACGGGCGACTGGAGCCTCACGATCCAGTTGCGGTCGTACCACCAGGCGTCCGCCCCCTTCTCCAAGAGCGAGGTCAGTCCGTTCCAGCGGGCCTGAAGCTCCTCGCCGCTCAGGGCCGTCGGCCCGATCGGAGCTGGATGGTCGTTCAGCATGACCCGGACTCCCCGGTCATGGGCGTCCTGGAAGAACCGCGCGATGTCGGGGAACAAGCGCGTCTCGACCTCATATCCGGTCGAGCCTCCTTTTCGCCAGTCCGTGTCCAGAACGAACAGGCTCAGCGGCATTCCTGACGTGCGGAAACGGTCGATCACGTCGAGAGCTTCTTGCTGTCTATAGGGATGGTAACGGCTGTCGATGAGCCCGAAGGCACTGAGCGGGGGCAGTTCGATAGGACCCGTCAACCGCAGATAGTCCTTGACCAGCGCCTCGCGAGAAGGACGGTCGGCCAGGAAGACGTAGATGTCTTTCGTCGTGCTGCCAGACGTGTCCCACCCGCTCTGCGAGGCGTCGCCGAGTCGGACGTTCGGCGGGACGGGGGTCGCGCCCCATGTCGGCGGCACGATGCGCGGTGAATCGGCGACGGCCTCGCTCAACCAGGAGACCGTCATCGGTGCGAACGAGACCGGCCCGACCACGGCATAGCCGTCCCGAAACGCGAGGTCGCCCTTTCGGGTCTTGATCGTCACGTCGCCGGCTTTCTGAGCGGCGCTCGCGACAGTGATGTTGTGCCCGCCGATTTCCAACCGAGCATGGTTGGTCGCTTTGAAGATCCGGTACGACTTCGGCCCGGGCCAGTCCCGGTTCTGCACGAGAAAAGTCGGGCGGTCTTCGAACCCCTTCGGCCCTCGTTCCTCGATCCGCACGAGGCGGTCGGACAGCACCTGCACGCGCACGTTTCCCGACACGTACTGCGCCGGCCCTTCTCCCCGGGCGGAAACGCACAAGGCACCGATCAGCGCGGGGAGTCCGGCTTTCATCGTCAAGATTCTATCGTGGCGGGGTCCCGAGACCTTCGCCGAGCCGGTCGGGACGCCGCCTTAGACCCCTTTGATATAATCCGGCCAGCGCAAAGGAGCGCGGAACGAGATGTCGGTGACCACTACCCCCATGACCAAGCTCGATTACCTTCGCCTCATGATGATGAGCCGCGAAGGGGACAGGCGCGAAGCCATCCTCCTTCGCCAGAGCAAAGGCTGGTTCCATGTCGGCGGTACCGGGCACGAGACCCTCGGCGCACTCGCCCTCCATCTTCGCGAAGACGACTGGCTCTATCCGTACTACCGCGACCGCTCGATCATGCTCGCGCGCGGGATGACGAACTACTCTCTCGCCCTCGCTTACTTCGCCAAGCGCGAGTCGAGCAGCGGCGGACGCCAGATGCCGGGCCACTACAGCAGCCGGAAGCTCAACGTCATGAGCGTGTGCACCCCGACGGGCGGCGGCCTCATTCCGGCCGCGGGCACGGCCTGGGGCATGAAGCTGCAGGGCACGGACGGGGTCGTGGTCGCCACCATCGGGGACGCCGCCGCCCGCCAAGGCGAGTTCTACGAAGCGTGGGCGTTCGCGGTGCAGGAGAAACTGCCGCTCATCCTCGTCATCGAGGACAACAAGTACGGCATCTCCACCCCCACCGAGAAGTTCATGCCGCTCAACCTTCACGGCGTCGTCGGAGAGGAGCACCTCGTCAAAGTCGACGCGCGGCACTTCGACAACGTTTACGACACGGGCGCGCAGATCATTGAAAAAGCGCGCAGCGGCGAAGGCCCGACCTTGCTGTGGGCCGACCTCGACAGGCTGTCCTCCCACACGAGCTCCGACGACCACCGCGTCTATCGCCCGCAAGCCGAAATCGACGCGATGATGGAGCGCGATCCGATCAAGCTTTTGGCCGAAGAGTTGATCGCATCCGGCCAGCTCACCCGCGAGCGGTGGGAAGAGATGCAGGAGGAGGTCATGGTCGAGATCCGTGACGACTACGACCGGGCCGAGCAGGCCGAAGACCCGCGCAGCGAAGACCTCTTCAAAGACTGCTGGGGCGACGACGTCCCTGCGACCAAACCTCCCATCGAAACCGGCCAACTCACAATGGTCGAGGCCATTAACAAAACGTTCGAGAAGGCGCTCGAGAACGACCCGAACGTCGTCTTCTTCGGCGAGGACATCGAAGACCCCAAAGGCGGCGTCTTCGGTATGACCAAGGGCCTCACCGACAAGTTCCCCAAGCAGGTCCACAACTCTCCGCTCGCCGAGGCCACCGTCATCGGCGTCGGCGTCGGGCTCGCGTCGATGGGCATGCGCCCCGTCTTCGAGCTCCAGTTCATCGACTTCATCTGCCCGGCGTGGAACCAGATCGTCACCAACCTCTCCACCACCCGGTGGCGCAGCTTCGGCGACTGGAAGACCCCGATGGTCGTCTACGCCCCCTACGGCGCCTACTTCGGCGGCGGGTCGCTCTGGCACAGCCAGGCGAACGAGGGCTGGCTCGCCCACGTGCCGGGCCTAAAGATCGCGATCCCCTCCACCCCGCAGGACGCGGCCGGCCTCTTCTGGTCGGCGATCCATTCGGACGACCCTTGCTTCGTCCTGATCCCGAAACACATCTTCCGCGTGCGCATGGACGTGACCGCGGTCGAGCCCGTGCCGTTCGGTAAAGCGCGTACGGTCCGGGAAGGGTCGGACGTCACCGTCGTGGGGTGGGGCAATACGGTCCACCTCGCTGAAGAGGTGGCGGACAAGCTCGCGGGCGAGGTCAGTGTGGAGGTCATCGACCTGCGCACGATCGTCCCCTGCGACTACGAGGCCGTGGCCCGGTCGGTCGAAAAGACGGGCCGCCTCGTGGTCGTGCAAGAGGACACCCGCACGTGCGGCTTCGGCCAGGCGCTGATCGCGGAGATCACGGGCAAGCCCGAGTGGTTCGCCCACTTCCTCTCCGCGCCGCAGCTCTGCAGCCGCCCGGACGTGCACATCGGCTTCCACCCGGCGTACGAGTTCGCCGCCCTCGTGTCGGTGGACGCCGTGGTGAAGGCCGTCCGCACGACGATGGAGTAAGGAGAGGGTTTGGGGGATCGGGATCCAAAGCTAAGCTAAACTATCGCAGAGCGAGGCAAAGCAAAGGAATGCGATCGACCTCGATCCCCAACCCCGTTCTTACGCCGCCTTCTTCGCGATGGCCATCGTGACCTGACCGACCGGTAGCGGCTGGACGGGCGTCGCCTGTCCGGTCGCGACCTTCACGAAGCGGTAGCCCGCCGCGTAGTAGCCCGGCGGCACCGTGACGTCCTTGCTCAATGTGCCGAGCACGAAAGCGAAGTAAGCGCCCGTCTTGTACTTTTTGCCCGGCTTGCGGTTGCCGTTCGCCAAGCGCTCGTAAACAAGCTCGGTCACGACTCCGACGGAATTCGGGACATTGGCGTTGTAAGTCAGCTTGCCTGACCCTGCCGTGACCGTGATGACCGGGACGTCGCCAAGGAACTCCGAGGTCGGAGGGTCTTGCGGGATCGTGCCGCTCGGCGAGACGAGCAGGAACTTCGTGGAGAGCTGGACGAAGTACGCCAGCCCGCTCTGCTTGCGCATCTGGCCGTTGGCGTTGCGCTTTTTACGCTTGGCCGCCTCGTAGTTCCAGGCGTCGACCTTCGCCTTCGGCAAAGATTCGAAGGTCTGGCTCGCCTTGCGGAAGTCGTTCCGCACGGTCTGCTGTGCGGGAGTGTTCGGGTCGGCGGGCATCTTGAAGTTGAAGAAGATCGTCCCGTTGTCGGTCGTTTCGTAGGTCAGGTTCCCGTTGCGGCCGCTGAGGCCCTGGCAGTACCCTTCCGGGTGGAAGATCGGCATGTTCTTATACGCATCCTCGCAAGCCCGCCCGCTTCGTTCCGACGGTCTCGATCGGCTCTCGCCTACGATCCTTCGGCCATGAGCCCGGACTCACGAGGAGTTCCTTCCGTACTTTGGAGTGTGATTTGAGGTGTGATCAGAGAATCCTGGTAGTTGTGTGGGCAGGTCAGCATTGGCCGCTGCGACCTGCCCGGGCGACGTTCGCCCATTCAGGCGACCTTTCCCTGGCTCTTTGTCGGCTCTTGTCACGGACGGGAGTGCGAACGGGTACGGGCCATCCCGTTTGAGCGATGCCACGCATCGGGAGGTCATTCTGAATTGGACGTGCCGCCCCAAATGGGCCCGCTCACCCCGGGGAACCAATGTAGAATAAGTCAATGTCATGTGGGCAGAGCAATTATGTTAGTCATGTCGATCCCGCAAATCCAATTCCTGCGGAGTCTCCTGAGGGCCCGACTTCTGTTTGGGGGCCTGCCTTGGTCGTCTCCAACAGTCCCGAAACGGTGCCCGAGCTATCGAATCTCCGAACAGTGGGAAATGTCCAAACCCATACCTTGCACAAATGTTCACTTTCCACGTTCACCGTTCGGAACGTCCGAGTGTTCACCTGGCATCTGAACTCGTCGGGATCTACACTCTACTTTCAACTCGCGTTAAGCGTATCAACGGGATTTGGCACAATCTACAATCAGAAACGCCAACTCGGTGTTGCGGCGGGTAGTTACGTTGCAACTGGATTATGCCTTTCCAAAGCCCAGCTGTACGGAACATTGGATCCATTTGTGATCGGATCTCAAACCTTGTCTACTTCCGAGAACATGCTCTGGAACATTCCCGTTCAGAACAACGAGCTGATTGCCTGCGTTACCGAGTTTTCGGTCGTGGTAGCTACGGCCGCTAACCTACAAGTACGGTCGTCCGTCTCTAATTCTGCGTCCCTGGGCGGATCCTGGCAGGAGGATCCGGCGGCGTCAACGGATAATCATGTCAGAGGATGTTGGCAGTACTCCAGCGCATCGTTTGCAGGGGGCACATACGATGTTAAGCCAATCTTACACTCAAACCCAAGGTATCTTTCTGTCTGCGAAAAAACCGGGCCCGAACACGGATCAAATGCGTTTGGGGAAAGCTCTGGCGCAACGTGGGTGTCTCCTGGTGGAAACGTTGGATGCTACGGAGCAAACCTCTACTATGACTTCGAAATCATCAATTCGGGGGGTCAATCATATCCATTGGACGTAGCCGCAATTGCCCGCAACACGGGTGAGGCGTACTTTGGGTCGGGAAGAATTGAATTGCCTAATGCATGGCAACCTCGTGGAGTGCCTGCGATTACGTTCAACGATCCGAATGATCCCGGGGCCGAGCACAGTTGGATCGAATACTGCTCGGATGAAGATGGTACAGCCAATTTGCTCTCGTTTGAACCTAGCGAGGTTCCGACTATTTTGAGGGTTTCCGTAGCAAACGCTGGTGGATCTGCAACCCCATTCAGTATTGGACTGTCGGGATTAGCTTTCGAAGATGTCTTCAATCCTCAGTAGAAGGTCAATATGCTCTCGGTAATGTTCTACGCGTCCATCTCCTACTCCATACAGCCCATTGAATTCGTTCATGTTGCTGATATGCAGGCCAAGGAGCCTGCGCCGATCTTTGAGAACTACAATCTCCGACCCCTTGTAGGAGATCAGGCGGATCGAATCTACTCCGGTTTCGCCCGCTTCGCCGTTTATGATGTCAAGAACCAAAGGATTGTGGGCGAAGACAGCCTTTTCAGCGGGATGCGGGTCGAACAGGGCCGGCTCCGACCGTTCTCCATGACGGTCAGCCAGTCGGCATACGGCCCTAAGAAAGGCCTCTCCTATTCCTGGGAGAACGCGCTGAAGCACAGTCGAACACCACACCTGAGGATTCAATCGGTACCAGATAAGGACACGCTCTTAGCAGCAGGAGGCCCGTTCCTGACTTCAGCTACGCCACGTAGACCGTTCTACGCCTGTTCGATCGTTCATCTCGCGCGACGGACGTTTCCGCCGAACGTCGACTCGGGCTTTTGGACTCGCCAAGGTGAAAGGGTCGTCTGCTTCGGCGCCAAGCGACGTTCAAACGGTTCCGCCGACTTCTTTCTTGCTCGCAAGCCTTCGGACGCCTCCGAGCGGTGGAGCCTCGTCCGATTTTCGGTGAAGGAAGGCCAGGGTGCGGTCATGAGCCCTCTGGGCACGTTCAGTGGCGGCGACCTGAACGTCATCGGATGGAGCCCGTATACCGGGCACTTCGTCGCCCACAGTTCGGGAGGCGCGACGGAGTACACCCAAAGCGGAAGGGCGTTGGTGTCTTATCGCGGTGCTTTCGTGCGGGCCGCATTCACGCCACTTGGCCTTCTCCTCACAGGCCCGAATCCCGTTTCGGCCCATCCCGCCGACAGGACTTGCCTCGCCAAAGGTGGAACCCTCACCGACATCCGAAAGGGAAAGATGTTTGCAGCCAGTGCGTCCGGACAGTATCTCGTCTTCAAGGAATCCGATGTCTACAAGCTGTTCCGTGTCCCGAGTTGATCCTTTCAGAAGGACGATGCCTCCAGGCTCGTCACTGTCGCGTTCGGATTGAGGAGGCTTTCGCAGTCTCGGGGCAGCGCACAAACCAAACATCCGGCTTCACTTGACTGGCTCCTGTTTCGCAGGAGGCTTTTTCGTTGTCGCGTTCGCGCCTGACTTGATCTTGTCCGCAATATCACCTCGGATGACTTGATTCAACAGTACGGCGCACACTGCGTCGACCGAAAGAGTGAAGCCGATTCCGCGTTGTAGCTCAGTGCGAATGGCCAAGAGCACCTTTTCTTCACAGAGCTTTTCAGCGACCTTTAACGGATTGAGCACTTGCGCGCGCGACCAATGGTCTTGGAGCGCATTGGCGCGAAAGCCTTCCTTCGATACCAGGAACAAGGTTTCGACTTTGTCCTTCAACGGCGTTTCGGCGTCCGTTAACCGAACGCTGAAGACCCGTTCTGTGCCTCGGTCTGCTCCCGTGAAGAGCCGGTAGACTTGCCACTCGTCTCCATTGGTCAGTAGCCCCCAGTCGTGGCCTTGGTTGGCGGCGTAGCCAATGATCTGGAACATCTGCTTTTCCTCAAGCTTTGTTCCGACAGACTTGACTTCGACAAAGAAGCGGATCTCATCGCCGAGCTTTACTCCAAAGTCGGCGTACTGCCCTTTGACGCTGTACTCGCCCGTCACTTCGAAGAATGGATCATAACCTAGGACGTCGCCCAGGACGGCCTTGACGATGTCCCGTGTATCCGCTTCATTGACGCCCCGGTTTTTGGCCTGCTCAATGATCTTCGTGTACTTCTTCAGCCCGTCGCTAATGCGTTGCTTGGCTGTGTCCACATACTTGGCCATCGCGAGAGTATAGACGTTCGGCCCTTTGACTCAGCGGTTCGCCAGAATTGCCTTTGGTCCTGTGCTCGTCGGTGCATTCCTGGTCGTGACAGCTCTTCATTGACATCGGTTAAAGGGCCTGCCAACACCTTGCATCCTCCTGTGATCCTCCTGTGATCCTCCTGTTCTCCTCCTGTCGCGACAGGAGGAAGGCAGGAGGAGAGCCGAAGATCGAGAGGTGGAGGGTGGGCGTCCAGAAGCCGAGAATCAAAACAGCAATGGCGAAGTTCGTCCTCGGCGGGTTGGGGAGCAGCCTCAGCGGCAAGAACGGGAACGTGGTCTACGTCCGTACCTCGGGCGGGGTCGTCGTGCGCAACCGTCCGCGCCGCAACAACCCGCAGACCGGGGTCCAACAGCAGAACCGCATCCGCATGACGAAGGCCGTCGCCGTCTGGAGCGGGCTCGACCCGGTCCTCGCCGAAGCCTGGCGCCGCTATGCGGCCGGCCTCGCCGTCACCGACCCCGAGAGCGGCCTGCCCCGAGTGCCGAAGGCCATGAACGTCTTTACCGGCCTCTACGCCAAGCTCCTCCAGCTCGACCCTTCCGCCGCCCCTCCCCTCCCGCCGGGCAACCCGTTCTTCGGGGACAGCGTGGTGGTGGCGGTACAGGCTGCAGATAGCGCTTTGCATAGCACTGCAATGGCTTTGCATGGCTCTGGGGAACCGATGCATGGCTCTACAGCAGCGATGCCGGGCCCTGCAGTGGCTGCTGACGAATCCAAGACTCCATGCCAAATCAAAGCCGTCGCTAAGCCACGCAAAGCCTCGGCAGAGCCAGGCAATGCCATCGCTAAGCCGTGCAGTGCCACTGCCGAGCCACGCCAAGCTTCTCCAGGGCTGGGAATCCTTTTCTCCGCCGACCGCCCCAACTCCTCGGGCGTCGTGACCGAGCTCCTCCTCCAACGCCTGCCGGGGCGGAACTGTCGCTCCTATCGCGACAAGTACCGCCATCAGAAGTTCGTCGCGTTCACGCAGGGCGGGCTCGAGGCCACCGTCCCCGCACAGCCGGGCTGGTACGCCTGCGGAGTGCGGTTCGTCAACGTCACCACGGGACAGGACACGCCCGTGGCGGAGTTAGGCGTAGTCGGGGTCTAGGGGATCGTAGACCTCCTCCCCTCGCCATCGTGAAGCGACGCAAAGCGATCGCCGAGCCGGGCACGGCTTGCGCCGCCCCGGCTCGGCTTCCGCCTTACTTCGGGCTCCCGGGAGTCGGATATTGTACTTTGAGCACCGCGATGCCGCGGCTGAAGCACGCCATCCAAAGCTCGTAGCCGCCAGCGACCGGCCGCACTTCGAGGTCGGTGATGATGTAGTGCGGGAGGCCGCCGAACCGCCATTCGCCGTTCGGGGGCGCGGGGAAGGTGCCGATCTTCGCGCCGTCCCACCAGAGCAGGCCCATGTCGTCGAACGGGAACTCGCGCCCGTAGGCCATCCAGAGCCGCCCGTCCGAGGTCCGCGCGAGGGGCTGCACGTATTGGCCGGGGAAGGGCCAGTTCACGCCATAACGGAAGACGGCCTGCTTCTGGCCCGTGGCCGGATCGACTTTGACAAGGGCGTTGCCGGAGGTCGTCGCACTGCTGTACGTGCCGGCCCAGGCTTTGCCGTCCGCGTCGACGACCAGGCTGTTGAACTCCGCACCAAGTCCTGTCAGGCCGGGGACGGAATCGATCGGGGCGGAGAATCGGTGGACTCCGTCCGTCCGGACGAGTTCGGGGCCGAGCACGCCCCAGACGGCGCCAGGTTGCACAGTGTCCTTGACGACTTTGTTGAACCAAGCGCCGGCCTCGACGAAGGTGTAAGCACCATTAACGAAGTAGCCGATGCCGCCATAGTGGTTGGCGACCCAGACCCGTCCGGTCGAGTCTTCGGTGTAGTTCTGGACCTGGTCGGGCCCACCGGAGAACGCCGTCCAAGCCGTGCCGTCGAACTCGTGCGAATAGTCGTTGAGGGGGTTGACGACGACCTTCCCGTTCGAGGGGCGTACCAGGAGGGCTTCGCTCTGGGGCGAACCGAACGGCCAGGGGCCGCTGAGACCGTAACCCAGGTCGTTGACGTAGGTCTTCCACCTGATCCCGTCGAACCGGGCCATTCCGCCGACCCCGGAGGACGCGTTGGCGCAGACGTAGACGTTCTGGCTGAAGGGGTCGAGTGACAGGTCTTTGTTGAACAGGTCGAACTGGCTCGTGTTGGTGATCCGATACCGTTGCCAGACGCCGTTGGAGGCCGTGCGCTTCAGGGCGCCGCCCATGCCCGTGCCGCAGAGCCAGACGTTGCCCTGGGCGTCACGGTCGATGGCGTCGATGAACGCGCTGTGGGGAACCGGGCCGAGATCTGTCCAAGTGCTGCCATTGAAACTTTGCAAGTGCATGAAGCCGTCGACGATAAGGCACTGCAGGGTGCCGAACGGCTTGACGGCGGCTTCCGACACAGGGCCGTTGGGCGGGGGCAGGGGCGGGGTCGTCCAGGTGCCGTCGGGCTTGAGGATCTGGAGCCGCTCTTCGAGCTGGTTGTTCACCCACCGCTTGATCCACAGGTTGCCGACCGCATCGACGGAGTCCTTGGCGGGGATATGGGACGGGTTGCCCGCGACCGGGGCGAAGACCGTCCAGGTTTGGGACGTGCTGTCCCACCGGTCGACGTTGCCGACCTCGTATCCGACCGGCGAGCACCAGACGAAGTAGCCGCCGCCCGGTTTCGGTTGGACGGCGATCTTGTCGCCGCCGTGCCCGGGGAAGTTCCTCCAGGTCTTGGCGACAGGGTCGAACCTCGTCAGGCCCCCTCCGCCCCAGACCGAGCTGGACGCCGAGACCCACACCGTGCCGTCGGGGGCGAGGGAGACGTCCTGCGTGACGCCGCCGGGAAGGGGGGAGTTGTCGTTGCCGTAGCGGACGAGGCTGCGTGGGCCTTGGGCCAGGTTCATTCTGAGAAGTCCGCGATAGGTGCCGATCCAGATGTTCCCGAGGCCGTCGCCTTCGATGTCGGTCGCCCGGCAGTGACCAGTGTCGTTGGCGCTGCCGAGGGCCTGGTAGTCGATGTTCGAGACGTTGAACCAGCGGTCTTGGGCTTGGACGAACTTGGCGACGCCGCCTTCCTCGGCCAACGGGTCGTACCCGCCGATCCAAGGGTCGCCGTCGGGGCCGATCCAGAGCGCTTCGTTGGTGTCGCCCTGGATGCCTGTGTTGCCCGGGCGGTAGTAACGCCACGAGGTCTTCGGTTGTCCTGCGGCGAAGACGTTCGCGGTCAAGAGGGCCGAAAGGGTCAGAGACGACAAGACTTTTCCGTTCAAAAGATTCCCCTTTCTCCTTGCGGAGAAGCCCGTCTCAGCAGACGGGACACCACAAGAGTAGCGGGAAAGGACCGGTCTGATACATGGGGCGGGACCGTCTGCGCACCGAGTCCGGTCAGGTGGCCGGGGGAACGGTCGACGTCCTGTCAAAGTTGAGCAGGTCATGACAAGCGAAGGACGGGGAGCATGATCAGAGGACCGTGGGAGGGGTTGGCGCTGATCGCGGTGGCGACCGTCGCTTTCGGAACCGGCGGCGGCCTCGTCGGCCTGTTGCTCGGCCTTGCCGTTCCGGGTTACTACGTCGCCGTCTTCGACGGCCCGGTCGATCCTGTCCCGACCGGGATCGGCCTGGGCGTGACGCAAGGCCTTGGGGCGGGCGTGCTCGTCGGTGCGTTCCTGGTCGTGTGGTTCACCCTGCGCCCAGGGAAGCTCAGGACTTTGGAGCGCGATATCTGACGAAGGTCGGTCGCAAACCGCCACGACGGGCGTCATCCTGAAAGCAGGAAGCGCACATGAGCAGAAAACCTGGCGTCCCCATTGTCTTCGTCTCGACCGCCGCTTTGGCGTTAGCGGGCATCGCTCTTGCCGGCGGGGCCCCAGCGGTCGTCGGCAACGTGTTCTTGCAAGACGTCACACCTGGAGCGGCGCAGGCGGGACACGCGAACATCAAGGGCACCTTCCGTGCGGGGCAGGTCTTCGTCCAACAGGCCTCGAACGGCACGATCCCGGTGGTCGGTAACAGCACGACGGCTTCTCCGGGCAATTTGGGAGGCAGTTTCAGTTCGGCGGGGCCGGACGGGCTCGGGGTCCGCGGAACGGCCACGGCCATGAGCGGCGGCGGCAGCGGCGTCTACGGCGAGTCTCGGGCCGCCGGTGGCTTCGGAGTCCGCGGTTTAGGCAACACGGGAGTGTTCGGCCAGTCCAATTCCTCGTCGGGAGTCGGGGTGCAGGGGCGGAGCACCGTGTTCGGGACTCCGGGCGTCATCGCGGAGAACACGGTTCCGGGCGGAGACGCCGCGTGGTTCTTCGGAAACGTTCAGATGAAGGGCGGGAACAAGATCCAGTTCTACGATTCGAACGGGTCGCCTTCCTCTGATCTCTTCTATTTCCTCCTCAGGATGGGACGGCCGAATTTGGGCCACTTCACGGGCATGCGGGAGGACCGTATGGTCTTGGAGCGGGACAGCTTTATCGGCGGGTCGTGGGTCATCGATTCCCAGCGCAAGACGACCTTGAGCGCGACCGTGAAGAACTTCGTCGAACCGGATCCCGACGACCCGCAGCGCGACATCGTCTACGCGTGTATCGAAGGGCCGGAGGCGGCGATGTACCTGCGCGGCACGGGGAGGTTGGTCGATGGTCGCGCCCACGTCTCGTTGCCCCACCACTTTTCCGCTTTGGCGGAGGCACGGGGGATCACGGTGACCTTGACCCCATGTACCTTCGACTCGCAAGGCTTGGGCGTGAAGAACAAGAGCGCGAGCGGATTCGACGTCGGCGAACTGGGCCACGGCCGCGGGTCGTTCGAGTTCGACTGGGAGGTCAAGGCGGTCAGGAAGGGTTTCGCCGACTATCAGGTCTATCGCAAGTGGGACGAGCGGATGTCCCCTTCCGACGACCGCGCCAAGGCGTATGCGACCAGGCTGCAGATGATGGCCGAAGACCGCGCTCTCCGGGGCACGTCCAAGGGGCCTTGAACTCGTGCAGGCAGGTCACGGGCTATCGACAACGGACTGAACTCAAGTAAGACTGCGGTGACTCGCGGTCGGCAAAATGCTTCACGATGAACGGGATGAAGGGATCCGCGACGTTTGTGATGGCGGTCGTGTCGGCAATGGCGCTGGCCCAGCCTTACGCCAAGTACAAGATCGAAGCCTTGCCTGTCGCGAACCCTCCGGGAACGCCACGGGGCCTTTCGGACGACGGCCGTGTCGCGGGCTACGTTTCGACATCGGAAGACGCGCCGTTCTATTGGAGCCGGTCCGAGGGCACGATCCTCCCCGGCCAGTATCCGAACAACCACGGGACAGTCTTCAACGACGTGAACAGCGCGGGCACGTGCGTCGGCGTGACCGGCCTTTCAGCGGGCCTTTACAAGGCGCTGACGTGGAGCAGTTCCGGAGGCTACAAGTCGCTGAACGGGCTGCCAGGACGTGGCATCACGTGGGCGGGGAGCGTCGCCGACAGCGGTAGCGTGTGCGGAGTTTCTCTGAGCCTTACGAACGGCACGGGACGGGCGACCCTCTGGGAGCCCGGCAAAGCGCCCCGAGACCTCGGGACGATCTACGACCAGTACTCCGAGGCCGTGACTTTGAACAATTCGAACGAGGTGATCGGTACGAGCTCGGACAACAACGGGCTTCACGGTTCTTGGCGCTGGTCTCCCACGGACGGCCTCTCCACGCTTTCTGCATTGAGTCTGGGAGAGGAGGCGGGCGTCAATTCGATCAACGATGAGGGCGTCATCGTCGGCCATTCCAGCGTCGGTGTGCACGCGCGACCGACACTCTGGAGGCGCGGAAGCGGCCCTGAGCTTGGTGCCTTACCGACCGGGTTCACGGAAGGCGGCCTGCGGTTCGTGACGAACGACGGGCTCTTCTTCGGAGAGGCCGTCCAGGGTTTGGCTCGGTCGCAATATTTATGGCGGGAGGGACAGAACCCGATGCTACTGACCGACCTGATGGACGATTCCTGGTCGGGCTGGAGCCTTCGGCAGGTGCACGCCTTCAACAACGCGGGTCAGTTCACGGGAACGGCGGTTTACCAAGGCGTACAACGGACGTTCCTTGCGACGCCCGTACCGGAGCCTTCGGGGTTCTTGGCGGCGCTGCCGTTGCTGCTCGGTCTTGGCGCGAAACGAAAGAACCGGGCGCAAAAAAGGCTTCATTGATCACGAAGCGGGCATGTGGAAGGGTTCGTGGTCGGCGCCGTTGAAATCCCTGGTCTCGGAATTCCGGCAGAGTGACTTCACGAAAAGCACGTCGATCACGAGCGCTTCCGCCCCGATGTCAGAATACAGCCATGCGGTGGCTGTTCGCGCTGATGGCCGCGCCGATGCTGATCGGTAAGGGCAAATGGTTCTTCTGGGGCGAGGTGGCCATGCTCTTTTTCGGAGCATTGACGCTCTTCGTCTGGATGGCCGCACCGTTAGCCATGGCGTGGGCCTGGGGTCTGAACTGGTCCTTGCCGTGGCTCGTACCCTCCACGGCCGTCATCATGGCCTTCCTTCTCACACGGGACAGGCTTGAAGGGGGTTGAACTCCGTCCCCAAGGGCCCGCGGTCCGCAGGCCGAAGTCGAATCGGGTGGGCTTCACGATTGGCAACAAGATTTGGACGCTGAAACCCGTCAACGTTTGGAGGTCCTCTTAGCCGGCCCGTCGAAGCCCCAACGTGCCTTGATCGCGATGCTCGGAGGCTTGTTAGGCTTTGAGTTCGCGGTGCTGGTCTTATGGCAGTGGGCGCTCTGGCTGGCAGTGACCATGCAGGCCTTCAAAGGCTGGGGCGGCGTGTTCGGAGGGTTGATCTGCGCCGTCCAGATTTGGCTTTTCTTTGGACAGCCAAAGGCCGGTTCCGCTTTGGGAGCGAATTGTCCCGTAGGTCCGAAGCCCGACGTGCCAAACAATCCTGATTAGTGCGTCGGCATCGACGGGGCACTGGCTCTATGGCAACCGAGCGAACCGTGGCCCTCTCCTCTCCGTTCGCACGGTCGGAAAAGAGAGGGCCACGGTGCGTTTACTTTACGGGCGGGACGGCGCCGTAGACGTACTCGTCTTCGACCTGAGGATGGTCGCCGACGCCCGGGCCGACGAACCGGAGCAGCCTCGGTAGGCTCGTCATCGGGTCGACGAAAAGCTCGATCGGGCTGGCCGGGCCTTTCAAGGTGAACTTGTCGAGCTTCTGGCCGTTCACGGTCACGCCGCGGTCGATGTTCCAGCGGGTTTGGTCGTCGAGCAGCTTGAGGAGGTAATCGACCGACGTCTGGCCGGAGGCGAACGACGTCACGTCGCCGTTGTGGTTTCCTTCGATCACGAGCATGCCGCCACGGACGACTTCGCCGGACTTGATCGCGGAGCCGATCTCGAGGTGCAGGCCCTGGACGTCGTGGCCTTTTCCGACTTTGACGCCGACTTTGTCCTTGAGATCGGCCGGAAGGTCTTTGACCTCCTTTCCGTCCACGATGACCTTCTTCGTCACCTTGCCGTCGGGTCCCTTCTCGGCTTTGATCTCGACCGACCGCCCTTGGGCGTCGCCGATCGGGCTGCCTTGGACTTCGATCTCCTTTACCGGCCCGTCGAGCCTTTCGCCCGTGACGATATGGACGTCCGCACCGGGGCCGCCTTCGGACTTCCGAATCCGTTGGGTGCCGTTCGCGTCGTGGCCGATGGTCAGTTCGAACAGCTTGCCGTCGAGGGCGTTGACCTTGCCTTCGGCGATCGGGGCGCCTAGCGCGTCATAGAACTGTCGCGAGAGCTTGCCGTTGGTGACCGTCGTCTTGGAGGTCAGCGTACGTTTGCCGCCGACCATTGTGAACGAGTCGATCACGTAGTTCTTCACGTCGCGGATGGCCTTCGCCACGGTCGCAGGTGACGCGAGGGCGGTGCGGGGGACGCTGAGCATGCCGCCGATGGCGACGGCCGCGACGAGCGCGGCGGGGATGCTGAGTTTTCCGATAATGGTCATGGTCGTTCTTCTGCGTTTCTCCTGGAGTCTTTCGACCACCCGCCCTTTCGCCTCCGGGCTGGAGCCTTCGGCCCTCAGTCGTAGGATGTCTTCATTCAGCTTCATGGTTCGCCTCCTGAGCCTCGTCACCGATCAGCGTCCTCAGGTTCTTCCGGGCAAAGTGCAGGTGGGACTTGACCGTGCCGGGCTTGAGCGCCATGACGTCGGCCACTTCGTCCACGCTGAGCTGTTGCACTTCGAACAACAGGAACGCCTCGCGGTGGGCTGCGGGGATCTTGTGGAGGGCGCCGAGCAGCGCGACTTCGTTCTCCACGTCGGCGATACGGCGGTCGTGGCGGCCGCCGAGCACGTCGAGGGGGAGGGTCAGCCTGCGCTTTCTGCGCCATGCGACGTATTCGCGGAAAGCGATCCGGTGAAGCCAGGTCCTCATGCCTGACTCGCCCCTGAAGGAGTCCAGGGCCTGGTAAGCGTTGACGAACGTCTGCTGGGCGAGATCCTCGGCGGCCTCCCGGTGCCGAGTCAGATGGTTCAAAAACCTGAAGATGTCGTCGTGGTGGGCGTGGACCCACTCACGGAGCGCCTCGCTGTCGTACGTCGCCGGCCTTGCCAGGGGAAGGTGCTTTTCGAGAATCATCGTTCTCCGACCCAACTGAGAGCGTTACCGCACGAACGGTTGAAAGAATTTCCGATCTTGGGACTTGGGTGCCACGGAGCGTCCGTAGCCTGGACGGGCCAAAATGTCGGGATGGACCGCATTCCGGGCGTCATCGTCCGCCCGCTCGCCCGCCACACCGACTCCAGGGGTTGGCTCCTCGAGCTGTTCCGTGACGACGAGCTGCCGGACGGCTTCGAGCCCGCAATGGCCTATATCAGCATGACGGGGCCGGGTGTGGCGCGCGGCCCGCACGAGCACGCCGGCCAAACGGACGGGTTCGCGTTCGTGGACGGACGTTACGAGGTCTATCTGTGGGAGAACCGGCCTGGGCAGGAGGAAGCGTTCGAGCGTTTCGAAGCGGGGTCCGAAAACCCCCTCGCGGTCTACGTCCCGCCAGGAGTCGTGCACGCCTATCGCAACGTCGGCGACCGAGACGCCTTCGTGATCAACTTTCCCGATAGGCTTTATGCAGGACGGGACAAGGCCGGGCCTGTGGACGAGATCCGGCACGAAAGCGATCCGGACTCCCGCTTCCGGCTGCCGGACTGACGAGTCACCCGGCGATACGCCCGGCTGGGGCACAATACCGCCGGGATGAGGCTTTTCGTCACCGGTGCGGCCGGGTTCATCGGATCCAACTTCGTGCGCCTCGTGCGCGGCTTGGCCCCCGACGTGCCGATCGTCGCCTATGACGCTCTCCGCTATTCCGGCATCCTGGCCAACCTCGACCCGGTCGCTGACGAGGTCGTCTTCGAATGCGGGGAAGTGCAGGACGCGGAAACGGTCGGTCGGCTCCTTGACGAACATCAGATCACCCATTTGGTCAACTTTGCGGCTGAAAGCCATAACGATCGTTCGCTCTTGGACAATAGCGACTTCGTCCAAACGAACACTTTCGGCGTGCAGGTCCTGTTAGAACAGACCCGGAAGCACGGCCTGGAGCGAATGCTCCACGTCAGCACCGACGAGGTCTACGGTTCGATCGCGGAGGGCGAGTTCACCGAGCAAAGCCCGTTACAGCCGAACACGCCCTATAGCGCGAGCAAGGCGGGCGGCGACTTGCTGTGCCGGGCCCATTGGACGTCGTACCGCACGCCGGTGGTCCTGACACGGGGCGGCAACACGTACGGGCCGAACCACTTTCCCGAGAAGCTCGTCCCGTTCTTCTTGACGCGCCTGTTGCAGGGCAAGAAGGTGCCGCTCTACGGCGAAGGGAACCAAGTGCGCGAGTGGATCCACGTCCGCGACCATGCGGCGGGCATTTGGACGGTTTTGACCAAGGGCGAGCCAGGCGAGGTTTATAACATCGGCGATGTGAACGAGCGCCCGAACCGGATCGTCGTCGAGAAGATCCTGGACCGGCTGCAGTTAGACGGCCGTCTCGTCAAGAACATACCGGACCCGCGCAAGGGCGCCCATGACGCCCGGTACTCGATGACGACGCGCAAGGTCCAGGCGCTCGGTTGGAGACCAGAGGTGCCGTTCGACCAAGGCCTGAACGACACGATCGACTGGTTCCGCGACAACCGGGCTTGGTGGGAGCCGATCGTGGCCGACGACGGTTACCGCGCGTTCGTGAAGGCGTTCTACGGGCCGAGCCTCGGTGAGGACCTGTGAAGGGGATCGTCCTAGCGGGCGGGACCGGAAGCCGGCTGTTCCCCCTGACGACCGCGACGAGCAAGCAACTCCTTCCGGTTTACAGCAAGCCGATGGTCTACTATCCGCTCAGCGTCCTGATGCTGGCCGGCTTGAGGGACATTCTGGTGATCACGACACCTGGCGACCAGGAGGCGTTCCGAAAGCTCCTGGGTGACGGGTCGCGCTTCGGAGTCAGGCTGTCGTACGCCGCCCAGCCCGACCCGGGGGGTCTCGCCCAGGCGTTCCTGATCGGCGAAAGCTTCTTGGCGGGAGAGGGGGCCGCGCTGGTCTTGGGCGACAACGTGTTCTACGGCGGCGACCTCACGCACCTCGTCAGAGAGGCGGCCTCGCGGGAGGCGGGGGCCACGGTGTTCGCCTATCAGGTCGAGAATCCAAGCGACTACGGCGTCGTCGCGTTCGACGCGACAGGAAAGGCGGTCGACCTTGAAGAGAAGCCACAAGCGCCAAAGTCCAATTTCGCGGTCACCGGCCTGTACTTTTATGACCGTTCCGTGTGCGACAAGGCTCATCGGCTACGGCCATCGGCGCGAGGTGAATTGGAGATCACCGACTTGAACAGGCTGTACTTGGACGAAGGGTCGCTACAAGTGACGCGTTTGAACCGGGGCTATGCCTGGTTGGACACGGGCACGTACGGCTCGCTCTTGCAGGCTTCGAACTTCGTGGAGGCCGTGGAACAGCGACAGGGCCTGATGATCGCGTGCCTGGAGGAGATCGCCTTCCGGAACGGTTGGATCGGTGCCGATTCCCTGAAAGAGACGTCCGATTCGATGCCGTCTACGGCTTATGGCCGCTACCTTCGACGGATCGCCGATGAAGCCGAGTGACCAGGCTGGTATCCTCGGGTCCATGTGGTGGGTGCGCCGTTCGGCGGTCCTGTCCTTGTGCGCGGCGGTCTGTTCCGCCCACGCGGGGCTGTCGATCAAGCGCGTGCTGCTGATCCCGGTCGACGACAGGCCGGCCACGACCCAGTTCGCCCAAATGATCGGGCACCTGGCCGGGGTCGAAGTCGTGACGCCGCCGGACGAGCTTCTCGGCCACTTTGTCCAACCCGGTAAGCCTGAAGCCATCACGAAGTGGCTTGCGGAAACGTTGCCGTCCTGCGACGCCTTGGTCGTCAATACCGACATGATCGCGTACGGCGGACTGATCGCATCACGGACCGACAGGACGTCGTACACGCTGGCGATCAAGCGCCTCCGCGATTTTTGGCAAGTGCGCAAGCAGAATCCGGGGATCAAGGTCTACGGGTTTTCGGCGATGATGCGGCTCGCCCCGACCGCGACCCGCCAGAACGCGGCGTGGCGGAACCAACTGGCGCGCTTTGTGGACGTCAAAGAGCGTCTCAAGTCCACGGACACGGCCCCGCTTCGCTCGACGGCCGCGAACCTCAAAAAGCAGATCCCCGTCGGCGAGATCGATCGGTACTACGCCGTCCGTGACCGCGACCATCGCGTCCAGCAAGAGCTGATGCGGATGACGAGACTGGGAGCGTTCGACTTTTTCGCCCTAGGTCAAGACGATGCCAAGCCGGTCGGCCCCCACGTGCCGGAGTCGAAAAAGCTCATCGAACTTTCGAAGAGCCTGGAGATCGCGGACCGGATCATCCATGCGGCGGGTATCGACCAGTTGTCCAATGTCTTGTTGAGCCGTGCGCTGATGCGGTCGGAGACATGGACGCCGAAGATCCGGGTCGTCTATGCGGACGAGGCCGGTCGACAAAAGATCGCCTTTTACGAGTCGGAGACGCTCGACAACAGCTTGCGCGACCAGATCATCGGGTCTGGTGCGGACTTTGCCAAGCCTGGTGAGAGCTTCGACTACTCTCTTTACGTCAACACTCCGGACCCTAAGGCGTTCGCCTTGGACGCGTTCCTGCGGTCGATGAAGACGGAAGTCGATCAGGGGATGCCCGTCGCGATCGCCGACGTCAACCTGGGGTCTTCCGGTACGGCGGACCCAAGGCTTTACGACGCCTTGACCGCGGAGGGCCGATCGTCGCGCGTCCTCGCCTATGCCGGATGGAACACGGCTGGGAACACGATGGGCACGACGATCCCGGCGGCGAACGTGTACATGTTGGCCCGACGCGCCGGTGCCGATCCTCTCCAGCGGGAAGTCGCGTTGCGCGCCTTCATCCTCCATCGGCTGGTCAACGACTTTGAATACCACAAGTTCGTCCGGCCCGAAGCGTACGCAATGATCGATAAGCTTCCGAACGCCTCGCGGGAGGAGACGTACGGCCCCGCCCTCGCCAAGGTCGACGCCCTCGTCAAGACCGATCTCGGCAACAGGTTGCAGAACCGCTTCAAAGAGCAGCTCCAAGGGACGAGGTTTTTCGCAGGTGCGAAGCAATACGAGGTGACGAGCATCCGTGACGTCGAGATCAGGCTGCCTTGGCCGCGCGCTTACGAAGTCAAGCTCGATTTTTCCATCGAGGTCGAGCCCTTGTCCGCCGCCGCTCAGAACGTCGATTTCAGTCAGTTCCCGATCCTGCCCCTCGGCCCGGGCGGCGAAAAGTACTAGACACAGGGTAACCTGTAGGGAATGATCGCCCGGCTCCGCGGTGAGGTCCTCGAGAACGACGGCGCCTCGGTCGTCGTGGACTGTCACGGTGTCGGATACCACGTCCTCGTTCCCGCGACCGTCGCGTTCGAACTCGTCGTCGGTGGCACCGCCGACCTCTACGTGCGGCACGTCTTTCGCGAAGACGACCAGTCTCTCTACGGTTTCGTCGCCGCCGACCAGCGGCGGGCGTTCGACCTGTTCCGGGACGTGAAGGGGTGCGGCCCAAAGACGGCGCTCGCGATCCTCGGGTCGATCGGCGAAAGTGGAGCGATGCAAGCGATCCTCGCCCAAGACGTCAAAGCGCTCACGCGGGTGCCGGGAGTCGGGCCCCGACTGGCCGAACGGATCATCGTCGAGCTGAAGGACAAGGTGCCCCAAGTCGAGTTCGAGCAGAAACTCGCAGCGGTGGTCGCCCGCCCCAGGACGGCGAAGCAGGACGAACTTCTCGAGGCCCTGCTGGCTCTCGGATACCGCCGGCAAGAGGCCGAGGCGGCTGCGGCCGAAGCCCGGGACCAGGCCGACGACGTGTCTGACCAGATCAAGATCGCTCTCAGAGGCCTTGTGCGATGAGCCGTCCCGGCGAGTTGGAACCGACCGCCTTGGTCGAAGACCAGGGTTTCGAACTGGCCCTTCGGCCGCGGCGCCTGGCCGAATTCATCGGTCAGGACGGACTGTGCTCCAATCTGACCGTGTTCCTATCTGCGGCCAAGCTTCGAGACGAACCGCTCGACCACTTGCTTCTCTACGGGCCTCCGGGACTCGGCAAGACCACGCTGGCCCACATCGTGGCGAACGAAATGGATTGCCCGATTCAAGTCACGAGCGGCCCGGCGTTGCAGATCCCAGGCGACCTCGTCGGCATCTTGACCAACCTCGAGCCTGGTGCCGTGCTGTTCATCGACGAGATCCACCGCCTTCCGCGGACGGTCGAAGAAATGCTCTACCCGGCCATGGAGGACCGCAAGGTCGACCTCATGATCGGGAAAGGGCCCGCCGCACGCTCGGTCCGGCTCGAGGTCCCGCCGTTCACCGTGATCGGTGCGACGACGCGACAAGGACTCCTGACCGGGCCGCTCCGTGACCGGTTCGGCATCGTCATGCACTTCGCATTCTACGACTCCGAGGCGCTCTATCAGATCGTGCGGCGGTCGGCTGACGTCTTGGGATTCCCGATCGACGAATCGGGCGGCCGCGAGATCGCCGGCCGGTCACGTGGGACGCCCCGTATCGCGAACCGGATCCTGCGTCGGGTGCGCGACTTTGCCCAGGTGGACGGACGGGACGTGATCGACCGCGCGATCGCCGACAAAGCGTTGGCTGCGCTCGGTATCGATCCCCTCGGGCTTGACCGCGTGGACCGGGCGATCTTAAGCACGATCGTCACAAAGTTCGCAGGCGGACCGGTCGGTCTCGACACGCTCGCCGCCGCGACAGGCGAAGACGCGGGAACGATCGAAGACGTCTACGAGCCGTTCTTGCTCCAACAGGGATTCATCCAGCGCACGCCGAGGGGTCGAGGGGCGGCCGAAGCCGCTTACCGGCACTTGGGGATCGCGCCGCCGGCAGCTCAGGACCGCGGGCTCTTCGAATAGCGGCCGAAACTGACGATGAACTTCGCCCCATGGGGCTGATTGTCTTCGACCGTTAGCTCTCCCGCCCGGTCTTCGACCATACGGCGGCAGATCGCGAGTCCGATTCCGAACCCTCCTTCGCTCCGGTTCCGCGAGGCGTCGGTCCGGAAGAACCGTTCGAACACTTGGGTTTTGGCTTCGTCTTCGATCCCCGGGCCTTGATCGGACACGGTCAGGACGGCCCCCGAAACGTCTCCCGCCAGCGTGATCCAGCACTCCGATCCTTGCGGTGAATGGCGGAGCGCGTTGGCCAACAGGTTGTTGAGCACGGTCTCGATCTCGCGGAGTTCGATGGCGGCCATGGCGGAAGAGATCCGCGACCTCAGCCCGACGCCAAGTTCCTCGAAACGGGGGCGCCATCGGTCCACGGTCTCTTGGACCGTGATCGCCAGTTGTTGCGGTTCGACGGGACGGTCGTCTCCGCCCGAGCTGACGAGAAGGGTGTCGGTCAATTGGGACAACCGTGCCGCTTCTTCCACGATGACTCCGAGGACGCGTTCGTACTCTTCCGGCGTTCTGGAGCGGAGCAGCGCCGTTTCCGCCTGCCCCCTGAGGATCGTCAGCGGAGTGCGCAGTTCATGGGCCGCGTCTTCGACGAAGCGTTCCTGCCTCCTGATCCCGCTTTCGAGCCGGTCCAAGAACGCGTTCAAACGGACGGCGAGTGGGCCGAACTCGGTGCTGGACGGTACGGCGAGCCGGCTCGAGCGTCCCGCCAAAGCGAGCCTGTCCGCCTCGTCCGCCATGGCGAGCAAGGGTCGGAAGGTGCGCGTCACGCTGAACCATGTGATCAAGGCAGCGAGGGCCACGAGCGGGATCCAGATCAGGGCCAGCATGACGTTGAGCTTCTGTTGGGCGTCCAAGACGTCTTGCCAGTTGTCGCCGACGACGAACGTCCGGCCGTCGATCGTCCTCGACACGAAGCGGACCGGGTAGCCGCCCATGTTGCTGATGCCTTTGCCTTCTACGTTGTCGAGCGTCACCGATCCGTGCGAGAAGAGAGCGGACCCGGCCGCGTCGAAGACGGCCGCACTGGGCGACCTGGGGCTCCGGACGATGTCGGTCAATGACTTGACGTTGGCCGACGCCCGATACTCGACGGTGAACGCATTGAGGACGGTCAGAAGTTCGTCGTCGGCGGCATGGGACTGTTCGAGCGCGTACGTACGGGCGGCGACCCAGAAAAGGCACGCCAGGAAGGCGCCGAAAAACGCGGCGACGGTGAGTGTCAGTCTGAGCCTAAGGCTACGGGGACGCAATGTCGCGCAGTTCCATCACGTATCCTACTCCACGGACGGTATGGATCAGCTTCGGTTCGCCCGCGCTCTCGATCTTCGAGCGCAGGTAGTTGATGTAGACAGGCACGACCGTCGAATCCCCGTTAGGGTCTCCCCAGACCGCGTCCATGATCTGCGTCCGGCTGATGACCCGCCCTCGGTTCCTGAGCAGGTGTTCGAGCAAAGAAAACTCGCGAGCTGTGAGGTCGATCCTACGGTTTCCACGGACGACCTTCCGGCTGACGGGTTCAAGGGTCAGGTCGCCGAGGGTGAGCCAACTGTAGTCGGACGGCCGACGCCTCAACAGGGCCCGGACGCGGGCTAACAACTCGTTGAGCTCGAACGGTTTGGGGAGGTAATCGTCCGCTCCCAGGTCAAGGCCTTTGACGCGGTCCTCGACCGCGGCGCGCGCGGTCAAGACGAGCACCGGCGTCGCGATCCCGGCCCTCCTCGCTTCCTCAAGGACGGCGAACCCGTCCATGTCGGGCAAGAGCAGGTCCAGAATGGCGACATCGAACTCCGAAGACTTAAGCCGGGCGGCGCCTTCTCGGCCCGTCTTCGACCACGTGACCGAATATCCGAATTCCTTGAGGGCCGCTGTGACGAACTCAGCGACCCGGGGCTCGTCCTCTACGACCAGAATCTTCATTCCCGCAGTGTCGTCGACCGCCATGAGTTTACTGCTCTCTAAAGTCATCCGTTTCCGCCTTCTTCACGACCTATGTTAGACGGGGACTCTTGACCGTACATTAGAATCAGGTTGGAAAATCTGAATGTGAGGGATTCCTTGCTCGAATTTGAGGGAATGTGAAGGCTGGGGCGTCCCGTGCGCCTGTGCCAGGGCCAGATTCGAACCGATAACCCGGTTAGGTCAGCGGTATGCATGCGCTCATCGCCCTCATTGGCGTCGCCGGAGCTTCCCAACAGGTTTCGCCCGAAGAACTGTACGAGAACGCCTCGCCGTCGGTGCTGACCCTCACGGTGGACAGGCCGGGAGGCACCGTCTCGATCGGCACGGCGTTCCTTGCGTTCCGGCCCAACGTCGCCGTCACGGCTTGGCACGTGGTCAAGGGTGCGCGCAGGGTCACGGCCAAGTTCTCCGACGGGACGAGCGTCACCGTCCAGGGCCTGATCGACAAGGACCCCGCTAAAGACATCGCCCTCATTTCCCTTGAGACCGGTTCGCGTAAACCGCTCCCATTGGCCGGTCTCGACCCGAAGGTGGGCTCGAGGGCGTTCGTCATCGGGTCGCCAAAGGGCATGGAGTTCTCGATCAGCGACGGCCTCATCAGCCAGACGCCCATCGTGGGGACGAACCGCCTCTACCAGTTCACGTGTCCGGTCTCACCGGGGAACAGTGGAGGGCCACTGTTCAACACGGCCGGCCAAGTGCTCGGCATCGTCTCGTGGCAATGGCGGGACGCCCAGAACCTGAATTTCGCCGTTCCGACCAAGGAGTTGGGGGGACTCGACAACGCGCACGCTTCCGTCCCGTTCTCGGCGACGGTGGCCGTTCCTTCCGGGCCCTTGCTGAAATCCGTGGACGACAAGGCGCTGACCGACCTGTTCCATACGCTCGAACTAGGAGTCAAGACCAAGGACGACGGGACGGGCAAGACGGCGTTCGTCTACGACGCCGAAGGCACGAAGATCACGCTTTTCCAATACGCGAAAGACGCTCCCTCGGGGCCGACCGTCAACCTTAGTCTTGGAGCGGGCTACTCGGGCGCGGCGGATCTCGACCTTGAGAAACTCAACGCTTTCAACCGTGAACACCGTTTTGCCCGCTGCTATCGCGACGAGGCCGGGACGGTCTTCGTCGAAGACGACGTCGACCTGGAACCAGGGATCGGAACGGCACGCCTGGTCCGCTTCATCGAGACGTTCGGCCAGACCGTCTCCGAGTTCGAGCGGTCGGTCTTCGGCGGCAAGACCGTAAGGACGACGCAGACGGCACCTCAGCCGGGCACCGGCCACGACGCCCTCTGCGTCCAGATCGGCGACGGCGAGTTGGAGAAGGTGCTGGACAGTGTCAAGGTGAAATGGACCAAGGTCGAAGACGGCTCCGGAGCTTCGAGCTACGAGTTTCTGCACTCGGGCGTCAAAGTCCGTCTGCACCAGTTTTCGGACCGTGGTCAGACGGGCCCCGCAACAAGCTTGGCTTTGACGGTCGGCGTCGCCATGGACCGCTCGGTCCCGTTGACCAAGATCAACGGCCTGAACGCTTCGGCCCGCTTCTTCAAGGTCTTCACGGACTCGGAAGGCGACCCGTTCCTGGTCGCGGACCTGGACTTGGCAGGCGGGGTCGCGCCAACGGCGGTTCAAGAGTTCGTCCGCTCGTACTTGGACACCGTGCCGTGGTTCCTCAAGAAGCTCTCGGACAAGGACTAGATACAATCGGCCGATGTTGCGGCTGACGGGGACGTTCCTCGACGAAATCACGCACGACATCCCGAGCCAGAACTGGGGCCCGCGCGAATGGAGGCGCGAGTTCGCCCTGTACCGCGCGATCGGGATCGATACGGTCGTTTTGATCCGATCCGGCTACCAGGACAAGTGTGTGTTTCCCGCACGGTCGGTGCCCGGCCTTCTCCCTGTCCGCGAAGACCTCGGCAGGCTCTTTCTTGACCTGGCCGAGGAATTCGGTCTCTCGCTGTATTGGGGCCTCTTCGATACGGGCCGTTTCTGGACGAGACGGACTTGGTGGCGGGAAGTCGAGTGGAACCGGGCCTTTGTGGACGAGGTCGTCGAGCGCTACGGCTCGTCTCAGGCTTTCGCGGGCTGGTACATGTGCCACGAGGCAGCCCGCAACGACCTCCATATCATCGATATCTTTAACTCTCTAGGCCGATACTGTAAACAAACCCTCGACCGGCCGGTTTTGATCTCACCGTATCCGATGGGATCGAAGCAGTTCGGTCCCGGAGATACGTTCACCTTGGACGAGACGTTCGAGCACTGGGACCGGGTCTTCGACGCGACCCAGGGCGCCGTGGACGTCTGCGCGTTCCAGGACGGCCAGATCCAGTACGCGGAACTGCCCGCCTTCCATCAAGGGGTGAAGGGCCTGTGCGACAGGTACGGGATCACGTGTTGGTCGAACGTCGAGTCGTTCGACCGCGACATGCCGATCAAGTTCCCTCCCGCCGACTGGCGTTATCTCAGGCTCAAAATGGAGCAGGCGTCCCAGGTGGCGGAGAAGATCGTGACGTTCGAGTTCGCCCACTTCCTGTCACCGCACTCTTGCTACCCGTCCGCTCATAACCTGTTCCGCAGGTATTGCGAGGCGCACGGAATCGACGCGGATCAGGCTCAGGTTTCGGCTTCGTCTTCGATGTAGACGTGGTAGCTCATTCCGTAGGGGTCGGTGACGTAGAACCCGAACGGCGATTCGCCCGTCACTGTCCCTCCGGAGCGTTCTACGGCGCTCCGGGCCTCGGCCGCCTCGCCTGTCACGAACTCTTGAAGCACGACGGGCTTCTCGGCGACGTCGACCCAGATCGTGAAGTTCGAACCCTTGAGTTCGACCGAGCCTTCTTCCCGTGCGGTCTCCTCGAGCTTGAAGAGGCCCTTATAGTGCCGGACCGCCTGTTCCAGTTCGTCGGCGCGCACTTGGACCGAAATATGGTTGCTCCGGCGGAACATGAAGGGAGGATACCGGCGCGGTGACGGGTCCGACCCGGATACACTGCGCATCCATGCGAGCCAGGGCGTTCACGCTGATCGAGCTCTTGGTCGTCATCGCGATCATCGCGATCTTGGCCGCGATCCTGTTCCCCGTCTTTGTCGAAGCGAAAGCGACGGCCAAACAAACGGTGTGCCTCAGTAACGCGAAGCAGATCGGCATGGGCTCGCACCTTTACGCGGCCGACGAGGACGACCGGATGCCTGCCTGGGCGACCAGGGTGCCGTCCGTGAACGGCGGCAACAGCGACTACTTTCCGCCCGATCTGCAATTGATGCCGTACATCAAGAGCGACGCCGTCTGGTCGTGCCCGAGCGACACCAACCCGCGCCGGGATCCGAACGGTATGCCGTGGTGGGACGGCCGTTACAAGACGCTCCGGCTCAAACGCTCCTATTCCTATGTGGGTCCGATCTATACCAAGCAAGCGAACGGATCGGACGACAACACCGGCGTGTACAGGTTCCTGAAGAAGAGCAGTTGGGACACGACCGGGCGGTCGACGTCCGAATTGAGCGAACCTTCAGCCACGATCGCCTACGTGGAGCAGTACTCGCCTTCGGTCGACGACCAGTACGTCGGATCGGTCTGGGGCTCCGGCTTCATCGACTGCGACACGTCGAAACTTGCCGGCCGGGTCAAGCCTGCCAGGGGCCCGATCGATTTGCCGCCTCCTGGCTGCGGGTCGGCGTACAACCAGAAGACGACCCCGGGCCACAGGTCGAAGGGCAACTACGTCTTTAGCGACGGACATGCGGGGATCAAGACTTGGGAAGCCGTCCGTCGTAACGATTTCTTCGTGTTCAAGGTGGTCAAACCGTCACTGTCCTTCGATCCGTAAGCCTCTCAATTCTTTAAGCCTATCCTTCGAACCTTAGAACCTCGAAACTGAGGAACGGGAGTAAAATGAACCCAGATCAGGCTTTGCCTGATGGAGATTCAAATGGGAAACGTGAAGGATATTGAAGGAATCGGCGGTGCGTTCGCCGAAAAGCTCGAAGCTGCCGGCGTGAAGACCGAGGACCAACTCTTGCAGGCAGGCGCCACTCAAAAGGGCCGTGAAGAACTGTCCGGAAAGTCGGGCATTCCCGAGTCGAAGATCCTCGAGTGGGTCAACCGAGCCGATTTGGCCCGCATCAAGGGCGTCGGTTCGGAGTACGCCGATTTGCTCGAAGCCTCGGGCGTCGACAGCGTGCCGGAGCTCGCCCAGCGGAACGGTGCCAACCTTCACGCCAAAATGGCCGAGATCAACGCGGCGAAGAACCTTGTCCGGTCGATGCCGAGCGAGTCCGTCGTCTCGGATTGGGTCGAGCAGGCCAAGGCGCTGCCGAAGATCGTCACACACTGATGGAAGACCTCGTCGCACAAGTGGCCGCGAAGCTCGGGATCGACCCGGCCCAGGCTTCTGACGTCCTGGCCAAGCTTCAGTCCGGTGGCCACGATGTGCCTGCGATGCTTCAGAACGGGGACTTGGCCGAGAAGGTCCAGGGCCTGTTCGGAGGCGACCTCCAAGGCATGCTCGGCAACATTCCAGGAGTCGGCGACCTTCTCGGGCAGTTCGCCCCTCAAGAGACCGGGTCGACGGATTAGACTTTGACCACCCGGGACGGGGCGCCCTGTTCCTTCAGGACGGGCGCCCCGAATGCCCCCCGCCCCAAGGTAGCCTGGATCCATGGGCCGGATGTTCGACATGCAGACGGAGGTCGGTCGGGCCAGTACGATCCCTTCCCGTTTCTACTGTGACCCCGACGTCTTCGAACGGTCGAAAGACCAGGTGTTCGCCAGAAGCTGGCAATGGGTCGGAGACCTGGATACCGTCAAGGTTCCAGGGCAAGTCCATCCGTTCACCCTGTTGGAGGGGTGTCTCGACGAGCCGCTGGTCCTGACCCGCGACCGTGACGACGGTCTGCATTGTCTGAGCAACGTGTGCACGCACCGGGGCAACCTGGTCGTCGAAGGCGACGCGAACCTGAACAGCCTGAGGTGCCGGTACCACGGTCGCAGGTTCGGCCTCGACGGCAAATGCCAGTTCATGCCGGAGTTCGAAGGTGTCGAGGGTTTTCCTTGTGCTGCCGACGATCTTCCCCCGGTCTCGTTCGGGCAATGGAGGAGGCACGCGTTCGCTTCGGTCGAGCCCGAAACGTCCCTGGACGACTATCTTGCCGAGGTCGAGGAAAGGGTCGGTTGGATACCTGTCGAAACCTTTCGGTCCGCGCCGGAGAGGGGCCGCGACTACCTTGTCAACGCCCACTGGGCGTTGTACGTCGACAACTATCTCGAAGGCTTCCACATTCCGTACATCCATGCGGCCCTGAACCAGACATTGGACTACGGTCAATATCGGACGGTCCTCTTGAAGCATGGGAACCTGCAACTGGGAGCAGCGGCCGACGGCGAGGAAGCGTTCGTCCTTCCGGAAGGCCATCCGGACTCGGGCGGTCGCATCGGCGCGTTCTATTTCTGGCTGTTCCCGAACCTCATGCTCAATTTCTATCCGTGGGGCCTTTCCGTCAACGTCGTCAAGCCGCTGGCCCCGAACCGGACCAAGGTGAGCTTCATACCGTTCGTCTGGGACGAATCAAAGTTGGGTTCGGGCGCCGGAGGCGCTTTGGACAGGGTCGAGCGCGAGGATGAAGCGATCGTCGAACTGGTCCAAAAGGGCGTCCGGTCCCGGTTCTACGACCGGGGCCGGTTCTCACCTGCACGAGAGAACGGCGTCCATCAGTTCCACCGGTTCTTGGCCGAGAGGCTCTCATGAAGACGGTTGCGGTCGGGCTGTGGAGCTTGGCCGTTGCGTTCGCATTAGGCGCTTTCGGAACGCACAGTCTCAAGGACAGATTGACGCCCGACCTGTTGGAGGTCTTCCGGACAGGCCAGGTCTACCAGGTCTATGTCAGTTTGGCGTTGGTCGGCATCGGCTTGGCCGCGGACCGTACGGGCGGAAACCTGCGATGGCCGGTCCGGCTCGTCTGTGCCGGGGGCCTGGTGTTTTCGGGAAGCCTCTATGTTCTGGCCTTGAGCGGGGTGCGCGTCTGGGGTGCGGTGACGCCTCTAGGCGGCGTGTTCCTGCTCGTGGGAACGGCGTGGGCGGCTACGGTCCTCGCCCGCAGGACAGATTAAAAAGCCCCGGACGGGCGATTTTCCGTCCGGGGCAACGCTCACGTTCGTTCAAACGTGGCCGTTGGGTCGATTACGAGGACTTTCGTCGGCGGGCGATCAGCGCCGCGACGCCCGTACCAAGGACCAGCATGGTCGCCGGTTCCGGAACGACGTCGGCCGAGCTCGTAAAGGCCGCCGTGAAGGTCGCGAACGTACCGAAGTCGGAGTAGTTGGCGAAGCTGAAGCTGTACTGCTCGTTCGCGAGCGCCACCGGAACGTCCGAACCGGAGAAGTCGACGACGGCGTTGGCCAGGCTGCTCGACCCGGCGTTGACCGGAGTGAGGAAGGAGCCGCCCGAGAACGTGATCGAGAAGAACGGGTTGTTCGGGTCGGTGGTGTAGAAATCGATGACGCCGCGGCCCATCGTGTAGAGGGTGCCGTTGATGACCGGGGTCAGCAACACGGGCTTCATGTCGAAGTGCGTGTTCGCCGTCGCTCCGCCGCCGGTGAAGCCCGGGGTCTGAAGCGTGAGGCCGGAGGCCGTCCAAGAACCGGAAAGCGTGTTGTTGACCTTGTCCCACGTGAAGAGCGGGCTGTCGGCGAACTGGGCCGGGTCGGAAAACGCCGCGATCGTCACACTGGCTTGGCTAGCAGCAGCGGCCGAAACGAAAAGGGCCGTGAGCAAAAACTTACGCATTTTAATTACCTCTTCACTTGCAAGCGCGGCGCGGGGCCCACCGGCTTCCGACGCGCACACTGATCCCAATAGGAATCACTACCGATGATACAGCATCTGCAGGCACAGCCGGGGACCGAAGACTGATTTCCAGCGTAAATACCGGCCGAAATCCGTCACATTCTGAACGGTCACATTCTCGCGATGACGGCGTCGCCGAAACCGCTGCACGAGACCTCGGTCGCACCGTCCATCGCGCGCGCAAAGTCATAGGTCACGTTTTTGGAAGCGATCGCGCCTTCGACGCCTTTCACGACCAGGTCCGCGGCTTCGTGCCAACCGAGGTAGCGGAACATCATCTCGCCGCTCAAGACCACGCTCGACGGGTTCACTTTGTCCAGGTCGGCGTACTTCGGCGCCGTCCCGTGGGTCGCTTCGAACACGGCGTGGCCCTTCAGATAGTTGATGTTGCCGCCAGGAGCGATGCCGATGCCTCCGACCTGGGCGGCCAACGCGTCGCTGATATAGTCGCCGTTCAGGTTCGGAGTGGCGATCACGTCGTATTCGGTCGGACGGAGCAGGATCTGCTGAAGAAAGTTGTCGGCGATGACGTCTTTGACCAGCATCTTGTGGCCGTCGACCTCGACGTTCAGCCACGGCCCGCCGTCGATTTCGACGCCTCCGAACTCACGCTTGCAGAGGTCGTAGCCCCACTTGCAGAACGCTCCAGAAGTGAACTTCATGATGTTCCCTTTGTGGACTAACGTCAGCGACTTCCGCTTGTACTGGGCCGCATATTTCAACGCGGCCCGCACCAAGCGTTCCGTCCCTTCGCGCGAAATGGGTTTGATGCCGATCCCGGACGTCTCGGGGAAGCGGACCTTGGCGAAGCGGTCCGGGAAGTTCTCCTTCAAGAGCCTGAGGAACGTGTCGCACTCGGGCGTGCCTTGCTCGAACTCGATGCCCGCATAGATGTCTTCGGTGTTCTCCCGGAAAATGACCATGTCCACTTTTTCGGGGGCCTTGACCGGACTCGGGACGCCCGGGAACCACCGGACGGGTCGCAAGCAGACGTACAGGTCGAGCTGCTGACGAAGGGCCACGTTCAAGGAACGGATGCCTCCTCCGACGGGCGTCGTCAAGGGGCCTTTGATCCCGACCAGGTACGTGTTGAACGCGTCGAGCGTCTCTTGAGGCAGCCACGAGCCGGTCTTCTCGAACGCCTTCTCACCCGCTAAGACCTCGAGCCACTCGACCTTCTTCGATCCGCCGTACGCCTTTTCGACCGCGGCGTCCAGGACACGGACGGCGGCCTTCCAGATGTCCCGGCCGATACCGTCGCCTTCGATGAACGGCAAAATCGGATCGTTCGGGACGTGGAGCCCTTCGGCGGACATCGTGATCGGGGAGCCCATGGGTGGGCAGGATACCGGTCCCGTCACCAGGTATCCCGGTAAGAGGGCCCGGACCTGGGGTCAGTCGTCGCCGGTAAAGCACCCGCCGTCGCCGTCCGGACGGACGTGGGGCCGCATCACGGTCTCGACACCCTTCCAGGCATAAGGGTCGGTACCGCACACGAGTTCGATGTCCCGATGGTCGTGGAGCGCCATCCCGGTCGGCTTTTCCGGCCAGAGCCATGGCAGGAGCGACTGCGCGCTCATGTAGTGCGTCACGAGGGCGCGGCGGTAACCCGCAAGGGCGGTGTTCGGCAACGACCTGTGCAACAGGTAGCCGTTGAAGACCACCACCGTTCCCGCCTTCACCTCGACAGGGACCCCAGGATCGTCGCCGTACGGGGTGTCGAAACTCTCCCATGAGCAGTCGAACCTGCGGTCGTGGTGGAAACGCATCGGCCACAAGACCCCCGGAGCGTGGGAACCCGGTACGACCCAGAGACACCCGTTCTCGACCGTGGCGTCGTCCATCGCGAGCCAGCAGCCGGTCAGGGAACGGTCACGGGTGGGAATGTAGTCTTCGTCCTGGTGCCAAGCCTGGCCGGGCTTTCCCGACGCCTTGACGAACAGCATCGACTGCATACATTTGACGTCCGGGCCGATCACCGTCCGAAGGATCTCGACGAGGCTCGGGTGCGCCATCTGGTCCTTCATCAGCGGGCTGATCTTGTTCGGGAAGTGGATGCAGAGCGTCTTCTTGAGGACGTCGTCGTCGGGTTCGTCCTCGCGGCTGGGGACCAGGCCCGCGACGTCGCCCAATTCACCTCGGCAGATCCGGACGGTCTCGCGTTTCAATGCGTCGAGTTCGTCCTTCGTGAAGGCGTCTTCGACGGCGAGGTAGCCGTTTTCGCGATAGAAGGCCCCCGCTTCGGGCGCGAGAGGCGACCGGAAAAATCCTGCCGGACGACCGGCCTTTGGCCACGAACCGAACGGTTGCATCGTTCCCCTTCCTATTTTAGGCGCAAAGGCCGGTCATTCGAGATGGGCGCCGTTCGCTTCCAGAGTGAACCGGTACCCGAAGTACTGGGCCGCGTTCCGGCACATGACCATGCGTTGCAGGAAGATTTCAAAGTACTCCATGACCGTCGCGAAGGACGTATCGATCTCCAACTTGAGCGAGACGGTCTTGTCTTCGGCCACCATGTCCACCCGGCTTCGGGTCACGGCGTAGTTCACGCGGTCATGGATGTCGAACGATTCCAAGATGGGGTTTTGGACCCTTGACCGGTGGACGTCGCTCTTATCGGCGATGATCAAAGCGGCGCCCATGAGGCTGATCGGTGAACCGGCAAGCTCTTCATGGTTACCGATGGCCCCGAGGACCGGCGCGATTTCGGCCGCCCCCATGCCCATTTCGTCCAGGAGGCGGTACGCGATGCCGGCTCCGGAGACCGGGTGTCCGATCCGGTTGATCACGTTCCCGATGTCGTGAAGGTGGGCTGCGATCTTCGCCAGTTCGACATAGCGCGGTTCGGCCTCGAGCTTCTCAAGGATGCTCCTTGTGATGCCGCCCACGACCTCGACGTGGCGATGGCCGTGCTCCGTGTACCCCATGGCCTTCATGAGCTCGTTCGCCCCGTCGATCAAATGCCTGACCTTGGGATTGGACTTGACGTCCTTGAGGGTCACGGGCCTTCCCGTCGTGCGGTTCTCGATGGCCATTCCGCTGCTAGGTTATCCCAGCCTGCCGCTAGGGTACGACCAGTGGCGCGCTTTTGCCTTTGGCGACCTTGTCCAACCATCCGCGCAGGCCGCCTTCCGCCTGTGACCCCTCGACACGGGGGACCGCATAGGGATTGGCTTTGGGATCGGTAGAAGCCCTCGCTGGAGAGCTTCCTGCTAACGCGACGGCTTGATACCGGTACGTCTTGCCCTTCCATTTGAACCCGCGTAGGAGAGCCGGGTTCTTCGGGGCGACCCCATAGGGAAGGGCGAGCACCCGTGGTTTGGCCCCGAGGCCCTTGAGCCAGTCCATGGAACGGGCCAGTTCCGACTTGACTTCGGCGTCGTCCAACCTGTCGAGGAACGTGTGCGACATCGTGTGCGAGGCCAGTTCGCATCCCCAGGACAGGAGCGCCTTGACTTTCTGCTTACCCGTCTTGTTCGATCCGAACGGCCCGTTCGGGAGGATGAAGAACGTCCCTTTGACCGGAAAGTCCGGGTGGCTCTTGGCAAACTCCTGCCAGACACCGACCGCGCAGTCGGGATCGACGGAACCGTCCTTGCGATAGCTGAACTGGGATTCGCGCGAATCGTCGAACGTGATGACGACGGGAGAGGCGCCGGACGGAATGTCGAACTTGCCGTCCAGATAGTCCGAAAACGTCACCGGGCGGTACCCCATGTCGTAGAGCCTCTTAAGGTCGTTCCGGAAACCCTCCTTCGAGCGGAACATGTACTTGTCGACCGGTCCGATCGAGTGGTACATCACGATCATCACACGGCCGTTCGGATTAGCCTTTCTGTCGGTCACCCGGTCCGGCCGGGCAGGGGCATAGGACGGGACGCCCCATGACACGGTCGCAGCGGCCAGCAGGGAGAGGGACAGGACCGGAACGACCCGGGACAGGGACGACAAGACGGTCAAAGGGTGCTCACCGAAAAGGATGTTACTGGATCGAACCGGACAGGATACACGTCGGTCCCGACCCGCACCAAAGCGGCCGGACACCGCTTCGGTGCCAAGGTACATTGAACCCATGCTCGACCGCCAGTACATCCGACAAAACCCGGATCTCGTCAAGGCCGGTTCGCTCCGGAAAGGGGTCGAGGCGCCGGTCGACGAATTCCTGAAGACCGACGCGGCATGGCGCGCTGCGACGACAGAGTGGGAGCGCGTCCAGGCCGACATGAACAAAGTCAGCAAGAGCATCGGCGCATTGATGGCTCAAGGCCAAAAGGATCAGGCCGAAGCCGCCAAGTCCGAAGCCGCGGCGCTGAAAGGCAGGGTCGGCGAACTTGAAGAAGCGGCGCGAGATCTGGAGGCGAAGCTTCGGGAGATCGAACTGCGCTTTCCGAACCTCCCCCACGCGACCGTCCCCGACGGGTCGACCGTCGAGGAGAACGTGGTCGTGCGGGAATGGGGAGAAAAGCCGGACGTCGGCGACCCCGCCGTACCGCACTGGGACGTGGCGTCCGAGCTTGGTCTGATCGACTTTGAACGCGCGACGAAGGTCAGCGGGAGCGGGTTCGCCGTCTATACCGGACTCGGCGCCAAGCTCCACCGGGCGCTCGTCCAGTTCATGCTCGACTTCCAGATCTCCCAAAACCGTTACGACGAGGTCTACCCGCCTGCCCTCGTGACCCGCGCTTCGCTCGTCGGGACGGGCAACCTGCCGAAGTTCGAGGAGGACCTCTACGCCACGCGGGACGAACTTTATTGCATCCCGACCGCCGAGGTCCCGGTGACGAACCTCTACCGGGACGAGATTTTGGAGGGCACCGATTTACCGATCCGGCACTGCGCGTTCACGCCGTGCTTCCGTCGCGAGGCGGGCGCGGCCGGGCGGGACACGAGGGGCATCCTTCGCACCCACCAGTTCGAAAAGGTCGAACTCGTCAAGTTCGTGCTGCCAGAAACGTCTTACGACGAGTTGGAGGCCTTGGTCACCGACGCCGAGTCCGTCCTGCAGGCCCTTGGCCTGCACTATCGCGTGCTGCTGCTTTGCGCCGGCGACATGGGCGAGAAAGGGTGCAAGTGCTATGACCTGGAGGTGTGGTCACCGGGCGAGGGCCGTTACCTGGAAGTGTCGAGCTGTACCAACTTCGAGGCCTATCAGGCCCGCCGCGCCAACATCAGGTTCCGCCGGGCGCAAGGTGAAAAGCCCGAGTTCGTGCACATCCTGAACGGGAGCGGGCTCGCCGTCCCGCGGTTGTTCGTCGCGCTCGTCGAGTCGTACCGGGATCCGGAGACAGGCTCTGTCACCGTCCCGGAGGCGCTGCGCCCCTACATGGGCGTCGACGTAATCGGCCGGCCCTGACAATCGACGTCGCCCGCTCGGAGTCCGAGCGGGCGCGACGTCACGGCCCTTCGTGAGTTCAGGCTCCGGAGTTCGCGGCACCACCGCCGCGCGGTCCGCCGCCGCCACCGCCCCGGTTACCGCCGAACCCCCGCTGCGGGAATTCGAACGGCTTGCCCTGCAACGACTTGAATTTCGTCTTCTGGTCCGCGGTCAACACGTTCATCAGCTTGGCCTGCGTCTCTTCCCGCAGCTTTTGCATCTCTTCGAAACGAGCGCGCCCGTTCCCGTTCCCGCCAGGGTTCCGGCCGCCGTTGCCGCCGTTGCCCGCACCAGGGCTGCCAGGCGCCCCTTGACCTCCGCGGGGCTGACCGCCGGCTTGCCCGTCGCCGCTAGGCCGCGGGAACATGGCCTGCATCTTCTCGCCCATCGCCTTTTGAAGGTCTTCGATCTGTTTCTTCTGAGCGTCGTTGAGACCGAGTTTGCCCGCGACTTCGGGCATCGAGAGCGCGTCCGCGCCCATCCTCTGCATCTGAAGCTCTTCCAGACGGGTCTTTTGTGAGGCGTTCAGGATCTTTTCGGCTTCGTCCTGGGCTTTGCGCATGGCTTCGAGCATCTTCTCTGGATCCGGACGCTCGCCGCCGTCGCCGCCGGGCCGTGCCGATGCCATGACGGCCTCAAGTTTCTTTTTCTGGTCGTCGGACAGTTTGATCTCGCTTTGGACGGCCTCCATTCTCAGGAGCATCAACGATCCGCCTCCGCCCCTGCGGCCCGTGAACTGACCTCGGCCCCCGGTCTGGGCGCCGGGCTGGCCGTTCTGCGGCCGTGGGCTGGGTTGGGCGCTGTTCGGCGCTTTGTCGTTGCCTGCTCCGGCCGGGCCTCCCGGAGGCGACGTCTGGCCGCCGCCCCGCGGTTGTTCACCGGCCCGGTCCATCGAGGCGCCGCCGCCCGGTGTCTGCGGCGCGGCTTGACCGGCGTCGCCGGAGGCCGGACGCGAAGAGCCTGGAACCCCGACTTTGACCGCAGGGCCGTCCGTGGGCGTACACCCGGTGAGCGAAAGGGAAGCGATGGCGACCGCCCCCAAAGCGAGCTTCAAATAGTGCGACATGTCTCCAGACCTCGAACCGATCCGATCGGATACGCCCACATGATACGCCACTACCCCTAGGCCCAGGTTCCCGGAACTTCCCCAGTTTTGTCCGGGCGGCTTAGCCCGGAGCAGATACAATCGGCCCGGATGTTGCCGGAGAAGACAGCGGTGAAGAGCCTGTCGGGCCTCGGAGGTTGGGGCCGGTTTCCGGTCACGGACGTCGAGGCGGTCAGGCCCGAAAAGGCGCGGGACCTGTCCCCTGTAGGCGGACAGTGCATCCCTCGCGGTCTTGGGCGGGCCTATGGAGACGCCGCCGTACTGACAGGCGGCACGGTCGTCATGACCGAGCGGCTGAACCGGTTCCTCGAGTTCGACCCTCAGACGGGCGTGTTGCGCGCTGAAGCGGGCGTCTCGCTGCGCGACGTCCTCCGCTACCTGGTCCCGCAAGGTTGGTTCCTCCCGGTCACTCCCGGCACGAAGAACTGCACGTTGGGCGGGTGTTTCGCCGCGGACGTCCACGGCAAGAACCATCATCGTGACGGCACGTTCAGCCGCCATGTCTACGGAATCGAACTCGTGCTGGCCAACGGAGAGCGCGTCCGGTGCGGGCCGGACGACCGCCCCGACCTGTTCTGGGCGACGGCGGGTGGCATGGGCCTCACGGGGATCGTTTCCGAACTCACGCTCCAGTTGACGCCCGTCGAATCGGCCTACATGATGGTCAGGCACACCCGGTCGCCCGACCTGGACCGGACCTTCGAACTCCTGACCGACCCGAAGTACGACGCCCGGTACACGGTCGCCTGGATCGATTGCCTGGCGAAGGGACCAAGGCTCGGACGAGGCGTCTTCATGGCGGGCGAGCACGCGAAGAAGTCCGAGGTCTCGCTCCGGAACGATCCCTTGGTCCTGCCGGAAAAGAGGGTCAAGCCGTTCCCGTTCGACCTTCCGGGGTGGGCGCTGAACCCGTTGACGGTCAAAACGTTCAATCGGGTCTACGACGCCTTCCAAGGCCGAAAGGGCGAGTTCGTCTGCGACTACGACAAGTACTTCTATCCGCTCGACGGGATCGAGGGCTGGAACAGAATGTACGGCAAGCGCGGGTTCGTCCAATACCAATACGTATTGCCGACGGCCGGCGCGTTCGAAGGAACAAGGACGATCCTGGAAGAACTCTCGGCCGCGGGAAGGGCGTCGTTCCTTGCCGTTCTCAAGAGATTCGGGCCCCAGGGGCCGGGCATGTTGTCGTTCCCGACCGAAGGCTTGACCCTGGCCCTCGACATTCCGATGGCCGACGGCCTGATGAACTTCTTGGAGCGGATGGACCAGACCGTGTCGAAGCACGGAGGCCGGCTCTACCTGGCCAAGGATTCCAGGATGAAACCGGACGTCTTCCGTGCGGGCTATCCGAGGATCGATGAGTTCTGTGCCGTGCGTTCGGCCGTCGATCCGGGCGGACGGTTCGATTCCGACCTGGCTCGGAGGATCGGACTGTGCCGGTGATCGAGGGGCCCGTGTTGGTCCTCGGCGCAACGTCCGGGATCGCACGCGAGACCGCCCTCGCCCTGGCCGAAAAGGGTGCCTCGCTGTTCCTCGCAGGCAGAGACCTCGACGAACTGGAGCGCGTCGCTTGCGACATCAAGATCCGGACGAACGTCCGGGTCGAGACGGGCCGATTCGATGCCGACGATTGCTCGACACACCTGGCGTTCTTCCAGGACTCCTCGTCAGTCATGGGTGGGTTCTCGGGAGTCGTCTACGCCGTCGGCGCTCTCGGCGACCAAATCCGGTCCCAAACCGATTGGCAGGAGGCCCACGCCGTCCTGCACCGTAACTATGTCGCGGCCGTCTCGGTCTTGCACGTCGTCGCAGCGGCGTTCGAAAAGGCCGAGTCCGGTTGGATCGTCGCGATCTCGTCGGTGGCCGGCGACCGAGGGCGCATGAGCAACTACGTGTACGGATCCGCCAAAGGCGGCCTCACCGTCTTCCTGCAGGGCCTGAGGGCCAGGCTACAGAAGTCCGGAGTCCATGTCCTGACGGTCAAACCTGGACCTGTCGATACGGCCATGACGTTCGGGATGGACAAGCTCCCTCTCTTGGCGCAGCCGAAGGTGATCGGTCGGGCGATCGTGCGTGCCCTTGAGAACGGGAAGGACGTCGCCTATCTGCCGGGCCCGTGGCGGGCGGTCATGTTCGTCTTACGCTCTGTCCCGGAAAGCGTTTTCAAGAAGACCAAGCTCTAGAGTTCCAGGACCTTAGCCTGGGCCCTCCTTTGGCGACCCTTCGGAGCTTCCCTATAATGCCGCTCATGCTCTTGACGAGGACGGTCGGTGCGCTGACGGCGGGCGTCGTCGCGTTCGTGGCGACCGGGTGCCTCCCCGACCTGACCTTGACCCGCACGGCCCGCACCGGCCCCGACCTTCAAGAAGGCGTGCGGTCCAAGGACAGGCGGGCCGGGCTGACCTCGTTCCTTCGTGACCTGCGTGCTCCCCGTAGCGGCCAGCAGTACTTTTCGGTCGCGGTCGACGGCGCCAAGTTCGGATCGCCGCGGTCCGAAGTCTGGGTCGATGGGCTGAAGGTCGTGGGGAACACGATCGAGGGGCGCCTCGTGCCGGGCGGCGGACAGACGTGCCGCATCGTCAAGATCGATGAATCCGAAGTCTGCGACTGGATGATCGTCGAAGGCGGCCGCGTCAAGGGCGGCGCGACGCTACGGGACTGAAACCTTACCGACCGACAAGGACGGGGAAGGGCTTGTGCCCGTCCCCGTCGGTGTTCATGTCTGAAGGACTTAACTGATCCTGTCGGCCTGGGCCCGGCGGGCCATGGCGTCCACGATGTCCTCGGCGGTCACCGCGTATTCGCCGGCATCAAGCCGGGCCTTGAGTTCCGAGACGAAGTCTTCACGGTCGGGCATCGCCTCGACCTCGGACGTTACGGACTTGATGAGATCGGCGTCCATGAGCCTGATCACCGCTGTATCGACGACGCTCTCCGGCGGGGTCAACCGACCGTCGAGAGCTTTGACCTTGTCCAATTGTTGCGTACTGATTTTCACGACAGACCTCCTGACCGGTCCCTTTCGAGGAAACCCGGCTGTCCGCGTGGGACCCGTGGCTTTGCGTGAGCGGAGTCGCCTCCGTCGTGCCTTTTCTGGCTAGGGCCTGGTCGTGCTAGTAGGAATAACGGTCGTTTCTCGAGGTTTCTTTAGGGTGAGACCTCAAGTTTTTTGTGACATTTCCGTTTTGAGTCCGACCATGGCTGCCATTGAGCCTAGGCCCGGTAGCATGAGCAGCGTGTTGACGGCCGTCTTGCTGGGATCAGTGGCTTCGACAACGTTGAACGACGGCTGGTATGCGTACCACGGCAATCCCGCTGCGGTCGACGGAAAGCATCCGACGATCCAAATGGTCAGTGAAGCCGTCACCGTCATTGTCGGTGATGAATCGAGCGATGTCGTGACCGACTTCGTGTTCCACAACTCTGGGGCGGCGACGACGGTGCGCATGGGGTTTCCGGACGGTGGAGCGAACGACGACGCGAACGAGGCCCGGCACACCAAGTCGGGTGTTATGACCGATTTTCGATCCACGGTCGACGGCCGGCCCGTCAAGACCCGCTTTGTTTCCGATCGGGCGATTCAAAAGCGCCTTGAGTATCCGCGATGGCAGGTGAAAGACGTTCCGTTTGCACGGGGCCAGACCAGGAAGATCCGGAACACTTACGGCGTGAGCCATGGAGCCGACGCCGCCACCGGTACTCCGGTCCTGTCCGTCGTGTCTTACATCGTCTCGACCGGCAGGACGTGGAAGGGGACGATCAAGTCTGCGACGTTCTCGTTCACGTTCACGAAAAAAGCCCTGCCGATAATGCCACGGTTCCTGATCGAGCGAGACTTTGACGACGTCGACCGGCTCCGATCCTTCTGGACGGAGAACCGCGACGCCGTTCTCTATCGGGGACCGGGCTCCGTCCGGAAAGACGGTCGGACGATCACGTTCTCGGTCAAGGACTTTGTCCCGAGGACGGACATTTTCCTGAAATTCCGACCTAGGTTCTCCTAAGTCACTTCCCCGGCAGGATGACGTCGGCGACGGCGAACGAGCGCCGAATGTCCTGGAGCACGACTTTTACGCGGTGTCCGACGTGTTCGATGCCGTCCAGGAGTTCCACGTAGTAACCCGAGTCCGTCCATCCGATCGCCTTGTTCGACGATTCCGACGCGGAGCGGCGAACGTTGCACTCGAGGACCTGTGCGCGGCGGAAGCCCATCAAGGAGCGGTCGAACTCGTCGATCGTGCCGGACGTGATTTCGAAGTCCTCGAAGTCGAAGTCGAAGTTCGCCCGGATGTAAAGACCGCGTTTCAAGTCGTGCTCGAGGTCTTCGATGTCTTCGCCGTCCAACCCGATGAGGCTCTCGACGACTCCCGGATGGCATTCGATAAAGAACGCGTTTCCTGGTTCCGAGAGCTTACGTTTCATCTCCCGTTCGACCCAGAGGCCGACAGTGTCAGCGCTCGCGATCCGGCCGCGGCCTTCGCACATGGGGCAGAGGCTCGTGATCGCTTCGGTGACGCTTTCACCCGTCCTCTTGCGAGTGATCTCGACAAGGCCGAGGGAACTGATCTTTCCGACCCGGGTGCGGGCCCGGTCGCGTGACAGGAGCTTTTCGAAGTGTTCGATCAGGCGTTTGCGGTCGGCCGCCTCGTCCATGTCGATGAAGTCGATGACGATGATGCCGCCCATGTCGCGTAAGCGGAGCTGGCGGCAGACCTCTTCGGCCGCTTCGAGGTTGGCTTTGAGGATGGTGTCCGAAAGCGAAGTCGTCCCGACCTGCTTACCGGTGTTGATGTCGATCGCGGTGAGGGCCTCGGTCTCGTCCACGACGAGGCTTCCTCCACTCTTAAGCTGCACCTTGTGTTCGAGCAGACGGTCGAGGTCCTTCTCGATCCCGTAATGGTCGAAAATGGGTTCTTCTCGGTCGTAGAGGTGGATCCGGCCTTTCAACTTCGGCGCGACGATCCCGGCGACGAGCGCGACCTTTTCGTACTCCTCAGGGTCGTCGATGACCATCCGGTCGATTTCGTCGCCGAAGACGTCCCGGATCGTCCGGTACAGCAACGTCTGGTCGCGGTGCACCACGACCGGGGCCCGAAGGCGCTTGGCGTTCTCGAGCACTTGAGACCAGAGTTGCTGGAGGAAGAGGATGTCGGCTTTGAGTTCGGCTTCGGTCCGCCCTTCGCACTCCGTCCTCAGGATCAGTCCGAAGCCGTTCGGCACGATCTTCTCGCCGACCCGACGGAGCCGCTCTCGCTCTTTGCGGTCTTCGATCTTGCGGCTGACGCCGAGGTGGTTGCCTTCCGGCATGAGGACGACGTAGCGGCCAGGAAGCGAGATCCGGGTCGTAACGCGGGCTCCCTTGGTGCCGCGCGGGCCCTTGGTGACCTGCACCATCAATTCTTGGCCCGGCTTGATCAGTTCTTTGATCTTGCGACGCCGCAGTTCGGAGCGGCGGACGCTCGCAGGGCTGCCGTCGCTCAAGTCTTCGGGCAAGATGTCCGCGACGTAGAGGAACGCGTTGCGCTCGAGCCCGATATCGACAAAGGCAGCATCCATGCCCGGAAGGACGTTCTGGACGATGCCCTTAAAGATCGAGCCGACGACGCGCTCTTCCCGCTCGACGCGGTATTCCATGAGCTTCGCGTCTTCGAGGACGGCGATGCGGGTCTCGCGGCTGGCGCAATTGACGATGATTTCGATGTTGCGCGGTCTGGACAGTCCGGTGGACGGTCGATCCGACGATCTAGGGTTGGACCTTCTTCTCAATGAAAACCTCTTCGTCCGGTCTCAACGCGGCGGAGCGGCACGCTCTTCGACACCTGCGGAGTTAAGGGACGCTCGAGATTCTACCGTCCCGGCCGGCACGGCCAAGGCCTTCGTCTACGCGGCAGGCTCGAAGGAGAACCAAACGTGATCGTACTCGGCGGGCCAGCCGAGCGAGATCTCGAGCCCGATCACGCGGACCCGAACGAGCCCCATGACCTTACGGTCGAGCGGACGGACGTACTTCGAGGCGTCGCCCCAAGGGTAACAGTCCATGCGGCCGTAGTCCTTTCTCAACGGCGCCGTCGCGTTCGTATTGGGCTCATAGAGGTTCTTGGTCCAATCGTAGAGGTTGAGCGACTGGACATAGGTGCCCATGGCAGCCGACCGGCCCACGACCGAAAAGCGCAGCGCGGAAGGGGCCGACGACAGGTGTCCTTCGAAGCGGACCGTGATCGGATACACCTCCGCGTTCGGGACCAGGAAGCGGCAGAACCGCATCGCTTCACCGTCTTCGACGGCCAGGCTTTGGACGGTTCCGGACGTGTGCTTGCCATAAAGCACCGTGACGTTGTCGACGGGTGCTTCGACAGGCGATCCGTGGGCCATGACCGCCAGCAGTCTGACGACCGCGACAGCCGTGCCGCGCGAGAATCGGGCAAGCATCACGGCCCTTGTTCCCTGTGCCGCACGGATCTCAACTGGCCGGAATACCGGATCTCACGGCGGCCGTCGACGGTCTTAACCTTCGGGTATGCGCCGCGCCATGACGTTGCGGTGCTCGACCTCGTCGAACCCGTAGGGCCTGTAAAGCTCGTGGGCGTCGCGTGTCGCAAGGACCGTCATCCGGATGCCGACCAGGTCCGGATGAGCGAAGACCCCGTCCATAAGGGCGCGGCCGACGCCTTTCCCCCGTTCTTCGGGATCGACGATGACGTCACAAAGCCAAGCGAAGGTCGTGCCGTCGGTGACGACTCGGGCGAACCCGATCAAGCGGTCGCCTGCGAACGCCCCGAAGTTCACCGACGACGCCATGGCCCGACGCTGTTCGTCCAAAGTCCTGTTGGCGGCCCAGTAAGACCCGCTCAGCCAACGGTGGACGGTCTCGACGTCGATACGACCGGAGTCGGTCGTGACGGTCAGGGGAGGCTCCCTCATGCCCTGATGATGTCGCGGAACGGGCGCGAGGTTCCGTCCTTGCCCGTTGCCGCCTGACCCGGTACCCTCTCGAACCTATGTCGAGGCGGGTGTTCAAGCTCTACGACACGATGACGAAACAGGTGAAGGAGCTCCAGACGTCGGAACCGGGGCACCTCCGTTTTTACACGTGCGGCCCGACCGTCTATAGCTACGCGCACATCGGCAACTTCCGATCGTTCCTCGGAGCCGACCTTGTCGTCCGGACGGCCCGTTCGTTGGACTGGCGCGTGACATGGGTCACGAACGTCACGGACGTCGGGCACCTGACTCAAGACGACGTCGCCGACGCCGGAGGGGAGGACCGCATGGAGCGAGCGTTGCGGAGTAAGGAAGGCGAGCATTTCGCCAACGTTTGGGACCTGGCCGAGTACTACACCCAGTGCTACATCGAAGACTGGGAGCGGCTCAACCTTAGTGAACCGCACGTCCGTCCGAGGGCCACCCAGCACGTGCGCGAGCAGATCCTCATGGCCGAACAACTTGTTTCCGACGGCCACGCGTACGAAACTCCGACAGGCGTCTATTTCGACGTCGATTCGTTCCAGGGCTACGGCAAACTGAGCGGTAACACGCGCGACAAGTTGATGGAGGCCGTGCGGGAAGTCGTCGTCGACGACAATAAGAGGAAGCAGGCCGACTTCGCGCTCTGGAAGAAGGACGACAAGCACCTCATGCAATGGTTTTCGCCTTGGGGCTGGGGCTTCCCGGGGTGGCACATCGAGTGTTCGGCGATGGCGCGCGTCTATCTGGGCGACACGTTGGACCTCCATAGCGGCGGCGAGGACAACGCGTTCCCGCACCACGAGTGCGAGATCGCCCAGAGCGAAGCCGTGACGGGGCGGCCGTTCGCCAACCATTGGATGCACGTCCGCTACTTACAAGTAGAAGGCGAGAAGATGGCGAAGCGGACCGGGAACTTCTATACGGTCCGGGACCTTGTCGAGCGGGGGTTCGACCCGCTCGCCCTCCGGTACGCCTTGATCAGCGTCCCTTATGGAAAGCCGTTCAATTTCACGCTCCAAGTCTTGAAGGACGCCCAAGGCAACGTCGAACGGTTCCGGGAATGCGTCCGGCGCGTCGAAGCGCGGCTTCCAAGGTTCGTCGAATCGACGCTCGGTGCGCCCGGGCCGGAACATCCGCTCGATGCGCTGTACGGTCAAGCCCTCGACGCCATGTGCGACGATCTGAACACGTCGGTCGCGATCTCCAAAGCGGTCGAGGGTGCCAAGTGGATCCTGCGTCAGCCCGGACTTTCAGACGCCGACGCCCTAGCCGCCGGGTGGTTCCTGAAGGCCGTCAACGGTCTGCTCGGGATCGCGTATCCGGAGCGGCACGCCGGCGCCCATGAGGGAACCCGGGAGGAAGCAGAACCGACGGTCCAGGGAAGGACCGTGAGCGAGTGGATCGAAGCCCGCACCGCGGCGAAGAGGTCCAAGGACTTTATCGAGTCGGACCGGATCCGTGACGTCCTGAGTTCGGAAGGGATCGAGTTGCGGGACGCTCCGGAAGGGACGACCTGGATCCGGAGGCCCTTTAGCCGTGCTTCGGGCGGTGACTGATCTCTTTGAACCGTCTCGGTGACGAGCCCGTCGCCTCCCGCATCACTTTGTTGAAGTGCTGAAGGTCGTTGAACCCGACCCTGGCCGCGACCTGCTTGACCGAAAGGGCCGTGTTCATGAGGAGCCGCGTCGACTCCTGGATCCTCCGTTGGAGGACGTACTCCTGGACGCTCGTGCCGTGCTCGGCCTGGAACAGCCTCAGCAATTGGCGTTGGGAGACTTCGACCGCTTCACAGAGTTCCTGCACCGTGAACTTCCTGTGCAGGTTGTCCAGGATCCACGTCTCCGAGGCCGAAATCGCTTCGTGGCCGGGGATCACGTCGAGATCGCAGGACACTTTCCAGACAAGGTGCCAGACGAACGCGACCGCAGCCAGCGGGCTCTTGTCGCTCTTGTCGATCGCGTCCCGCCAATCGCCCCACGTCGAAGCCATTCCGCTCGACAGGTAAGGCACGGCACGACGAGGGAAACCCGAGCCGGGAAGGTTGAACCGGACGGCCGTATGGAACGTTCCGTCCCCGACCATCGAATGGACGACGCGCGCTCCCGGGGGTATGAGGGCCACGTCCCCGCACTCGACCGCGAACGTCACGGTATTAACCGTTAGGGCGTTGCCGTGGTGGTAATAAAGGGCCGACCATAGATCGGACGGCTGTGTCCACTCCTTCGAATCTCCTGAGAACGCTGCTTCGCTCACGACGGCCTTCGTCGGCGAAGCGGCCAGCGATGCCACCGCAAACCGCATGTCCCGCTACTGTACCAGTTTCAATGGCGGAAATTTACCAGTAACGGCCAACAAATACCAATTAAGTCAGTTTGGGTCCGACTATGATGAGACAAGGACTCTGTCAATCATAGACCTAAGCGCAAGGGTCCAAGACCGCGATTGCCATTTACCGCCCGGGCTCGATGTCCGGGTTTTTTTTCTTCTTCAACCGGCCCGGCGGAGGGGCGACGACGACGTTCCGGCCGTCGCCATCGTGGCGGATGGTCACCGTCCAACAGTCTGCAGGATCGACCCATGTCCCCAGACGGTCGGGCCACTCCACTAAGGTCACATGGCTTTCCAAGGTGTCTTCCAGTCCGAGCCCCGAGTCCGATGCGACCCGGTAGAGGTCGACGTGGACGACAGGCGGGACCGTTTCGAACATCTGGACGAGGTTGAAGGTCGGCGAGCGGACGGGGTCCTTGAGCCCCAACGAGGCGAGATAGCCTCGGACGAAGGTCGTCTTGCCGGCCCCGAGTCCGCCGAAAAGGAGCACCGTGTCGCCCGGACGGAACGCGCGCCCGACCTCGGCTGCGAGCCGGGCCATGGCAGCGGCGTCCGGCACGGAGTACTCCACGCGACGAGGGATACCCGAACCGCGCCCTATGCCCCGGGCTGAAGAAACCGCACAATCAATCGGCCGATGTCGATGATGATGCGGGGAGCCGCCAACGCGGACGAAAAGGCGCCGAAGAACGTCGATCCGGCGACGCTACGGCGCGTCGTCGGGTTGTTCCGGCCCTACAAGCGGCGTGTCGTCCTGACCCTCCTCACGGTCCTCGTCGGCGTCTTGCTCGGGCTGTTGCCGCCGTTATTCCTGAAGGTCTTGTTCGACGACGGGATCATCGCCCGGGACATGGGCGTCGTGGCCTTGTTCTCGGTCCTATCGATCGTGGCGAACCTTGTCGCGGCCGGCGTGACGCTCCTGTACGGCTATCTGAGCGTCGTGATCGGACAAGAGATCATGTGCGATCTGCGGCACGGTCTGTTCGAACACCTTCAAGGCATGCCGCTCGCGTTCTTCACGGGCACGAAAACGGGCGAGATCCAAAGCCGGATGATCAGCGACGTCGGGGGTGTCCAGCAGGTCGTCAGCGGCACGTTCGTGGACGTGATCTCGAACCTGGCGATCGTGGTCAGTACGTTGATCAACATGCTGTGGATGGACTGGCGGCTGACCTTGATCAGTATCGCCATGGTGCCGATCGTCGGCATCGTCGGGAAGAAGGTCGGCGAGTTCGCGCGCAAAGTCACGAAAGGCACTCAGGAGCAGACGGCCGAAGTCAACGCGATGATCCAGGAGACGCTTTCGGTCAGCGGGATCCTCCTGACGAAGACCACGGGCCGCCACGACATCGTCGCCAAGAAGTTCGACGTCGAAAACCGCAAGCTCGCAGACTGGCAGATCAAGGCCCAAGTGTTCATGTACACGATGTTCGGACTGTTCCGGATGATCACCGGACTGTCGCCTGCGATCGTGTACTGGTTCGCAGGATGGCTCCTTCTCCAAAGGGGCGACACTCACATCACCGTCGGGACCTTGATCGCGTTCACCGCTCTCCAGACGCGCCTCTTCTTTCCGTTGACCGGATTGATGAGCGCCCAGGTGCAGGTGATGAGCTCGTTCGCGATGTTCGACCGCATCTTCGAGTACGTCGACCTCAAGCAGGACATCCAAGACGCTCCGGACGCGGTCGCCCTCGACCCTGCGACCCTTGAGGGGAGGGTGGTCTTTGACGACGTGACGTTCCAGTACTCCGCCGACCAGCCGGAGCCGACGCTCAGCGGGATCGGTTTCGAGGTCGAACCAGGGCAGTTGGTCGCTCTTGTCGGTCCCTCGGGAGCGGGAAAGACCACGCTGACCTACCTCGTCCCCCGACTGTGGGACGTCACGGAGGGATCGGTGACCATCGACGGCCATGACGTCCGGGGCGTGACGTTGGCATCGTTGCAGCAGTGCGTCGGGGCCGTCACCCAAGAAACGTATCTTCTCCACGACACCGTCCGCGAGAACCTTAGGGTCGCGAAGCCGGACGCGACGGACGATGAACTGACGGAGGCGTGCCGCCTCGCGGCGATACACGACCACATCGCGTCGCTGCCTGAAGCCTATGACACGATCGTGGGCGAGCGCGGCTATAAGCTTTCAGGCGGCGAAAAACAGCGCCTCGCCATCGCCCGGGCGATCCTGAAAAACCCGCGGATCCTCATCCTTGACGAGGCGACGTCCGCCCTCGATACCGAGACAGAACGACAGATCCAGGCCTCGCTGAACACCTTGATGAAGGGTCGCACCACGTTCGCCATCGCCCACCGGCTGTCGACGATCGTCGCCGCGGACCAGATCCTCGTCATCGACGACGGCCGGCTCGTAGAACATGGTCGGCACGGCGAACTGCTCGCCAAAGGCGGCGTCTACAAACGCCTTTACGACGAGCAGTTCAGCGGACCTGAGGCGACCGCCGGTCCGGCACCGTCACGAGACCCGTCTCTCGCTTAGGTCGGTTTCAGGGCATCGGCCACGACTTGACTTTCATGTCCATGCTCGCCGTGTAAAACGTCTTGCCGTCCGGCGACACGGCCACGGCCGTGACGGGACGCTCGTGCCCTTCCTTCCGGAACTTGACGGCTCCGCCCGCCGTGTCCACGACGAGGACTTCGTTGTCCTGAGTCCCGACGACCAGGCGCTTTCCGTCAGGCGAGAACGCCAGCGCGTTGGCCTCGACCTTAGGGCCGCCGAACTGCGGTGCGGGAGTGCTCGACGCGGACCAAAGTTGAACGGGGTTCTCGGTGCCTCCGGTGGCGAACCACTTTCCGTCGGGCGAAACCGCGACGCACTTGCCCCGTCCCCCTTGTTCAAAGATCGCCCTAACCATAAGGTTGGACGAATCCCAGAGCATCGCCGTCCCGTTCTCGTCGATGGAGACGACGGCCTTCGAGTCGCTCGAAGCACTGATGCCCGCGACACCAAACTTGTGCTTCGCGCCGACCTTGGCTTCCGTCCCGTCAGGCCCGACCTTCCACACGTTGTTGTCCTGGCATGCGGCGGCGAGGCCGCCGCCCGGGAGGAACACGATACCGTTGACCGCGCCTTCATAGCCCGTCACCGTCCGTTGTAGCGCTCCGCTGGCGACGTCCCAGAAGCGGACCTTTTTGTACTGCTCGCCGCTGGCGAGGGTCTTGCCGTCGGGGCTGAACGCCAAGCATTTCACCTCGCCGTCGTGCCCTTCGAGCACCTTCACGCACTGCCGCGTCTTCGCGTCCCAGATCCTGACGGTGAGGTCGACGCTTCCGGAAGCGAGCCACTTGCCGTCAGGGGAGACAGCGAGGCTGCTCACCTCGCGCGTGTGGCCGACGAAGTCTTGGACAGGCGCTATCAGGGCGGCGACGACAAGTAAGGTGGTCATGCTCGCCGGAGTCTACACGGGTCAGCCGGCAAGGATGTCAGATGCCGACGACGTTGTAACCGTCGTCGACGTAGACGACCTGTCCGCTGACTCCCTTGGAAAGGTCGCTCATCAGGTAGACGCAGGTACCGGCCACTTCTTCTTGGGCGAACGGGCGTTTGAGAGGGGCCCGCTCGTGGACGTGATCGATCTTCTCGATCAGGCCCTTGACGCCGCGTGCCGAAACCGTGTTGATCGGGCCCGGGCTGACCGTATTGACCCGGATGCCGCGCTCCCCAAGGTCGATGGCCAGGTATCGGACCGCCGATTCCAGCGCGGCCTTCGCCACCCCCATGACGTTGTAGCCCAAGACCGCACGGACGCTACCGAGGTAGCTCATCGTCATGACGCTCGCGTCGTCCGCAAGGACGGGTTCGAGGGCTCGGCAAAGTGCGATCAGGGAGTAGGCGCTGACGTCCATAGCGACCGAAAAGCCGTCGCGGCTCGTGTCGATGAATCGTCCCTGGAGGTCTTCCTTCTTGGCAAAGGCGGCGCTGTGGACGAGGAAGTCGATCGTGCCGTACGCCGCAGCGACGGCGTCGCGCAAAGCTTCGAGCTGGTCGTCGAACCCGAAATCGACCGTGAACGTGTCGAACCGCTCCCGCCCGTCGATCATCTCCTGCACCCGACCGAGCAGCTTGTCGTTCTGCGCGCCGACGCCGACGGTCGCTCCGTGCGCGTTCGCAGCGTCGGCGATGGCCCAGCCGATGCTGTTCTTATTGGTGACGTTGAGGACGAGGCCCTTCTTGCCTTCCAGGAGCATGGGCAGATTATGGCGGAGCCTGGACGCCCCGCCCCAACCCTTCCTCCGTTTCGGAGCGCGAACGAACCTGGGATCGGGGACGGGCTCGGGTCGAGGGATACAATCGAGGAAGTGGCTACAAAGACCGTGATCCGTGCACCGAGAGGCCCGGAACTGTCCTGCAAGGGCTGGCTTCAGGAAGCCGCGCTTCGGATGCTGATGAACAACCTGGATCCGGAGGTGGCCGAGAGGCCGGACGATCTCGTCGTCTACGGCGGGACGGGCAAAGCCGCCCGGAACTGGGAGTGCTTCGAGGCCATTGTCCGTTGCCTCCGGGACCTGGAGAACGACGAGACGCTGCTCGTGCAAAGCGGTAAGCCCGTCGGAGTCTTCCGCACCCATGCCGATGCGCCGCGGGTGTTGATCGCGAATTCCAACCTGGTCGGTAAGTGGTCGGACTGGGAGCACTTCAACGAACTGGAGCGCAAAGGCCTGATGATGTACGGCCAGATGACGGCCGGTTCCTGGATCTACATCGGTTCGCAAGGCATCGTCCAGGGCACGTTCGAAACGTTCGCGGCTTGCGCCGACCGCCACTTCGGAGGATCCCTGGAGGGCAAGCTTGTGGTCAGCGGCGGCATGGGGGGAATGGGCGGCGCCCAGCCTCTCGCAGCGACGATGAACGGTGCGGCGTACTTGGGGATCGACGTCGACCCCTCGCGGATCGAGAAGCGCCTCAAGACCGGATACTGCGACAAGGTCGCCTGGTCGCTCGACGAAGCTCTCAAGATGTTGGACGGTCGTCCGAACATCAGCGTCGGGCTCGTCGGCAACTGTGCGGACGTTCTTCCCGAACTCGTCAGAAGACAGATCGTTCCCGACGTCTTGACCGATCAAACGAGCGCCCACGATCCCTTGAACGGATATGTCCCGAACGGCATGACCCTGTCCGGCGCGTTCGAGCTGAGGCAGAGCGACCCGGACGCGTACGTCCGAAAGTCGAAGCAGGCCATGGCCGTCCATGTCGGGGCGATGCTCAAGCTCAAAGAGCTGGGTGCCGTGACGTTCGATTATGGGAACAACATCCGTGCTTTCGCCCAAGATGCCGGATGTCAGGACGCGTTCGACATCAAGGGTTTCGTCCCGGAATACATCCGGCCGCTGTTCTGCGAAGGGAAGGGCCCGTTCCGGTGGGCGGCACTTAGCGGCGACCCAGAGGACATCCATAAGAGCGACCTAGCAGTGCTAAACCTCTTCCCCGAAAACGGTGCCCTGAGTCGTTGGATGTCCAAAGCCAGGGAAAAGGTTCATTTTCAAGGTCTTCCGGCCCGGATCTGTTGGCTAGGCTATGGGGAAAGGGTCAAGGCCGGGCTCAAGTTAAACGACATGGTGGCGAGCGGGGAACTGTCCGCTCCGATCGTCATCGGGCGTGACCATTTGGACTGTGGATCGGTGGCGTCGCCGAACCGCGAGACGGAGTCCATGCAGGACGGCACCGACGCGGTTTCGGACTGGGCGTTCTTGAACGCGATGGTCAACTGCTCGGCCGGAGCGACGTGGGTGTCCGTGCACAACGGCGGTGGAGTCGGCATCGGCTATTCCCAGCACGCTGGGATGGTCGTCGTGGCGGACGGCACACCGGAGGCAGCGAAGCGGCTGGAGCGCGTGCTGACCACCGACCCTGGGATGGGCGTCATCCGTCACGCCGACGCGGGCTATGACGACGCGCGCACGTTCGCCCGATCGCACGGGGTCAAAGTGCCGATGGAAAGGTCTTAGGACGTGAGCACCTAGCGACGGCACGCATCCGTAAGAAAGGCCGTATGCCCCAGTTTCAGAGCTTCTACGGTGAAGAAGGCAATCCCGTCGATCAGTCCGGATGGCTCAGGATCGTGGACAGGCCTTCGAAGGGGCTCGGAGGTCTGGTGGTCTCGACGCGTCCCGTCCTCGTCTCGGCCGATCAGGACGTCGCTTGGCTCCATAGCAGCCCCTTTAACACGCCTTTGCGTATCACGGCGGGGAACGTCTATGGTCAGATCGCCGGCGATTGGAAGGTCGGGTACGAGCACGACAGCCTAGGCGACGTCAGATGGCTCTCCTCGATCGTGATCGAACACGGTACCGATTCCGGTCTCACGACGTGGGCGTCGGTCGACCATTCCTCGACGACGAAAGGTCCCAGGGTTCCGCGCGACCCACCCTTCCTCGTCCAACGCGCCGGCGCAAGTTTTCAGGTCAGTAAGGGCGGCGAAGCTCTTGTAAAGTGCCACAACGTCTGGCGAGATTCGGACGACGCTCGGCGGATCAAGCTCTTTCTGGAGGTGTCCACCGATTTGGAGGCGGACGGTCGGTGTCTCGTCATGGCCTTTGCCGCTTTCCTCCGTGGATTTCCCAATGACCCCTAAGGAGCGTAAGCCGGAACGTCGCCGCCACTGGCCGCGATAGAATGGCCCGTATGCCGTTCGCGTTCGCCCCGGCCCTTTTCGTCGCCGCAGTCCTTCAAGAAAAGGCTGGCCCGAAGCTCGACTCCGTGACGCCGAAGTCGGTCGAGGCCCACTTGAAGTTCTTGGCGAGCGACCTGCTTGAAGGAAGGGGGACGCCCAGCCGGGGATTGGACATCGCGGCCGAGTACATCGCGGCCCAGTTCCAACTCGCCGGACTTGAACCGGGCACAAAGGAGGGCTACTTTCAAATCACCGAGTTCGAAAACCGTCGGACGCAGGTCAAAGCCCCTGTCCGGAACGTGATCGGCGTCCTGCGCGGGACCGACGATAAGCTCAAAGACACCTACGTCTTGGTCACGGCGCACTACGACCACCTGGGAATGCGCGAAGGAGAGGGTGATCAGATCTTTAACGGCGCGGACGACGACGGCAGCGGGACGGTCGGCGTCATCGAATGTGCGCGGGCCTTGGCCGGAATGAAGCCCAAACGGACCATCGTCTTCATGTGTTTTTGGGGCGAGGAGATGGGTTTGCGGGGCTCCAGGCACTACGTCGAGAACCCGGTGTTCCCCTTACGGGACACGGTGGTCGACATTAATCTGGAGCAGATCGGACGGACCGACGACGATGAGGGCCCGCGCGTGTCCGAGTTCAATGTGACCGGATACGACTATACGGACTTGGCCGAACGCTTGAAGGCCGCAGCCGAGCCGCATGGAGTCAAGGTCACGATGCACGAGAAGCTGAGCGGGCCCTACTTCTTCGCCAGCGACAATGCCGCATTCGCCGGGGTCGGTGTCCCTGCGAACACGGTCAGTACGGCTTACAGCTTTCCCGACTACCACAAACCGGGCGACGAGTGGCAGAAGATCGATTACGACAACACGACGAAGATCGTCCGTTCGGTCTGCGCCGGCTTATGGTCCATCGCCAACGATCCCCGGCCCATCAAGTGGAACGAAGCCAACGAAAAGACCAAGCGTTACGTCGAAGCCTGGAAAAAACTCCAGGGTGATCAGTCGGCGTCTTTCGTCCCGGCAGCATCCAGGGCCGCCCGCAATTGATCCAAAAGGTCGCACGGAAGGTCGATCCTGGCCAGCTTCTCCTTGACGCACCGGACCACGTTGCCTTCAAAGTGGAACTCTTCGGCACATTCGGTGCACTTTTCCAAGTGTTGCCGGACGGCTTCCATTTCTTCCGCCGTCAGTTCCCGATCGATATAGTCGCTCAACCTTCGGAAGGCTTCCTTGCAATCGAACTCGTTCATGGTGCCCTCTGTCCCTCGACGCTCACGATCCCCCGTTCGACCGCGACCTCCCATAGTGCCTTCTGCAACAACTTGCGCCCTCGATGGAGCCGTGACCGGACCGTCCCGACCGGTACATCGAGCACATGGGCGATCTCCTCGTAGCTCGAATCTTCCAAGAAATAGAGGACGGCTGCGGAACGGTATTCGTCGGGCAACGTCTGCATCGCTTGTTGGACGGATTCCAGTTCCAGTCCGTCTAAGACAAGCCGGACCGGGTCTTCGGGGTTCCCGTGCAACCCCGCCTGACGGGTCATCTGGAAAAGATAGACGTCCTCGACCTCGTCGAACGACTGCACGGGCAACGCCTTCTTCGACCGGGACTTGAGGTAGCGGTTCGTCAGGATGCGCAGGAACCAAGCCTTGAAATTGGATCCGGAAGCGAAGGTCCCGAAGGCTCGGAACGCCTGGACGGTGGCGTCTTGGACGAGGTCCATCGCGTCCTCGGCGTTGTGCGTGAGTCCGTGCGCGACGCGGTATGCGACCGCGGCCACGGGGGCCAAGAGGTCTTCGAACTCCTTTCTCCGGTCGAGGGTCGCCTCCATGGAACGGGTCGCCGGAGTATAGCCAAGGGCCGCTGCCGGGCCAGGGCCGAGTCGAAAAATCTGTCAAGTTCGAACTCTCCGCCGCAAACCGGCCTCACAATGGAGTGATGAGAACGATCCTGTTGTCGGCCGTCGGTCTTATGCTGGCCTTGACGGGCCAAGACCAAAAGCGCCCGCTCTCGGCGTCGTTCGTCACGACGCCGTCCAGCGCGTATTTCATCGCCCCGTCCCGGTTGATCAGCGAAGGGCTCGTCGACGACCTTCAGTTCTCCCCGGACGGCCGGTTCGCTTACATCGGCGGTCGGACCGATACGGTCGTCAGTGCGGAGGGCGAACTGAAGCGGGCCCTCGAGGGGAACGGTGGACAAGGACAGCTTTGGATGAAGGCCTGGGACACGAAGTCCGGTTCCGTGCGCGATGTTCCGAGGATCGTGTTGGAGAGGCTGATGGCCTCGAGGGCGAGCATGGAGTTCACCTCCGTGCCCAATACCGTGCTCCTCGTCTCAATGGACTTTCCGGCCACCGCCAAGGAGGGCGCCGTCAGTCCGGTGACGACGGTCGACCGATTGTCCTTGATCGACGGTTCGTTCAAGCGTCTGCTCAAATTCGAGCGGCAGGCAGGACGGTTCGCCTCGGTCGAGATCTCGCCGACCCGGCCGTTCTTCGTCGTCCAGGAGTTCTCCAGGAACACGCCCGTCGACGCCACAGGATACAAGTCGACGGTCGGGTTTACGAAGTACGACTTCGAAGGCAACGTCGTCAAGAAGGGGCAGGCTTCCTTAGAGGGCAGGGCGATGCTGTCAGGTTGGACGAAGGACGGTGAGAACATGCTTGGCAGCGTGTCAAGGGTCGCGGCGGTCGGGAAACGGGCAACGTACAAGACCTTGGTCGCAAACTTCACGACAGGCTTGATCAGCGAGACGACCGAGCCCATCGCGATGTACGGCGACGGCGAGTCCGAGCCAGAAATCAGGGCCCTCCTTGCCGATTCCGAGACCGGGGCGGGGTCGAAGAAAATCCCCGTTCGGAACCTCTGGATGGTGGGGAGTCAAGCCGAAGAGCAGAGCATGGCGTTCGTGGCGGCCGATGTCGACAAACATTGGCTATCGCCCGACCTTCATAGGATCGCCTACACGGTCGAGGGTCGTCTTTACGCCCGCGAACTGGCGAAAGTCGACCTCGCCGCTTTCGCCGAGGCTCTGAAAGTCGCGGACCGCAAGGAGGCGATCGATAAGGTCAAGCAGGTCGCGACCGGGATCATGATGTACTGCGCCGATAACGACGACTTGTTCCCGCTTTCGGGCGACATCAAGGACTGCGTCGGGCCGTACGTCAAGTCGTTACAGACGTTCGATGGTTTCGTCTACACGTTCTCGGGCAAGAACGCGACCGGGATCGACGATCCGGCGAGGACCGAGATCGGCTACTTGCCGATCTCCGGAGGCCGTTGCGTGGCCTTCGCCGACGGGCACGTGAAGTTCGTCCCTGACCCGAAAGAGAGACTATTCGAGTTCGATGGAGAGCGCCTTCCCCAGTGCCTTGAGCTCCTTCATCAGGTTGTCGTAGGCTTTGGGATCGAGCGCCTGCGAACCGTCGCTGAGGGCGTGCTTGGGGTCGGGGTGCATTTCGACCATGACGCCGTCCGCTCCGGCGACCATGGCCGCTTTGGCCATCGGCAGGACGTACCTCGCCACGCCGGTCCCATGGGACGGGTCGACGACGACGGGTAAGTGGGAGTGCTCTTTCAGGACCGGGATCGCCGAAAGGTCGAGCGTGTTGCGCGTATAGGCCCGGTCGATGGGCATGACCCCGCGTTCGCACAGGATGACCTGTCGGTTGCCTTGGGAGAGGACATATTCTGCGGCGAGGAGGAACTCGTCGATCGTTGCCGACGGCCCGCGCTTGAGGAACACGGGTTTGCCGCTCTTACCGGCTTCGATGAGCAGAGGAAAGTTCTGCATCGACCGAGCCCCGATCTGCAAGATGTCGACATACTCCCCGACGAGCCCGACCATGTCCGCGCTCATCACTTCGCTGACGGTCGCGAGGCCCGTCTCCTTGCCGACTTGCCGGATGATCTTGAGCCCTTCTTCTTGCAGGCCCTGGAAGGAGTACGGCGACGTCCGGGGCTTGAAGGCCCCGCCCCTCAAGACGGTCGCGCCGGACGCTTTCACCCTATCGGCCGCGGCCCGGAACTGCTCGTAAGATTCGACCGAGCACGGCCCTGCCATGACCGTGAACGAACCTGCGCCGATCCTGACCGCGCCGACCTCCACGACCGTCCGCTCCTTATGGAACTCGATCGATGCCAGCTTGTAAGGGCTGCTCGTCTGAGTGACCTTGCTGACGCCTTCGATCGAACCGATCGCAGACTCTAGGAAGATCCGGTCGTCCGGCGAGAGGGATGCGGGGATGCCGATCGCCAAACGGTCCTCGCCCGGCATGACCAGGGGATCGAAGCCTCGTTCTTTGATCACCGTGCAGACGGCTTGGATCTGGGCGTCGCTCGCCCCGAACTGCATCACGATGATCATGGGAGGACGTAATATACCAATGTGATGTCCCGAACCCTTGGTCTCTTGCCCTTACTCGCTGCCGTCGCCTGCCAGCCGCAGTCGGCCGTACCGGTCCCTCAAGACAAGGGGATGGCGCAGTTCGCTAAGGACAAAGAGTTCCACAGCGCCCACACGCTTCGCGAGCCGACCGTGGCCAAGCTCGCAGGCAAGGAGGTGACGCTCAACGTCGGAGAGGACAAGGTCAAATGTTATTGGGACGCTCCGAAAGAGGGCCACGGCCAAGTGGTGCTGATGGTCCACGAATGGTGGGGGCTGAACGACAACATCCGCGAAACGGCCGACGCGTTGAACGCCGAGACCGGGTACGGGGTCCTTGCCGTGGACCTCTATGAGGGCAAGGTCGCGAAGAACGCCGACGAGGCGGGCAAGTACATGGCCGCCGTGAAGGCGACCCAAGCGTCGGCGACCGTCAATGCGGCCTTACGGGCCATCAAAGCGGGCATCGACGGGACGAAACCTGCGACTAAGATCGGAACGGTCGGATACTGCTTCGGAGGCGGATGGTCGCACAAGGCAGCGATCATGGGCGGCAAAGACGTCCAGGCCTGCGTCGTCTACTACGGCATGCCCTCCGTCTCGCCCGGCGAATTGGAGCGGATGTCGGCGCCCGTCCTTTTCGTCTTCGCGAAGAAGGACAAATGGATCAACGCCGACGTGCTGGACGGCTTCCGGTCCGCCATGCACTCTGCGGCAAAGCCGCTCGAGGTCGAGGAGTACGACGCGGACCACGCGTTCGCGAACCCATCGTCGAAAAGCTATCAGAGCGAAGCGGCCCGGGACGCGTGGAAGAAGACCCTCGCGTTCTACAAGAAGAACCTTGGTTGAACAGAGGTTTCTGACAGGATGGCGAACTTTAGGAGGGCGTCCGTTGTTGCCACGGACATGAAGAGGACACTGACCATCGTCGGATGCGCCGCCTTCCTCTTGATCTTGGCGACGCCCTTCCTGTTCCAACCGAAAGACCAGGACCTGATCAATCAGGCTTTGAAGGAGTCGGTCGACGCGAGCCGGGAAGGCCGGTCCGGCAGCGTCATGGAGTATTTGAGCCGGTCTCTGACGTACAACGACGTCCCCGTCGAATACCGGGCCCAAGTCGCCCGCTACATCCGCAACAGCAAGCCCGAGATCTATTTGGAGAACACCGCCGCGATCATCAGCGGCGACTCCGCCCAGATCGTGACGCCGGCCGATCTCCGTATCGCGGTCGGTCCGATGCCCGTCAACCTCCACATCGACCGGGTCGTGATCACGCTCGGTCGCGAAACGGGGACAAGGTTCGTCTTCCTCCCTGCCCCGATCTGGAGGATCAAGGAAGTCCATACAGACAAGCTCGACCTTTCTGGACTTTCCGAACTGTCGTTCTAGGACAGGACCCGGGATCGTTTCCCTAGCGGCCAACGTTATAATGCCGTACGGTGCCGTTTCCGGCTCCGTGATTCAGTGGTGAAAAAAATGAAGAAATGGATCAATGTGATCATCGTGACCGCTCTCGTCGGCGCTTTTGCCGTCGGTTGCGCTCCGAGCGAAGAGCAGAAGCCGGCCGAAGGCACGAACTCCAGCGCCGGTGCACCGGACGCCGGTAAGACCGGCGACGCGGCCAAGGACGGCGCCGAGAAGATGGGCGACGCTGCCAAGGACGGCGCCGAGAAGATGGGCGACGCCGCTAAGGACGGCGCCGAGAAGATGGGTGACGCCGCTAAGGACGGCGCCGAAAAGATGGGCGACGCTGCCAAGGGTGCTGCCGACAAGACCGGCGACGCCGCTAAGGAAGGCGCCGAGAAGATGGGCGACGCCGCGAAGGGTGCCGCCGACAAAGCCGGCGCGGGCCACTAAGGCTCCCGACCGATCAGACGAAACCGGACGGCCGGGCCCCTAGGGTCCGGCCGTCGGACTTTATCCGGACGCTTCGCAACGCGACTTGATCGCGTCGAGAGTGTCCTGAAGGTTCTTGACGACCAGCCCGTGGACGACCTTCTTCACGAGCGCACCGATGGTCGGCACGTCGTACACATAGTCCACGGTCGAGTCGAAGCGAGTCCCGCCGTCTTCCTCCCGGAACGTCCAGGTGCCCTCCAGTTTTTCGTAGTCGCCCTGGAGCTGCCGGAAGCGGCATTCGTGGGTCCCGTCGTCCCAGACGTCCTCCTGGCGCCAACGGACCTTGACCCCGAAGGCCGAAACCACTCCGACCCAGTCGCTCACCACGCGGCCGGCGTCCCGTTCTACGATCTGGATCGAGAGGACGTCCTTCATGAACTGTGGGAAAGACTCGTTGTCCTGAGCGACAGCGACCACCCTGTCCAATGGAGCCTTGATCCAAACGGAGGTCTCGACGATCGGCATGGGAGCCGCCGATTCTACCAGCCGCTCCGATCAAGGGAACCTGGCGGGCGTGGCTCTGGTATCGTCACGTATGCCCCTGAGGCCGACCGGGACCCCGCCGGGCCGATGGAGCCACTCGCCCGCTTGGGGCGTCAAAGAACTCGGATGGCCTTACTCGCCTGTCTTGCGGTCTTAGCTCCTGTGCAGGGTGCGGCGGTCACACCGTCGGCCCCGGTGGCTCAGGCACAGCAGCAGAAGAAGGAAGACCGCCACCAGCGGGACATCGACGCCGATCTGAAGCTCGGGCGCGAATATTCCGAGAGAGTCCGAAAGGAACTCCCCCTTTCCGAGAACCGGGCGTACATCGAGAAGCTCTTAGAGATCGGCGACCAACTTTCTGCCATCGCCAGGCAGAAGCAGGTCACGGTCACTTGGGGCGACAAACAACTGAGCCCCTTCCCGTACGAATTCACGGTCCTCAAGGGCGACGACGTCAACGCGTTCTCACTACCGGGCGGCTTCATCTACATCTACGAGGGGGTCTTTAAGTTCGCGGAATCGGACGATGAGATCGCTGGCGTCGTCGCTCACGAGATCGCCCATGCCGCGTTCCGGCACGTCGCGACGTTGACGAAGGAGCAAAGCAAGCTCGACCTGGTCAGCATTCCTTTGATCCTTGCCGCGATCTTCAGCAAAGGGTCCGAGTCCTCGGGCATCGTGACCGGAACCCAACTCATGAACCAGGCGATGATGAGCGGCTGGTCGGTCAAGGCCGAAGAGGCGGCCGACTTTGGCGGTCTTCAGTACCTGCTGGCGAGCAAGTACAACCCGGTCGGCATGCTCACCTTTATGGAGAGGCTGGCGTTCCGCGACCGCGGTTCGGTCTCGATGAACTACGGGATCTACCAGAGCCACCCGCCCTCGGACGAACGGGCGAAAGCGCTCATGAAACGGCTTGGCGAGAACCAGATTTCGATCAAGAGGAGTCAGGTCACGAAGTCCCTGCGGGGACAGGTCTTGCCGGGCGAGAACGGGACCGTCGAACTTTGGTTCGGGAAAACGAAGATCCACGTTTTCGGTGGGGCGGAAGCCTTGACCCGGGCTGACGAAGCCCTCTACGAAGTCAATCAGTTCTTTGATTCGGTCCCGGCGCTTTACGAGCTGTCGTCCACGGACGAGGGGCAAGTCATCGGGCAGTCCAGAGTGTTGTTCGACGTCCGGTCGGACGACGGTCCAGAAAGGTCGAAGGGTGTCCAGTCGGCGATGGCGTCGATGAAGAAGGTGCTTTTCGACTTGAACTATAGGATCTGGCCCGACCACTAACGGCGAGACGACTTTTTCTTTTTGCCCGGTTCCGGCGCCTTTCGCGAGGTCTCCGCTGCCCCTGTCTTGAAGTGGCAGACCATCGTGGTCGGAACTCCGTCCAGCGACGCTTGGACCGTAGCGGTGTAGGATCCGGAGGGCGTGAGAGGCGCCTTAGGCACGAGGATCACGGAATCGGTCGCGTGAGGATCGTTGCCCGGTTCGCTCAGATGGAACGGTACGGCGGCCCCGCTGCCTTCGGTGAACGTCGCTTTAACGTCGCGGAGGGTGCGACCGAACGCGTAGAAGGCGATCGGATAGCCGTAGGGCGGTCGCGCTCCTTTCGCGCGGACCGGGTTCGGCTCTTCGATCCCGTCCCAGAGTGTGGGGACGCCTTGCGACCCGTCAGGAGGAGAGACGACCGTACCGGCCGCGGCGGTCCCGCCGAGGACCAGGCAAACGAACCCGTCCGTTTCCGCACACCCGAAGGAGAGTTTCCCTGGGCGGAGCAAGAGCCGCCGGTGATAGGGGGCGTCCATAAACGAAGCGATGCTGTAGGGGACGTTGGGCATCCCTGACGCGACGAGTTCGGCCACAGGCCCTTCGAACCCGAAGGAGCGCGAACGGCGCGACGCGTCGGCCATGGCGCCGTCCTCTTCCTTATGGGTCAGGAACTTGGATTTGGCCATAGCCCTGCTATGGGACTCGGCGGACGATACGAGCCGTGAATCTAGGGAGACGGCGTCGAGCCCGTGGAGCGACCGGAAGCCGTTCAAGACTTCGATCGCGAACCCTTGCTCTTCGGTCGGTGGAGCGTTGCCCGGTACAGTGAATGCGGTCTCAGACTTGTCGGGGTCTTGGACTCCTGGAAAGAGGACGGCAAGGGCAAGCAATTTTAACATGGCGGGCCGCCAGGAAGGCGATTGTACTCGAACCGACCGATAAGGGGACGTTCCGTGTCCGACAGCTCAACCGACTAGGAAATCCGCGGTGACGACCGGGAGTTTTTCAATGTCGACGAGCCGGGTGATGACGGGGCTGTACGGGAAAACGCGCTGAACGATGAACGCAGAATGACCGTCCCGCCATTGGCTCCGGCCGACGAGCGTGACGTACGGGCTCGTCACGATCGCGTGCCCGTCGCGGCGGTAAGCCGCGTCGAAGCACGTGACGTTCAAGAGCCCGCTCTCGTCCTCAAGGTCGAAAAACACCACGCGTTTCCCGCTCGGCGTCGGGGGGAACCTCAGGCGGATCGCGTTACCGACCACGATCGCCTTCTTCCCGTCCGTCAGACGCCTCGCCTCTTCGCACGTGACACCGCCGCGAGCGGTCACGCGCTCCCGTTCGTAGCCCATCAGGTGTCGGGCCACGTCCAGGCCAAGGATCTGCCGTTCTCGAACGGCCTTTTCCGCATCGGTAAAGTCCGGGACCGTGGGATCGACGAACGGGGACGGAGACGAGTCGGTGCCGAACAGGCCTTCCGAGCAGTTCTTCGCCCAATCGAGCATCGATGGCACCGACCATAGCAGGGCCCTACGGTTCGGGAAGCTCGAATCGAACGCTCCGCACAGGACGAGGTTCTCCAACTCGTCCCTCGACGGTCGCACCCGGGCCGCATAGTCGGGAAACCCGGCGAACGGTCGCACGTCGCGCTCTGCCACGGTCCGGTCGACCGTAGCTCTCGAAAGCCCGTGGACCGAACCCAGTGAGACCCGGATCCCGGCATTGGGGACGAGCAGTCCTCCGGTCGCTTCGTTCCTGACGTCTTCGACGAGAAACCCGGGGCCGCTACGGCCGATGTCCACCGGAAGGAGCGTCACGCCCCTGGCGCGGGCCTCGTTGACAAGGGTACACGGGCCGTAATACCCTGCGGGCTGGGCGTCGAGAAGGGAGGCGAAGTACTCGGCCGGAAAATTCTGTTGGCAATGGATCGACCTCAAGGAGATCTCAGCGAACGCGAGGGCGTGACCCTGGGCGAACCCGTAGCCTTTGAATCCCGCGACATACTCGAACACCTGCTCGGCGGTCTTCTGCGGGTACCCGTTCTTCACCACACGGTTGACGACCTCGTCACGGATGACCTGGCCATAGTCCTCGCGCCTTCGTTTATGGATCTCGTCGCGGATGTCTTCGGCCTCGCCGCTCCCGTAACCGGCGAACACTTGGAGGAGCTGGTCGATCTGCTCTTGGAACACGACGATGCCGTAAGTGTGTCCGAGGATGCCTTCGAAGTCCGGATGGTCGAACCCGAACGGCTTGAGCCCGCGCCTTCTCGCGATCAGCTCGTTGAGCTTGACCGCACCGCCGACTCCAGGGCGGATCCCGGCTTGTACGAGGCTCGCGTCGTGCAGGTCTTGCGTCCGGAGCCGCATGTGGGCCTGTCGCATGGCGGGAGAGGCCGATTGAGGGACGCCGATCAATTCTCCGGCCCGCATCGCCCGGAACGCTTCCTCGTCCGAAGTCCCGATCTCTCGGACATCGAAGCCAGAGTCGCGCAACCTCACCCTGGCTTCCGTACCCGAGAGCACGTCCTGTCCGCGCAGGCACAGGATGTCGAACTTGTCAAAGCAGTGTTTGGCGCTGCGTTTGTCCCACTGGACGATCCGGAGGAAGTCTTCTTCGTCGCCGGAGGCTCCTCCTGACCACTGCACGGGCACCGTCTCGCAGAGCGGGTCCGCACTGATGACGACGCCGGAGGAATGGGCACGAACGTTGCGCGGTACGTCCGCAAGGCTGCGGGCGAGACGGAACAACCACTGGAGCCGGCCTCGGTCGATCGCGCTGTCGCGGAGTTCGGGACGCTTGTCGAGCGCGTTCTCCAACTGGTCGGGGACGACGCCTCCGTGGATGCGCTTTGCCAGGAACCCGATCGCTTCTGGGGACAGTCCGAGCGCCTTTCCGACCTCGCGGATGATCCCGCGGGTGTTGTAGGCTCCGACCGCGGCGACGGTGGCGACACGGTCCCGGCCGTACTTCACCGTAAGGTGGGTCCGCACGTCCTCCCTCCTCTTGGCTTCGAAGTCGATATCGATGTCTGGCCGTTTGCTCCCGTCTTCAGGAAGGAACCGGTCGAAGTGGAGGTTGTGCTTGAAGGCGTCGATACGGCTGAACCCCAGGCAGTAAGCGACAGCCGAGTCGACGACCGACCCTCTCCCGCTAAAGTGGATCTGTCGGCTCTGGGCCCATTCGCACATCTCCCACGCGACCAGGAAGTGATCGGCGAACCCGAGTCGGGCGATGCGTTCCAACTCGTGCTCGATCCGCCTCATCAACGGGCGGGACACGTTGCGGTGCCACCTGTGCGCGCCGGCGATGGTCGCCTCGCGGAGGACGCTAGGACCGTCTCCGAACATCTCGGGAAGCCTCGTCCGGCCAGGCATCACGTCCTCGTCGCACCGCTCGGAGACGCACCGGGTGTTCTCCAAGAGGTCGTGGCGTCCCGCGAACGCGTTCCGTGCTTCCATCGGGCTGCGCAGGTAGCGTTCCCCGTTCAAGGCGCGCAACGGTCGCTCGTCGAGAGGGGGCTGGTCAGGATGGCGCGTAGACTTCCTCCCCACGACCTCGTCCACGGTGCAGAGCGACTCTGCGCATAGCGCGACGTCTTGCACCGCGAAGTCCTCTGGACGGGCGTGGGTCACGCTGCCTCCTGCGACGGAGAGCACGCCGTGTACCGACGCCAGTTCGGTCAGCGCCTTTTCAGTCGACAGTCCCCAGGGTAACGATGTCCGCTCGATCTCCACGAAGACGTCCCCATGTCCGTAGAGCCCGCACAGGAACGCGAGCCACTCCGACGCCTCTCTGTAGCGTCCTGCCACCACGAGCCTGTCCAACCTGCCCGAGTCCCCTCCTGTCAGACATAGCAGTCCCCGTGTGTGCCTTTCGAGCCGTTCACGGTCGCATAAAGGGAAGAGCCGTGGCTCTTCCAGATGGCAGTCCGTGACGAGCCGCGATAACGACGCGTATCCGGACTTGTCTTTGGCGATCAGGACGACCTCGCCACCGGTGTCGAGTTCGAAGGTCGCGCCGATCAAGGGTTTCACGCCGCAATCGGCGCACTCCTTCGCGAACTCCATCGCTCCGGTCAATGAAAACCTGTCGACCAGGGCCGCTGCCGTGATCCCCAGCGTCGCGCACCTCCGTGGGATCTCTCGGGCGAGCAGCACGCTCCTCCCATAAGAGTAACCCGACTGCAGGTGGAGCGGGGCATACGTCGTTTGGGGCGATCGTGACAAGGACGGGGCGGGCTCACGGTAAGCGCCGCACGCGGTCATGACCTTCTCGTCCCGCGTCTTGCGCGGTCTTAAAGTGATCTCGACGGAGTTGTCTTCGTGCCAATCCACCTTTTGGTGGGTAGGGGCGACGTGCGGCATCGTCCGGATCCGTTCGCGGCGCACGCCTTTGCGGTCCCGCCACTGGACGATCTCACGGGGCTCTTCGCCGCTCCACCATTCGCCCGCCTCGCGCCAGCGGGCGAGGACCTCAATGCCATCCTGTCGCATGTCTCCACGCCCGCAGGACGAGTTCCCTGCGGGGGACGCGCAGATCGCGCGCCTTCACCAGTGTCCCGTCGCCGTAGGCTGCCGTGAGCGTCCGCACGACGCGGTCGCAGGTCTGCGACCGTTCTGCGTACGATTCCGTTCCGGTGAACGATCGCTGGCTACGCGGGGCCGGTCTCAGCCTGGTCAGGTGCACCGTGGCCGATACAGGCGGGAACGGGCAACGGGACGTGTCCCACAACGCGTGCAACGCTGCGGCCAACACCGTCGCCGTCTGCGCTGGCTTGGCGAACTCCCGTTTCCCCAGCGCGCTCGCGCCATCCTCGGACTCGAACCGCGCCACTACGCCCTGCGCCGTCTGGTCGGTCTCGCACAATCGGGCCGCGCACCGTTGCGCCAGGTGCCGGAGGCCCAGGTCGAGGACGACCCTGTCGTCGAGTGCCGCGCCGAATTCCAACGACACGGTCAGGGACCGCTCGGGATACGAGGGCGCGACCTGGTCTAAGACCCTCCCTTGGGCAGCCTCCTGTATCGCGATGGCGTCAGATCCGAACTGGGACCTGAGTTCGTGAAGACCTGCTCGGGCCACGTCCCGGGTCCAGCGGTATCCCAGAAAACACAACCGTTCCCGGTACGGAGCGGCGATGGGCAAGAGCAGGGTCGTCGGGATCCTGCCCAGGAACGAGGCGACATCGGTCAAGGCCTCCATGACCGGAAGTCCGAACGCCGCTGCGCCGACGTCCACGCTCCTCGCTTCCACCCGCGCGATCCACTTCGCCGGGGCTAACCCGGCCACCGGCTGCCGAGGTGCGAGCGCGGCGAGTAGCTCGTCGGCGGCACGGGCCGGACGGGCATGGCCCGTCAGATCGACGTAAGCCTCGTGCGGTCGTCCTGGCTCGATCCTGTCTGAAAACCGCAGGCACGTGTCCAGCCACTCCTCACGGGCGCGGGCATAGACGTCTGGGGAGAAGGCAAGAAAGCGACCCTCCTCGCGGAGGATGGACTTGGCCTCGGACAGTGCGGTCCCAGGGACGACCCCCCGTTCCCGAGCGAGCCTGCAGGCGTCCAGCACCGTGGAGTCCTGATGGACGACGGTCGCGCGACCGGATCCGTCGTCCTGGTCGGCCACGTAGAACCCCTCCAGTGCGACGTAGAGGATATAGTGCATATGTGTCTACTATTATAGACGCAATACGGCCGGGACACGAGGGGCGCACCCCGGATCCGGTCCTCATATCGTCGGCCTAGGGCTTCCGGCAAGCCTCCGAACCTTAGGCCCTCTAGAAACCTTCCGACATCCCGAGAGTCTATAGTGATGACCGTGGCGTTCACATGCGAAAGTGTGCTTTGACCGTTGTCGCCGCACTGTTGGCCGTAGCCGCTCTAGCGGGCCCTGACACCGAGTCGTCGGGCCCGGCTCAAGCCGCCGCCGACGCCTTACGAACGTCCACCCGTGCCGACCTCGCGTTTTTGCCTGCGGGCGTCTTGAAGCCGACGTTCAAAGCCGGCGAACTGTCCGGCATGCTGTTGTTCCCGGCCGACGACGTGTGCGTCGTCAAACTGACCGGCGCCCAAGTCCGGCAAGCGCTCGAAAAGTCCGTGGGCATCTACCCCTCGCCCAACCCTGGCTTCCTCCAGCTTTCCGGCATCGTCGCCACGTTCAACAAGTCCGCCGATCCGAACCACCGGATCGTGTCCGTGACATTGTCCGGGGCCAACCTTGAGAACGACAAGACCTACCGTGTCGCGATGCCCGGATCCCTCGCCCGAGGAGGGCTCGGATATTTCACGGTCTGGGACAAAGGCGCTATCGCCGAAACCCTTCCGAACCAGAACATGGGGGCCGTCCTCAAAGGCAAGTCCGGTACAGAAGCCGATCCCCGGTGGCGGGTCCAAGGCTAAAGCCCCGTGCTAGGATGAAGGGATGATCTCGCCCTTCGACTGGCAAGAAGCGATCACCCACCGCGCCCAGTTCATCGAATCGCGCATCGCAGCCGGCATCCCCGTCCTAGCGCTGTCGGTCGATGCCGGGATCGTCACTGCGACCTACCGTAAACGGGTGCAGAAGGTTTACGAGGTCTACGACCGTCTCATGTACGCCGGGATCGGTCAGCAGTCGGACATCGAGTCCCTCCGCGTCGCCGCCGTCGACTTCTCCCATCGTGAGGGCTTCCAACGGAGCGAGAACGACGTCTCCATCCAACGCGTGGTCAACGCCCTGAGCCAACCTGTCAAGGAAGCGTTCGCCAACTTCAGCTCTGCGCCGTGGGTCGCCCGCGCGATGTTCATGGAAGTCGGATCCGCCTGTGAAGACGACCGTTACTACTGCCTCGACTATGACGGCGACTTCAGCACGGAACACATGCGCTGTTGCCTCGCGGCCGAAAAGGCGGACGAGTCCGTCGTCGAGACGGAACTCGAGAAGATCGACCGGAAGGCAGGTCTCGACGATGTGGTCGCGGCCTTACAAGGCGTCCTTGAACGCACGGTCTCCAAAGAGAAGGCCACCGACCAAAACGAGGGGGCCGGTCTCGTCTTCGAGGCGGCCGTTCTCCTGCGGGACGGCTCAGGTGACCGGCGCTTCCGTCTGCTCCGTCCGGCCTGACCCGTGCCGTAAGTGGCCGATCAGGAGCGCGACGTCCGACGGACGTACACCAGGGATCCGGCTTGCCTGGCCGACCGTGGTCGGGCGCGTCCGGCCGAGCTTCTCCTTACTTTCGTGGCTCAACCCCTTGAGTTCGTCGAACCGGAACTCCTTCGGGATCCGCAAGGCCTCCATCTTCTTCGCCAGCGCGGCTTCGTCGACCTGTCGTTGGAGATACCCGCAGTACACGGCCTCGATCTCGATCTGGGCCCGTGCGGTCGGGCCGACCGCCCCGAACGCACCGTCCTTGGCTGCGTCTGGAAGCCGGTCGGACGGCCCGAAGCCGCATTCGGCCGCGATCTGCTCGACCGTATCGAGGTCGAGGTCCGGCCGCTTCAGTAGGTCCCATAACGAGGCCCGGCCGCGCACGGGTGACGAACCTCGCGATTCGACCGCTGTCGACTGGGCCTCCAAAACGTACGTCCCCTCCAACCAGGACTTGCCAAGGGCGATCGCTTCCTGCTTCTGCTCAAGACGGCGGCGGCGCGTCTCACAGGCCAGGCCGATCCGCGCGGCCAAAGGGGTCAGCCTCAGATCGGCGTTGTCGTGACGGAGGACAAGGCGGTGCTCGGCCCTTGACGTGAGCATCCGGTACGGGTCCTCGACCCCTTTTGTCACGAGGTCGTCGGTCATCACGCCGATGAAGCTCTCCGTGCGCGAGAACGTCAGTTCGGGCTCGCCCGTCGCATAGCGGGCGGCGTTGATCCCCGCGACGATCCCTTGCCCCGCGGCCTCCTCATAGCCGCTCGTCCCGTTGATCTGGCCCGCCAGGAACAGCCCGTCCAAGAGCTTCGACATCAGCGTCGGCCAGAGTTGGAGGGGGTCGGCCATGTCGTATTCGACCGCATATCCGGGCCGGATCATTTCGACCGCGGCCAGTCCGGGCACCGTCCGAAGAGCGGCGAGCTGGACTTCGGCGGGCATCGAACTCGAAAAGCCCTGCACGTAGACGGAGTCCGAGTCCCACTCCTCGACCTCCAGGAAGATCGGGTGAGAGTCCTTCTCGGCGAACCGGACGACCTTGTCCTCGATGCTCGGGCAATACCGCGGGCCGACGCCCTCGATTTCGCCCGAGTACATCGCGCTCTCGCCAAGTCTCTCGCGCAACAAGGCATGGGTCGCCGCCGATGTGCGGGTCTGCCACGTGGGAAGAAGCCCGCGTCGGGGGAGCGGCCTGTCGTGGAGCGCGCTCAAGGGGCCCGCTTCAGGCTCGCTCGGCATGACCTCGGTCTGCGAAAAGTCGATGGTTCCAGCCCGGATCCTTGGTGTCGTGCCGGTCTTGAACCTTCGGATCCGTACTCCCAAATCGAGCAGAAAGTCGCTGAGGGACACGACCGCCCGGTCGCCTTCCCGTGCCGCCACGGTCTTGTTGCGCCCTTCGTGGCACAGACCGTTCAGGAACGTGCCCGTGGTCAGGACGACGGCGCGACAGGCTATGGAGAGGCGCGCACCGTCCGACGCGGTGACTTCGATCCCGCAGACGCCCTCCGGACCGGTCGCGACCCCGTCGACCGATCCCTCCAACACCGTCATGCCTGGCTGGGCCTCGAAGACCTTGCGCATGAAGGCGGGGTAGTCCGACTTGCAGACCTGGGCCCGAGTAGTCTGGACGGCCGGACCTTTGCCTGTTCCGACTTTGCGGAGGTGCGTCAACGTGTGGTCGGTCGTCACGCCCATTTGGCCTCCAAGGGCGTCGACTTCGCGCGCGATGTGGCCCTTTGCCGGTCCGCCGATCGAGCAGTTGCAGGGCAAGTGGCCGATGCGGTCGAGCCGGAGCGTGACGCACAAGGTCTTGCGGCCGAGGCGCGCCGAAGCGAGGGCCGCCTCGATTCCGGCGTGCCCGGCTCCGACGACGATGACGTCGAACCGCTCCACCGGCCGAGTGTACCGGCCGACGTTTCCCGGGTCGGCCCGCTTCCGACCGGTACCCTTCGTACATGACCAGGGTCGATCTCACGATCATCGGGGGCGGGCCCGTAGGGCTGTTCGCCGCGTTCTACGCCGGCATGCGCGGTATGTCCGTGCGCATCATCGACAGCCTTGACGAACTGGGCGGCCAATTGACCGCGCTCTACCCGGAAAAGCACGTTTTCGACATGCCGGGGTTTCCGTCCGTTTTGGCCAAAGACCTCGCCGCGGGCCTGGCTCGTCAAGGGACGCAGTTCGGGCCGGACCTGTGTTTGGGCGAAACCGCCACGGGCTTGACGCGGGACAACGAAGGCTGGACGGTCACGGGGGTCGGCGGGGCGGCTTATCCGACCCGGACGGTCTTGATTTCGGCGGGTGCCGGCGCGTTCTCGCCGACCCGTCTCGGCCTTGTCGAAGAGCCTGATTACGAGGGGAAAGGGCTTCACTACGGCGTGAAGTCGAAGTCGGACTTCGAAGGCAAGGACGTGGCGATCATCGGCGGGGGTGACAGTGCCTTCGATTGGGCGGTGAACCTCCATCCCGTCGCCCGCAAGGTCACGTTGATCCATCGTCGGGACCAGTTCAAGGCGCACGAAGAGACGGTCAAAGAGGTCGAGAAGCTCGGGATCGGGTTCCATCTATGGCGATCGGTCGCCGCGCTGCACGGGGACGGCCGTTTGTCGGGATTGACCCTGGTCGATACTCGCTCGAAGGAAGAAGAGCATTTTCCGTGCGACGCGGTCGTGGTCAATATCGGGTTCAAATCCTCGCTCGGCCCGATCAAAGACTGGGGCTTAACGATCGAAAAAAACCAGATCGTGGTGGACGGCCTGTACCGGACAGGGCTTCCAGGCGTCTTCGCGGTCGGAGACGTGTGCACGTACGAAGGAAAGCTCAAACTGATCGCGACAGGGGTCGGCGAAGCGGTGACGGCGGTCTGCATCGCAAAGACCCTTATCGACCCTTCTGCCAAGTTGTTTCCAGGACACTCGTCGGACATGGACCAGTTCGGCGGGCACTGACGCCGACGCCAGACCGTCCTTCGAATCCTCGTCCTTGACGCTCCAAAATGCCCGTCGCAGAGGCTCCGAGATTTCATAATCGAGCCTACTCTTGCCTACGCTGTACGAAATTCTGGGAGTGCCGACGAAGGCGCAAGGCACGGAAGTCCGCCACGCCTATCGCAAGTTGGCCCGGACGTACCATCCCGACCTGAACCCCGATCCCAAGGCCCACGAACAGATGGCCAAGATCAACGCCGCGTTCGAGGTCCTCAGCGACCCCGTCCGGCGGATGGAGTACGACCTTTCGATCGGCGAGCAGGTCTATGGGGAGCCGATCAACGACGAGCGCGAAGCGGCCGAAAGGCCCGATGCGGTCCGGGCGACCCTCGTCCACCGCCTCCGTGCTCCTCGGACACCGTTCTACGCCCTCGCCTACACGTCCGACACCCGGAGGCTCGTGTCGTGTTCGTTCGACAACGACCTCTACTGGTGGGAGCCCGGGCTCGAGAAGTCCGAGCGCAGATTGAAACTGGAGGGCGGCGTTGCCAGTACGATGGTCGCGCTGAACGACACTGAAATGGTCGTCGCCGGGTGTACGGAACAGCAGTTGACGTGCTGGCGGGTGAACGGAGGCCAGACGTCCGTCTGGCGTCAGGCGCCCAAGGACTGGGCGGTCGGCGTATCCGTTTCGCCCGACGGTGGGCTCCTGGCGGTCGGCTCGGTCGAAAAGTCGGCGAGGGTCTTGGACGCCAAGACGGGGCAGCAACGCTACATCTGTCAAGGGCACAGCGAGTCCGTGACCGCGCTCGCTTGGTCGGCCGACTCGCGCTTGCTGGCGACGGGCTCCGCCGACGCCACCGTCCGGCTCTGGGACGCACGGACGGGCAACGAACGCGGAGTCGTACAACAAGTGCGTTCGGCGGTGACGTCGATGGCCGTGAGCCCGGACGGCCGTTGGCTGGCCGTGGCCGCCGTCGACCTCTCGATCCGCGTTTTCGACGTCGCCTCCAAGAAGCTCCGCAAAACGTTCTTCGGCCATCAGCGACCGATCGAGGCCATGGCCTTCCATCCCCGGTCCTGGCTTCTCGCCAGCACGTCACGCGACGGGTCGTTCGGTCTTTGGAACGTCGTCCACGGCATCGGTCACGGACGGATCGAGGCTTCGCTGCAACCTTTGTCATGTCTGGCCTTCAGTCCGTCGGGGACGGAAATGGCGACGGGCGGATTGGACAAGGTCCTCCGGGTCTGGCGGCTCGGAATGCCGAAGTGACGGCAAAAGTAACCTCAAGACCCTGAAAACCTCAAGTCGATTGCCAAGTTCTGCCCCTGAAGGGCCCGGCAATTCCACCGATAACAGAGGGGGATGAACAGAGGTGTGTACTCGGCCGCGACGGCGATGGGGACGGCCCAGCAATGGCTGGACGTCGTCACCAACAACCTCGCCAACGCCAGTACCACGGGCTTCAAAAAAGACGGCCTCTCGTTCAACGACGGACTCCTCAGGACATTGGCCGCCAACGCCGGTCAGGGTCAGGTGCTCGGTAGCCTGGGGAGCGGCACCGTCATCAAAGGCCAATACGTCGACTTCAGCAACGGGGCCGTCACGGCGACGGGCAACCCCCTCGACCTGGCCGTCAAGACCGAAGGCGGCGCCTTCGCCGTCCAGACGCCCCAAGGCGTCCGCTATACGCGGGACGGCGCCTTCCATCTGAACGGCGACCGCGAGATCGTCGACAAAGATGGGCACCCCGTCCTTGACCGTCAGTCCCGACCGATTTCGCTTCCCAGCGGCACCATCGACGTCGACTCTGACGGCACCGTCAGTGTCGGCGGTAAGCCTGTGGGACAGATCGCCGTGTTCGGCGGCGCGTTCCGCAAAGTCGGAGGAAACCTCTTCTCCAGTACCGACGCCCAAGCCGTCGACAGCCCCGACATCGCCGTCGGCGCCCTCGAATCGTCCAACGTCAACGCGATCGAAGAAATGGTCGCGATGATCCGACTCAACCGTGCCTTCGAACTGGCCCAGCGCAGCGTGCAGAGCCAGGACGAGAGCACCCAACGACTCGTCTCCAGCCTTCAAGGCCGATAAGACGCTGACCGGACTCTGACAGGACGTCGGAGAGGGGCGCACGGGACGTCGAACACGACCCGTGGATCGGCTAGGACGGCGAAGACGCTTGAAACGCGAACGAACGCCACATGATGCGAGCCTTAACCACCGCGGGCACCGGAATGGTCGCCCAACAGATGAACCTCGACGTCATCGCCAACAACTTGGCGAACGTCAATTCGAACGCTTTTAAAGTCCAAAGGGCGGAGTTCCAAGACCTGATGTACCAGACGTACCGGGCTTCGGGCGCGGCGAACGGGGGTGAGGCCACCCTTCCGGCCGCCGCCCAGATCGGCCTCGGTTCGCGCTTCGCGGCGAGCACCACGAACTTCACCTACGGCACGATCCAAGCGACCGGGAACCCCTACGACGTCGCGATCAACGGCGACGGGTTCTTCGAAGTCGAATTGCCGGACGGATCGACGGCGTACACCCGAGACGGCGCCTTCAAGACGGACGCCAACGGTCTCCTCGTGACGAGCGACGGTTACGCGGTGAAGCCGCAGACGACGATCCCGTCCGGATCGACCGCCGTCACGATCTCGCCCAACGGGACGATCGCGGCGATCCTGCCGGGCACCAACGATCCGACGCCGATCGGCTCGATCAGTATGGCGATCTTCCCGAACCCGGCCGGCTTGACCAGGATGGGGCAGAACCTCTTCAAAGCCGGCGGCGGATCGGGCGACCCGATCGAGACCAACCCTGGCGAACAGGGCGCGGGCACGCTCCAACAGCGCTTCCTCGAAGGCTCGAACGTGCAAGTCGTCGAAGAGATGGTCCGCATGATCACGGCCCAGCGCGCTTATGAGATCAACTCCAAGGCGATCCAGACCGCCGACGACATGCTCGGCACTTTGAACGGACTCAAACGATAATGCGGTTTCTCGCCCTTCTGACACTCGTCCTAGCCTCTGTCGTGGCATGGTCGGCACCGACCGTGTCCGTGCGGGTCGACGGTCCAGGCTATCTGCGGTTCACGCGGGACGGACGGACGCTCTACGCCAAAGCAGCGGACCTCACCGTCGTCGAAGGGCGCCTGGGAGAGAAGGGCGGCGCCAAAACCGTCCCGGCCCTCGAGATCGCGGCCGGGGTCCGACGGATCGACGTCGCGCTCGACGGAACGGTGACTACGGATGGACGGACCGTCGGAAGGCTCGTCCTGGCGGTCTTTTCAGCTGTGCCGACGGCCGAGGACGGACTGTTCAGCTCTGCGGTCCGCCCGACATTGGCCGATCCCGGCGAAGGGGACACAGGCGTCGTCCGGAGCGGGAACGGCCCCAAGGTCGCTCCTATCGCTTCGCCCGGGCCGGTCCCGACCGTCAAGCCGGACATTATGGCGGGGGCCGCGAGGACGACCAGCCCGAACAAGCCGGTCAAGAACGCGGACGGACGGATCCTCATCCTTCTCCGCGACAAGTCCGAGGTCGAGGCCAAGACGTTCACGTTGGGCGAGATCGCCGAAATCCATGCCGATCCGGCCCTGGCCGGAAGGCTCGGCTCGTCCGAGATCGGGGAAACCCCTCCGATCGGCGTCGAACGGATCGTCGACCGCAACCGGATCTTGAGCCGTGTCAAATCTTTCGGGATCGATCCGACGACCGTCGACCTTGGCGGTCCGGAAAAGGCCCGGGTCGTGAGAAAGGGCCAACAGGTCACGCACGAGCAGTTCGTCGAAGCTGCCGTCCGGGGCTCCGAGCTGAAAGGCCTCGCGGGCATGGAAAGCGGGGCGCCTGGCCCCGTCATGACGGTGCCCATGGGTGATCTCGAGCTCGTCTGCGAATCCGTCGGAGCGGGAACGGCCGAGACCATGGTCACGGTCGGCGTCTATGTCGACGGTCGCCGGTTCAACTGCAGAACGGTCAAGTTGAAGTCGAACGCACCCGCCACCAGGCTGAAGGTCGGGTCGATCGTTCCCGTCCATGTCACGCACGGTCGGCTGACCGTCGAGACCAAGGGCAAGGTCACGAAAGTCGACCTCGCCGGAGGCGCCGTGACCGTCCAGATTCCCGATACCGGAGCCGTCCTCACGGGTACCGCCCGTCCGGACGGATCTGTGGAGGTCCGATCTTGAAAAACGTCCTACTTGCACTCGCCGTGCTGACCGTCGTGGTCGGCTACGCCCAACAAACGCCGGAGAAGGAGAATCCGGGAAGCCTGTTCAACGGGTCGTACGTGAACCCCTTGACCGACAGGGTCGCGCGCCGGACGGGCGACCTCCTGACCGTCATCGTCTCGGAGAACACGGTCGCGACCTATTCCGCCAACACCGAAACGTCGAAGAACGAGACCGGAAGTTTCTCCCCGGGGTTCGTGTTCGACATCGTAGAGAGGCTCTTCCGAGGGTTCACGGCCAGCTCGAGCCGCTCGTCGAAAGGCGACGGCAAGACGACGCACACGAACAAGGTGGACTCGAAACTGAGCGTCGTCGTGACGCAGGTGCTTCCGAACGGCAACCTTATGGTGGAGGGCCACCGGAGCCTGACGACGAACCGGGACACCGAGACCATCGTGTTCTCCGGCGTCGTCCGTCCCTTCGACATCAAGTCGGACAACACCGTTTTGAGTTCTCAAGTCGCCGAACTGAAGCTGTCTTTGGCCGGAAAGGGCCAGATCCAGGACAAGCAGAAGAAGGGCTTGATCACGACCGTCTTGGACTGGCTGTTCTAAGGAGACTATGAACGTGTTCGCCCGTACTCTTCTGACCGCCGCCACGCTCGCGCTGTCCCTCGCAGCTTGTGCCCAACAAGGGGCCAAGCCCGGAAACGGCCAGACGCAGGCTCCTCCCCAATTGACCAAGGAGCAATTGGCCGAAATCCAGAAACTCCTCGACGAGAAGCGGACGAGAGAGTCCGAGGCCGTCCACAACGGCGAGACGCAAGGCGTCTCCGTGCGGCTCGGCGACATCGGCCGGTTCCGTGGCGCCAGGTCGAACATCTTGCAGGGCGTCGGGCTCATCGTCGGACTTGGAGGCACGGGCGATACGCAGTCGACACCGTGGACCAAGACCTTGATCTCGAACATGATGGCCCGCTGGGGTTCGATGGTCGACGAGAAGCAGGTGCGTTCGAAGAACATCGCCGCCGTCATGATCACGGCCGAACTACCGCCGTTCGTCGCTCCGGGGACGAAGCTCGATGTCACCGTCAGCTCGTCGGGCGACGCCAAAAGCCTGGAAGGCGGTGTGCTCCTTCCGACCGTTCTGACCAGCATGGCCGATCCTCAGACCCCGGTCTGCACGGCTTTTGGTTCCGTAAGCATCGGCGGTTTCAACGCCAGCGCGGGCGGTAGCGCCGTCCGCAAGAACCACACCAACGTCGGCATCGTCTCGGGGGGCGGGATCGTCGAGAAGTCGGTCCCGACACAGTTCGTCTTCGACGGCAACGTCCTCTTCTTCGACTTGGACGAACCTGATTTCACGACAGCCCAGCGTGCCGCTGAAGCCCTGAAGTCGGCCAACCCGGGTTGGGGCGCCGAAGCGATGGACGGAGCGACGATCAAGATCGCGTTCCCGACAGGGACCGCTCCCACTTTGGCCGCCCAAAAGGTGGAGGCCGTGCAAGTCATGGCCAATACGCCCGCCAGCGTGGTCGTCAACGAGCGGACAGGCACGATCGTCGTCGGCGGAAACGTCAAGCTCGGCCCCGCAGTGATCGCCCATGGATCTCTCCAAGTGACGATTTCGACCGACGTCGTCGTGAGCCAGCCGCAACCGTTCGGCAACGGGGAGACGGTCGTCGTCGCCGTACCGACCGTCCAGGCCGAAGACCCGCCCGCACAGGTCGCGATCGTCGCCCCGAACGCGACGTTGGACGACCTCGCGAAGATCCTGCAGACGCTCAAAGTGAGCGCACGCGACATGATCGCCATCCTTCAGGCCCTCCAGGCTCAGGGCGCCCTCAAGGCAAGGATCAAGGTGCAGTAGCGGTGCGGATGCCTCCACTGCCCGGTACCGTGCCTCAGGGGTCGTCGGCGGTCCTACCCGGCTCTTCGTCCGTGGGCACGGGACTGGCCGCCCCGGTCAATACGGAGTCCGGATCGAAGGAGGCCTCGTTGCGCCCCGAGTTCCGAAGGCTCCTCGAACAGCGGCTGAACGGTTGGGTCGGCGAAGCCGGTTCCGAGCGGAGGCGGACCGTCGCGAAACAGGCCGGTCCCTATCTCGACGAGAGAGGCGGCTTCGACCTTGAAACCCTGCCGGAAGGGACGAAGCGAGAGCTCGCTAAGCTTGAAAAGGCGTCGGAGGGGATCGAAGCGATCTTCGTCCGGCAGTTGCTGGCACAGATGCGCCGCATCAGTTACGACGGCAAGCCGAAGAACGGCATGTCGCAGTTCGCGACCGACACGATGGACCAGGCCGTGGCCGACCAGACGTCCAAAGGCCGCTCCTCGATCGGCATCGCACAGATCGTTTTCCTCGACAACGCACAGAACCTCGTGAAGTCGGCCGTCGCGGCCGCCTCGCAGGCTCGATCGGAGACCAAACGCTAAATGGCAAAGAAGACCAAGCAACTCGAACAACTGTGGTGGGACTGGCTGAGCACGGCCGAGAGGCTGCTGCGGAGCCTGCACGAGCAGACGGCCGCCCTGACCTTGCGCCAACCGGAGCGGGTCGAGAAGATCCAGCCCGAACTGGACAGCCTCATGACCAAGATGGAGGAGACCGACTTGAAGGCCGTGGCTTGCGTGAAAGAGCTGGCCGAAGAGCTGGGTACGGAACCTAGCCTTCGAAGCATCGCGCAGGCGCTTGAGAAAGCCGAAGCACAGCAGATCCAGTCGGTTGCGAACCGCGTGATCGTCGTCGGACGCAACGTCCAGACGGTGATCGCGAAGAACCGCGCCCTGATCGAAAACGAACTGGAGTACGTCAACGGGACGATGGCACTGGTCGCACGCACGGCCACCGAGCAACAAGGGCCCTATCAACAGGCCGTGGTGGCTCCGAGCGTGGTGATGAACCAGGTCGCTTGACCCGACAATTACCGGTATGGCCAACCCGTTCAGCGGCATCAATATGATGTCGTACGCGCTGAGGAACTTCCAACAAGCGCTACAGACGTCGGGCCATAACGTGTCGAACGTCGACACGAGGGGCTATTCGCGTCAGCGCGTCGAATTCGCGACGAACCAGCCGAAGCTCTACTATGAGTCCGGCTGGCGGTCGATGGGGCAGGGCGCCCACGTCGCGGCGGTGAGCCGTGCGCGGGACCTGTTCTTAGAGCGGAGCGCGAACCAGAGCGCGGGCAATCTTGGAAAGTTCGGGATGTCCGCCTCGGGGCTCGGGGTGATCGAACAGGTATACGGGGAACCGAGCGACTCCGGGATTTCGGCCGCGCTGGACAAGTTCTTCGACTCCTGGTCCGGTCTCGCCGCGAACCCTGGCGACGCAGGAGCGAAGTTCGAAGTCCGGAACGCGGGCCAGACGCTGGCCGACCGGATCCGTGGCTCGTGGGGACAGTTCGACCGGGTCCAGACCGACGCGACGGGCCGGATCCAGACCGTGATCGGCCAGATCAACGACCTTGCGGGACAGATCGACAGGCTCAACAAGGCCATCAAGCAGGCGACGGTGGGCGGGAACGAGCCGAGCGACCTCCTTGACCAACGGGACCAGGCCGTCCGCGACCTGAGCGGGCTCGTCGACGTGCAGACAGAACGCTTCACTGACGGGACTTTGGCGGTCTATGCCTCCGGGTTCACGGTCGTCGACGCGGCAGGAACGATGCCTTATCCGTCGACCTATGACGTCGCGACGGGCACTGTCACGGACGGAACGACGACCAACCCCGTCCGGAACGGGCAACTTGCGGGACTCTTCGTCCAAGCCTCCGAAGCCTTGAACCAGAAATCCCGTCTCGATACGCTCGCCAATACGTTGCGGACCGAGATCAACGCCGTCCACACGACCGGAACCAACGCGGCCGGAACGACCAACGTGAAGTTCTTCAACGACGTCGCCGTCCCTCCTCAGACCGGTGCCATCGATTTCGACCTGGACGACCCTGTGAAGGCCGACGTGAACAACGTCATGTCCGGCGTCAGCGGGAACGCAGGCGACGGGGGTCTGGCGCAGACCTTGTCCGGCATCCGGGACTCTGGGTTCGCCGCACTAGGGACGAAGTCGTTCTCGGGCTATTTCCAGCAGACGGTCGACACCCTTGCCAGCGTCCGCGCCTATTACATCCAGGCGCAGGACACGGAGGTCGTCGTCAACGACCAGGTGCAAGCCCAGATCCAAGCCGTCAGCGGCGTATCGATCGACGACGAAATGGCGGACATGGTCAAGTTCCAACGGAGCTATCAGGCCGCGGCCAAAACGTTGACGATCTTCGACCAGGTCACGCAAGACGTGATCAACATGGTGAACAGGTGAGGCCGATAGGATGAGAGTCAGCACGCAGTACCAGTTCGACCTGTACACGACGCACATCCACTCCGCTCACGAGCGGTACGTGTCGGCTCAGAAACAGGTCTTGACGGGGAAGAAGTTCGAGATCGCGAGCGAGAACACGGGTGACGCCCACTTCGTCGTCAGCGCCTCGTCGATACGGTCGCGGACCGCACAACTCGACAAGAACCTGCGCAGCGCCAAGGACTACCTCGGGAACACCGAACAGGTGTTCTCTGAACTCAACAGTCTCGTCAACAACGCTTATACGATCGCCGTCAACGGTGCGAACAGCACTTACGACCAGGCCGCAAGGGACAGCATGGCGAAGCAGATCGCCGAGGTCCAGCGCCGCGTGGCGTATCTGGCCAACACCCAAGGCGGGAACGGCCAGTTCGTCTTCGGCGGGCAAAAGTCCGACGCCAAACCGTTCGCAGAGACGCCGCCGACCTTGACCTTTTCGGGAGACGACAATCCGATCAACGTCGAAGTCCGACCGAACGAGACCATGCGCGTGAACCTGCAAGGGGCGGGGACGATGCTCACGGGCCTCTACGCGACTTTGGAGACGCTCAAGAACGACCTGTCGTCCGGAAACCTCTCCCAGATCGGAAACGCGGACATCGCCGCCGTCCAGGGCCAACTCAGGGCGATCGGATCGGTCCGAGGCGACGTCGGTTCGAAACTTCAGACCGTGACGACGCTGGCCGCCCAGAACGCACGACGTATCGACGAACTGTCGACACAGATCTCCGACGTCCAAGACATCGATTTGACCGAAGCGGTGACGAAGATGCAAGCGGCCGAAACCGCTTACACCGCCGCCCTTCAGGTGACGGCGCGAGGTAACGCCTTGAGCCTCATGGACTTCCTCACATGACGACGCAGACCTTGATCCACACCGCGCGATTCGGAGAGATCGCCGTCGAAACCGAAGACACGATCGTGTTCCCCGAGGGCCTCGTCGGCCTGACGGGGTTCCGGAGGTTCGTCCTGGTCCAGCACAAGGAAGGCAGTCCGTTCCGGTGGTTGCAGAGCTTGGACGACGGATCGTTCGCGCTGCTCGTCATCGACCCGTGTCATTACGTGTCCGATTACGCTCCTGCGATGCCGGAAAGTGCGACTTCCGCGTTGGACCTGAATGCGGAGACTCCGATCCTCGTCTATACTATTTGTTCGATCCCTAACGGAAACCCCCAAGGCATGACTTTGAACCTGGCCGGACCGATCGTCCTCAACGCCGAGACGCGCGAAGCGCGTCAGGTGGTGCTGGACGACGAGACCTATCCCGTACGCTTCACCGTGTTCGGGCGACAGGAGCAAGAGGCCGCCTAAGGGCGTTCGTTCGGGTGCCACGGAGGGCGCCGCTATGCTGGTCCTGACCAGAAAAGTCAACCAGAGCATCATCATCGGTGACGGAATCGAGGTCGTCGTGCTCGAAGTCCGTGGCGAACAAGTCCGCCTGGGCATCAAAGCGCCCCGCAATGTCGAAGTCCACCGTAAAGAGATTTTCGAGCAGATCCACGCTGAGAACGAAGCGGCGTCCAGCACCGACCCGACCGACGTTCCCGATTGACCGCCCGTGTCCTTCGCCATGGTCGACCTTCAGGGCCACGCACCATGAAAGGCCTTAAGGCCTCGCTCGAGTCGGCGATGTTCACGATGTCGCTTTCCGTGCTGCTCGCGGTCCTGGCCGCCGTGCCGATGGCCCTCTGGATGGCGGGAAAGGGTGTCAAGGACTGGGACGCCGTCCGGATCGGTGTGCTCCCACTGGGGATCGGTTGCGTCCTGTTCGCACTCGTCGCGTTCGTCGTGCCGAGCGTGGCGGGCCCCCGCCGGATCGCGTTCCCGCTCAATCTCACCTATCCTGTCCTGTTCGCCGCCTGCTCTTTGTGCGGATCGGTGGTGCTCGTCATGGCTTACCCGCCGCTCGGACTGCTCGGGGACGTCGCCCGGTTCGACCAAGTCTGGGGCTCGTTCCCCGTGGCCGGAGGGATGGCCCTTTACCATGCCGTCGTCCTGACTTCCGTCGCCGTGCTTTCGAAACCGGAGGAGTCGTCGTGACGGTCCATTTCGGCACGGACAGCCTCAGGGCTCACTGGGGAAGGTCGACCGTTTGTATCGGTACGTTCGACGGCGTCCACCTCGGCCACAGACAGGTCGTCGCTACCGCCGTCCGCGACGCGCGCCTCCATGACGAACCGTGCGTCCTCCTTACGTTCGACCGCCATCCGGCCGCCGTCCTGGCGCCGGACAAGGTCCCTCCCGCCCTTGCGACCCTGTCTCAAAACCTCGACGTCTTCCGTGAGCTCGGAGTGGACGTCGCCGTGGTCTATCCGTTCGATCGGAAGACCGCCGAAACCGAGGCGGACGCGTTCCTGGACGAGGTGCTCGTTAAAAGACTCTTGGCCGAGCGGATCGTCGTCGGGCACGACTTTGCATTGGGCCACGACCGGAAAGGCACCGCCGCATGGCTGGCCGAGAGGATCGCGACCGATATCGTCCCGCCCTACGAGGTCGAGGGCCTTAGGGTCAGCAGCAGTGCAGTGCGAAGCCTCGTGCTGGAAGGAAAGGTCGCGGAGGCAGCCGGATTGCTGGGACGCCCGTTGACGCTCCAAGGCGTCGTCGTATCAGGGCAGAAGCTTGGCCGCCGGCTCGGGTTTCCGACCATCAACCTCTCGTTACCGGTCGCCCAGGCGGTCCCGGGAGACGGAGTCTACGCAGGCACCTGTCGGATCGGAAGCGCGCGGTTCGCCGCCGCCATCGGCATCGGGACGAGACCGACCGTCGGAGGCCAAGAGCGGAGCATCGAGGCGTATCTGATCGACTATCCCGGGGATTCGGTGTACGGACGGTCCGTCGATCTCGCCGTCGTTCAACGTATCCGCGAGGAGATCAAGTTCGATTCAATGGAGTCGCTCGCGGCCCAAATGGAGGACGACGTCCGAAAGACCAGGGGCCTCGTCTCCGCTTGATACGGGCGTCAGGCGGCGGCGGTCGACGTATCGTTTTCAGCGTCCGGCCGGCTTTCGGTATCGTCCGGAACGGTCGGCCTCGTAAGGATGACCCAGGTCGCGATCACACCTGAGGCGAACACGATCGCCAGGATCGGGGGGCGCTGTAGCAAGACCAAGCACGACACGGCCAAGCACGGCCACATGACCAAGAGCGCGGCCCTTTTCGATTTGGCGCGCATCCCGCGATACTGTTCCCAGTCCCTCAAGGTAGGGCCGAACACGCGGTGTTCGAGGAGCCACTTTTCGAACTTGGCGCTGCCCCGCTTGAAACAGTACAGGGCGACGATCAGAAAGACCGTGGTCGGCATGCCGGGCACGAAGGCCCCCACGAAGCCTAGTCCTACGAAGACGAGACCGACGGAGGCCCAAACCCGCCTGCCGACCGACATGTCATAGATTCTGACGACAGTCCCGAACGATCTGAGGCTTTAGGCCGCGACCCTCAACGTGCCTTCACTTCCCGGGTTGCCCGATTTGGAGCTCTTTGCGAGCGCCTCTTCGACCGTCCGGATCATCGTGCGCAGGCCTTCGACCCGGCCGTCGAGCTCGTGGACGCCGGCGAGGAGTTCCTCGACCTGGGCGTTCATCTCCTGCGTCGAAGCGCTCATCTCTTCCGAAGACGCCGAGTTCTCCTCTGCGATCGCCGCCATATGTTCGATCATGCTGTTCAGTGAGTCCGTCGACTTTTCGATCGAGGCGATCAGTTCGTTGTTCGTCTCCAGTTCGCGGTCGACGACGTCCATCGCCGACGTCACGTTCTTGCTCGCGCCGACGGCCGTCCGTGCCGACTCAGAAATGGTCTCGAGGCAGCCCGCAGCCTGAAGGGTGACCTCCGAGGCGTCCTTGACGTCCTCAAGCGTCTGGTGCATGGACTCCGACGCGAGTTTGCTGCCCGTCTGAACCGCGGAAATCAGATTGGCGATCTCCTTCGTGGCCGACGACGAGTGCTCGGCGAGCTTTCGGACTTCGTCGGCGACGACCGCGAACCCTCGGCCCGCTTCGCCCGCCCGGGCCGCTTCGATGGCGGCGTTCAGGGCCAACAAGTTCGTCTGGGCGGCGATGTCCTCGATCGTCTGTACGATCCGGCCGATCTGGTCGGAGCTGGAGTTCATCTCCCGGACACGTTCGGCGGTCTCCTGAACGGCGCCTTGGACGCGTTCCATGGCCGTCATCCGCTCGCGGATCTCCGACCAAACGGAGGCCTGGTCGTGGATCTCGTCGATGATCTGCTGGACCGTCATGATCGCGTTCCGGGCCGTCTCGATCGCAAGCGTCTGTTCCCGGGCGCCCGACGAGATCCTCTTGCTCGAATCGCTGAGGTCCGAGGTGCCCATCGCCGCCTGCTGGCTCGACTCGGCTTGGGAGGTGGCCGACATCGCGATCTGCTCGCTCACGTGGGCCAGTTCGCCCAACGCCTTGCCCGACTCCTCGCCCGCTCCGGCGAGGATGGTGCTGCTCTTGGCCAGTGCGTCCGCGACCTCCTTCGTCTTGCCGACGACGTCGCGGAGCTCGGCGACGAAGCCGAACTCGATATAGGCTTCGAGGATGAGGGCCTGGTCGAGGTTGAAAATCTTCTGAAGGGAGACGATGGCCTGTTTGAGCTTCCTCGGGTTCCACCGGTAATGGTCGAACAGGATCGGCGTCATGACGTCGTAGTACGTCGACATCGCCGAGAAGAAGTAGTCCGGCTCCAGGCCGATGGCCGCATGGATCTTCCCGATCACCAGCCGGCTCTCGAAGTACGCCTGGTCGCAGGCGCCCCGGAACATTTCGGCGAAGTAGTTGGGGTTCGTCTTCTTGAGTTTAGGGATCGAACTCCCGGCCGACTCGACGACCTTGAGCGCCCCCGGCATCGTCCCGACATGGTCGTAGAACGCGTCGACGATCACGTCCATGTGTTTTTGGAACAAGGGCCCGAGCTCTTTCAGGGCGTCCAGGTCGGCCACCTGGATCCGCGAACTCTCAAGCCGCTGACGGCACTTCTCAGCGTTCAATCCGAACTTCTCACACAGCACTGTCTCACCCACCCGTGTGCGACCGCTCGCGGCCGCATTTGAAATGATTGGACGGCCGATGCCGGTAACTCAGTCAATGATCGGTAACGAACTGTGAATTTTTAGTCAAGTTCGTCAGGCTTATGCGACGGGAGGCATATCGGCGAGCATGGAACTCGCACGGACGGGCGACTCGACTTTCTCGTCACTCTGGATCTTCCCGTCGCGGAACCGGATGATCCGCTTGAAATGGTGGGCGATCTCCTCTTCATGGGTGACGATGACGACGGTCTTGCCCGCTTCGTTGAGCTCTTGGAACAAGGCCATGATCTCCTCGCTGGTGCGGGAGTCGAGGTTCCCAGTGGGCTCGTCCCCGAGGATCATGACGGGATCGTTGACGATCGCCCGGGCGATGGCCACGCGCTGCTGCTGACCGCCCGACAGCTCGTTCGGTCGGTGGTCGATCCTTTGTCCGAGGCCGACCCGTTCCAACGCCCGCCGCGCAAGGGACGTGCGGTCTTTGACTCCGGCGTACATCAGAGGAAGTTCGACGTTTTTCAAGGCCGACGTCCGGGGTAAGAGGTTAAAGGTCTGGAAAACGAAGCCGATCCGCTTGTTCCGCACTGCGGCGAGATCGGAATCGCTGAGCAGGGACACTTCCTGACCGCCGAGCCAGTATTGGCCGGCCGAGGGGCGGTCGAGGCACCCGACCATGTTCATGAACGTCGACTTGCCGCTTCCGCTCGGGCCCATGATCGCGACCGATTCGCCTTCTTCGATCGCGAGGTCGACACCGCGGAGCGCATGGACGACGGTCTCGCCCATGACGTAGTCCTTCGAGAGGCCTTTGACTTCGATGACGATGCTCATGGGTTCGACGCCTGAAGTCGGCTTACGCCCGTTTCCCGACAGAGGTTTCGGGGAGGCGTGCCGATGGCCCAGGCCACGGTCATTCGTACCTCAAAGCCTCGATGGGGAGCAGGTTACTGGCCCGAATGGCGGGATAGAGGCCGAACACGACGCCGACCAGCGACGAAAAACCAAAGGCCCAAGCCACCGCCGTCATATTGACCACGGCCGGAACCTGCAGGGGCACGGCGACGACCTGGACGGCCGCGCTGCCGAGGATGATGCCGATCAGGCCGCCGAGGACGCACATGACGACGCTTTCGAGCAGGAACTGGGTCAGGATCGTCTGTCGCTGGGCGCCCAGAGCCTTGCGGAGGCCGATCTCACGGGTCCTTTCGGTCACGCTGACGAGCATGATGTTCATGATGCCGATACCGCCGACCAACAACGATACGCTCGCGATCCCGGCCAAAAGCAGGCTCAGGATCTGCGACTGCGTCTGGATCGCCTGAAGCGTGTCCGCCTGGTTCATGACCCGGAACAGGTCTTCGCCCGTCGCGTTCTTCCGAGTCTGCGACAGCACGTCTTCGACCTGCTGCTGGAGGGCCATCATGATCGTGCTGTCGACCGATTGGAGGGTGATGAAGTTCAGTCTGTCTTTGGATCCGAGCAAGCGGTACTGCGCCGTCTTCAACGGGATGTAGACCTGGTCGTCGGGGTTGTTCCAACCCGAACCGCCTTTGTAGTCCACGACGCCAGCGACTTCAAAGTTCTGGTTCGCGATCTTGATGGTCGATCCGATGGCGTTCTCTCCGCCGAAAAGCTCGTCGTAGACCGCGTAGCCCAAGACGGCCTTGCGCTCCATCAACTCGTTGTCGGCTTCGTCCCACCAGACGCCCGAATGCATTTTCGTGGAGTTGTCGATGAACCGGATCACAGGCTCGGCGCCCGTCACGCCCGTCCTCTTGGACTTGCTTCCGAACTTGACGGTCGACTGGCCGGAGAACCGACTGGACACGACGCCCGTGACGTACTTGGCGGCGGGGACGAACCTGCGGATCCGGTCGACGTCTTCCGGCCGGAGGGTGCTTGCCGCGTTCGCGTCGCGACCGCCGCCCCGCCCCCAGTTCGGCATGATCGTGATGCGGTTCGAACCCATGACCTCGAGCTCGCTCAGCGACTTCTTCTTCGTCCCTTCGCCGATCCCGATCATCGCGATGACGGAGCCGACGCCGATGACGACCCCGAGCATCGTCAGGATCGAACGGAGTTTGTTCGAACTGATCGACCGGACTGCGGCATCGAAGCTGTCACCGAACGTCATAGTTGCTCCTACAGAGTTATCCGCCCAAAGGTGTCGGAATGTTCACGGCCGGGCGGGATCCCCTAGGCCGGTGCGTCATTTGCCACCGCCTTTCGAGGCGCCGGAGGCACGGGACGAACTTGGCCCACCTTTGTTGAGCGAGCCGAGGCCGCCGCCGCCTTGTTGCTGCTGTTGCATCTTCGTCTGGCGGTCGCGCATCGCTCTCAGGTCGACTTCGGCCACGACGACCTCTTCGCCTTCTTTGAGGCCGTCGACGACCTCGATCGACTCGTTACCGACCGCGCCGAGTTTCACGGGCCGCTTCTCCGGTTTCTTCGGGTCGCCCGTCTTGACCCGGACGTACGTTTCGCCGCCCTCCCGGAGGATCGCCGGCTGGGGCACGGTCAGGACCGCTTGCTTGTCCAATTGTATGAACTCGCACGTTGCGTTCATGCCCGGGCGTAAGACGCTTTCGCTCTTGCCCGAGGGCTTGCCGCCGCCTTCGCCTCGACCTTCGGGGCCGCCGCCGTTCCGGACGTCGCCAGAGGACTTGGACGGGCCTTTGACGGTAACGCGGACTTTGACGGTCGTCACCGATTGGGCCGTGTCCGCGGCGGGGAAGATACGCTTGACCGAACCGTCGAACGTCTGGCCCGGATAGGCCTCCACGATGATCCGGACGGGCTGACCGACCCGGACCGAGGCGATGTCGGCCTCATCGACCAGGCATTCGACCTCCATCTGCGTCGTATCGGCGATCTGGACAAGGCTCGTCCCTTGGGCGAAGGTCGACGTCCCCGGCGGGATGATCGTCCCTTCTTCGAGGTACTTCGTGGTCACGATGCCGTCTCTGGGTGCAAGGACCGTCGTGCTGTCGAGTTGCACCCGTGCGTTCCGCAACGCGACTTCGCTCCGGACGGCGCTCGCACGGGCGCTCGCGACGTCCGACCGACGAAGAGAGATGTTCATCTTCGCGGTCCGGGCCTGGCTGAGGGCGATTTCCGCTCCGCGGACGTTTTGACGGGCGATGTCCAAGTCCCGTTGGGTCAAGACGTTCCGGTTCGCGTTCGTCCGCGACTGTCGTAGAGACTGTTCGGCCTGTTGGACTCTCGCCCTTGCCGTCCGGAGTTGCGTTTCGATCTCGGCTTGAACGGTCGCGCGGCGCTGCTCGGCCAACCGGAACGCGGCCCGTGCGCTCTCGACCACCGTCCTCTGTTTTTCGACCGCGCTTTGGCTGACGTAGCCCAACTCCAGCAGTCGCTCCTGGCGCGTCATTTCGGCCTGCGCGGCTTCAAGGTCGGCTTTCGAGCGGTCGTACGTCCCTTGGACGTCGCGCCGCGTCTGGAGGACCTGGACGTCCTGCACGAGCTTCAGGTTCTCCTCCGCCGAGGTCAGGTTGGCTTCCGCCGTCTTGATGTCGGCTTGGGTCAGGGTCGGCTGTGCGGTAGCCGTCTGCTGGGCCTTCGCATACTGCGACCTTGCCAACGCTAAGGCGACCTCGGCGTCACGGACCCGGTCCGACGCGTTCTTCTCCTCCATCCTGGCGTTGACCTGGGCCTGGCTGACCCTGGCGCCGGCCGTCGTGACGTCGGCAGCAGCCTGCTCAAAGGCGGTCTTCGTGTCTTCCGGGTCGATGATGGCGATGACGTCGCCCTGGCGGACCGGCGACCCCTCTTCGACCAAGAGCTTGACGACCTTTCCGCCCGCTTTGGACTTCACGTCGACCTTCGTCAACGGGACGAGCGTTCCCGTCGCCGACGTCGACCGGACGAGCTCGCCCTTACCGACGGTGGAATAGCGGTATTCGATTTCGGACGTCGACTGGCTGCCGTTCACGACGACCCACGTCGCGACGCCGATCAGAACGGCGGCCCCGATCCCGATCGCCCACTTATTCACCGTCCGTCTCACCCGGCAACGGTCGTCCCGTTACCAACTTCAAGCGGACTTCCGAGATGAGAAGGTCATAGTAGGCGGCGATAGCGTTCGATTCAGCGGTGGAGAGGCTCACTTGTGCGGTCAATTGGTCAAGGATCGTGCCCGCCCCTTCCGTGTAAGACCCTTTTGCCGACTCAAAGTTCAGTCTTGCGGCGTCTAATGCGAGTTTTGCCGCTTCGCGTCTGTCGAAGTTCTGCCGGAATTCCTTGTACGCAGACTCGATTTCGGCCCGCACGTCTCGTTCGTCTTGCACCACCGAGGCCTGCCGCGCCTTGAGGTCGAGTTCTGCGGCCCTGAGGTTTTCCCGCGACAGGTACCCGTCGAACAGCGGGAAGCTCGCCGTCAGCGTGAACGTCGGTTTGTCGAACTGCGACTCGCTGAACGATTTGAGGTAGTTCGCCCTTCCGGCGAACGCGACCGACGTGTCGAGCTTCGCGCTCCTGACGTTGAGTTTGGCTAGGTCGACCAGTTTTCGGGAGGCAAGCAGGCTCGGTCGGTTCGCCAACCCCTCTGCAAGAGCCTGGTCAAGCGTGTAGTCGACGATCGTCGGTTGCTCCGACTCGCTGTCGTCGAGCGGAGGAAGTTCGGCTTGTGGCCACCCGAGGACGGCTTTGAGCGTCGCGAGAGAGGTCGAGACTTGGTTCGTGGAGGTCAGGACGTCGACTTTCGCGTTCAACGCATCGGCTTTGGCCTGGAGGATGTCCTTGCGCGGGCCGGATCCCACTTCGGCGCGTTTTTCGGCGTAGTCCTGCAGGGTCGTGGCCCGCTCGAGGGCCGAGTTCGCGACTTTGAGAAGCTGCTGCGACCGGAGGGCGTCGTAGAAGACCGAATGGACGCTGAACAGCACCGACCGGTACGTTTCTAAGGTCTGGTACTCGGTCTGTTGCTCGGAAGTACGTGCCCGGGAGTAGTTGGTCGAACGTTCTCCGTTGTCGAAGAGCAACCAGGAGGCGGTGACCGCGGAGGTCCCGCTGTCCAGGTCGGAACGCCCGCGTCCTGGGCCGGTCAGCGTGTCGATGAACCCGTCTTCCCGGCTGTAGGTCGGCGTGACCGTCGGCAGAAAGGCCGAGAAGGCGGACTTGGTGGACGCCTTCGCAGACTCGTATCCGAGCCGGGCGGCCAGGACGGTCCCGTTGTTCTGACGGGCGGAGCGGAGGGCCTCCCTTAGCGTGAGCTTCGCGTCGTCTTGAGCGGACGCCGCGCATGCGAAAAGGGCCGACAGTACAAGCAGGGACGTCCTGGTCATAAACAAAACTCTGCCCCGCGGTCGGGGCCCATGACTACATACCCCTTTGGCGGAGCGGGCGATACACCGTTTGGGACTACGACGTCATGCGCGGGACGGACTCCCTTACGCGTTCGGCGTCTCAGGTGTTCCCGTTCTGACCCTGCTGGAGGCGCTTTTCAAGCTCGTCCAGTTGACTGTCGACGTCGCTTTGCACGGTCGTTTCGGTCGAAGTCGCAGGCGCCGCCGTCGACATGCCGAGCTTTTCCTCGAGCTTCCGGAGTTCCTCGTCGGCGGCCATGTCCATGGCTTGGTCCTCCATCGTCATGATCTTGCCCTGGATGCTGCCCGAGAACATTTCTTGACGAGCGGCGGCCTCGGCCTGTTTGTCCGCGATCCTGTCCCTTGCCGCGGCGAACGAACCCTCGTATTCGTTCTCGAACGTCAGGCCTTCGAGGGCCTTCGTGATCGACGACTGGATCTGGGACTGCTTCCATTGGGCCTTGAGCGCAAGGGCCTCGGCGGTCTTCTTCCGGACTTCCTCTTCTTGCCGTTTGATCGCGACCTTGACCTGTTCGACGGTCTCGACCGCCGTGGCGAGCGTGCCTCTTAGGGTCTCGATCGTCGCGTCGGTCGTCGCTTTCTCGCGCAGGAACTGCTTGGCGAGCTCGCGGTTCCCGGCCTTGAGGGCGGCCGTCGCCTGCTGCTCGAGTTGTCCGGCCTTGCGGACGGACTCGTCCAACATGCCCTGGAGCCGGTTCTTCTGCGTGATGGCCTGGACCGCTTTCTCACGGTTCGCGACGAGCGCTTGCGTCATGTCACGACGGGCCTGGTCCAACATGATTTCGGGGTCTTCGAGCTTGTCCATCCCCCGGTTGAAGATCGCTCGGAGCCACGCAAAAAACCGCTTCATTTCGTCCTTGGCCGGCAGAGGGGTCTGCCGCGACCTCGGATTATACCGTTCTGACCCTGGTTCCGGTTGCACGAGACTTAGTCTTTAGACCGTCCCGCCAGGCGCTTCTGACCCGCGCTCCAGGATCCGGACGATACCGTGGGCTTACGACCTTGCAAAGGTAAGATCAGGTTCAAGATCCCCTCCCGGAACCGGACGGGCCCGGCCGACGACCATGAACAGCTTTGGCACCCTTAAAACCCTTGATCTTGCAGGCAAGAGCAGGACCCTTCACAGTTTTCAGGCCTTTGCCGGACACCGGCTCTCCCGGTTGCCTTATTCGTTGCGCGTCCTGCTCGAAGCGCTCCTCAGGGCGGAAGACGGCGTCCGGGTCACCAAGGCGGACGTCGAAGCCCTCCTGGCATGGGACCCGAAAGCGGAACCGTCCTATGAGATCCAGTTCATGCCCGCACGGGTCCTGATGCAGGACTTTACGGGAGTTCCGTGCGTCGTCGACCTTGCCTCCATGCGAGACGCGATGGCCCGGCTCGGCGGTGACCCGGCCAAGGTCAACCCGCTCCAACCCGTGGAACTCGTCATCGACCACTCCGTTCAGGTCGACTCGTACGGAAGCGACGCGGCCTTGCAGATCAATCTCGACCTCGAATTCGACCGGAACGCCGAGCGTTATGCCTTTCTCAAGTGGGGCCAGGCGGCGTTCGACAATTTCCGCGTCGTGCCGCCGAACACGGGCATCTGCCACCAGGTCAACCTCGAATATCTCGCACGTGTCGTCTTCGATGCGTCCGGCACTTGCTACCCGGACACCCTGGTCGGGACCGATTCGCACACGACGATGATCAACGGTCTAGGCGTCCTTGGCTGGGGCGTCGGCGGTATCGAGGCAGAGGCGGCCATGCTCGGTCAGCCGATCCCGATGTTGATCCCTCAGGTGGTCGGATTCCGACTGAGCGGGAAACTTCGGGAAGGTTCGACGGCGACCGACCTCGTCCTGACCGTGACCGAGATGCTCCGAAAGCACGGCGTCGTCGGCAAGTTCGTCGAGTTCTTCGGGCCTGGCATCGGCAGCCTTCCTCTGGCCGACCGGGCCACGATCGCGAACATGGCTCCCGAATACGGGGCCACGTGCGGGATCTTCCCGGTGGACGACGAGACCGTGCGCTATCTGAGGGTCAGCGGCAGGAGCGAAGACCAAGTCGCCTTGGTCGAAGCGTACATGCGTCATCAAGGCCTGTTCCACACGGCCGACTCGCCCGAAGCCGAATACACGAGCGTCCTGGAACTCGACCTTTCGACCGTTGAGCCGAGCGTGGCAGGCCCGAAAAGGCCACAAGACCGGACCGTCCTTTCGAAAGCCCGCGACTCGTTCTTTGCCGCCTTTCCGACGTCGAAACCGGGCAGCGACGCCCTCTCGTCCGGCGGGACGGCCGTCCTCGATCGAGCGGCGACGAGCCGCCTGACGCACGGTTCGGTGGTCATCGCCGCCATCACGAGCTGCACGAACACGAGCAACCCGAGCGTCATGATGGCTGCCGGGCTGGTGGCCCGCAAGGCCGCGGCCCTCGGGCTGCGGCCGAAGCCTTGGGTCAAGACAAGCCTGGCTCCCGGTTCCAAAGTCGTCACGGAGTACCTCAAGTCGGCCGGCCTCCTCGACGACCTCGAAGCCCTTGGCTTCAACGTGGTCGGCTACGGGTGCACGACGTGCATCGGAAACTCCGGCCCGTTGCCCGACGACGTCGCGAAAGCGGTCGAAGACGGCGACCTGACCGTCGCCAGCGTCCTGAGCGGGAACCGGAACTTCGAGGGCCGCGTCCAGCAGGCGGTCAAGGCGAACTACCTGATGTCACCGCCGCTCGTCGTCGCCTATGCGCTTGCGGGCACCATCGACATCGATCTCAGCAAGGATCCGATCGGACAAGACTCCGAGGGCCGCGACGTGACGCTGCGCGACGTCTGGCCCAGCCAGCGCGAAATCGCCGAGGCCGTCGAAGCGCACATCACCCGGGAAATGTTCACGTCGTCCTATGCGACCGTCTTCGAAGGGGACGACCAGTGGCGGGCCATCGCGGTCGCCGGAGGTCAGAAGTACGCTTGGGACGACTCCAGCACCTATGTGCGACAGGCGCCCTACTTCGACGGCATGGATCCCGAACCCAGAGAGACCGTCGATGACCTGAACGGGCTCAAAGTGCTCGCGCTGCTCGGTGACAGTGTCACGACCGACCACATTTCGCCCGCCGGCTCCATCAAGCTGAACTCGCCCGCTGGGACATACCTGACGTCCCACAGCGTGACGCCGGCGATGTTCAACAGCTACGGCAGCCGCCGGGGCAACCATGAAGTCATGATCCGAGGCACCTTTGCGAACGTCCGGCTCCGCAACCGTCTGGCTCCGGAGACCGAGGGCGGCTTCACGACTTGTCCGCCAGGCGGCGAGACGACCACGATCTTCGACGCCTCCCGGGTCTATGCCCATGCGGGCGACAATCTGATCGTCGTCGCAGGGAAGGAGTACGGGACCGGATCGAGCCGGGACTGGGCGGCGAAAGGGACCCTCTTGCTTGGGGTCCGGGCGGTCCTCGCCGAAAGTTTCGAAAGGATCCACCGCTCCAACCTCGTTGGCATGGGCGTACTGCCGCTCCAGTTCAAACCTGGGGAAGGTGCGGCGAAATTGGGGCTCACGGGCCTCGAGGAATACTCCGTCGTGGGGTTGAGCGACGCTTTCGCCGACAATTTTGCTGGAGGCAAAGACCTGACCGTCCGCGCCACCGACCCGTCCGGGAACACGGTCTCCTTTTCGGTCACCGTCCGGATCGATACTCCGACGGAAGCGGACTATTACCGCCACGGTGGTGTGCTTCAATACGTGCTGCGAAACTTGTTGAAGAGCTAAAGACGTTATCCCGATGCGAATGTCCTTCACCCGGTTTGCCGGCTTTGTCCTGCCGGTGTTCCTCCTCGTCGGCTGTGAGCCGACAGGCGGCGCGGTGTCGTACATCCCGCCCGTAAGGCCGGCTCCGACGGTCGCGAAAAGGACGCCGCCCGCTGAGGCCCCTCGTGACGAAGCGGTCGTCCACGGCACGCTCGTTCCGAAGAGCCAACTGGACAAGGCCCCGGCACGGATCGTCGTGCCGGCAGAAGACTTCGATCTGACGGCCGCGACGGTCGAGCCGCTCCTTTCGACCGGATATCCGGCGCGCCTGGTCCGGGGCGACACCGAGAAGAAACGGATCGCGCTGACCTTTGACGACGGTCCTCACCGCGGGTACACCGAGCGGCTCATCAAGACCCTCGTCGGCCTGAAAGTCTCGGCCACGTTTTTCTTCATCGGACAGAACGTCGACTCGTACCCGGACCTCGCCAAGCTCGCCGCCGACAACGGTATCGAGCTCGGGAACCACACGTACAGCCACAGCCGCCTTCGTGGCCAGACCCGGCCAGAAGTCGAATACCAAGTGGCGAAAGGCTTCGAGGCGATCGAGAGGGCGACAGGCGTGCGACCGTCGCTGTTCCGCCCACCGGGAGGCGACTACGACGACCAAGTCTGCGACGTCGCCCGCCAAGCCGGGCTCAGCATGATCCTCTGGACTTCGGACGCGGCCGACTATACGACCGTCAAAGGGAACCCGACCGCGGCGGACGTCTACCGCCACGTCATGAAGAGTGCGACCAACGGAGGGATCGTCATCATGCACGACCCCATGCCCGGGACGCTCGAGGCCCTTCCTAAGATCGTCGCCGACCTCAGGGCCAAGGGATTCGAGTTCGTGAAGATCAGCGACTTCCTCAAGGATCCGAAGTCACAGACCTGGGGCGGACGCAAGGTCGCGCCCCGACCGGACCTGACACAGGAGTTGATCAGCGGCAAGAGGTATCCTCTCCCGCGCAATCCTGAGGATAAATATGAGAGTCCGGAACAAGGAGCTCCGAGCGAGACGGCATCGAAAGGAGCAGAGGATCAAAGAACTCGTGTCAGCGGCCAAAGCCGAAGCCAAGGGCGGGAAGGCCAAGTCGTCGACACCAAAGCCCGCTGAACCAAAAGCTGCGAAGAAACCGGCTGCGGACAAACCCAAAAAGGCGGCCAAGCCCAAAAAGGCCGAAGAGTCGGCCGAATAGTCCCGGTCCGGGCATTCCGGAACGGCCGGGGCCGTAAAGACGTTCCGGTGTCGCTTTGACTTTGGCCCAAGAACCTTCGCGCGTAGTCCGACCCCAAGGGCTTGACGAGTTCGTCGAGCACTTGAAGGGTCGGCGTTCGTTACGGGCGTTGAACGTGGCCGAACTCGCCGAGACGTATGGTCTCGAAGAAGACTTCGTAATCCAAGTCATCGATGCCATGAGCGGGCCACAACGCTCGGCACGGCATTCCGACCTCGTCTGGAAAGCGTTGCTCAAGGGCGGGCAGCAGTTCTTCGACGCGGCCAAGAACCTCTGGCTCAACAGTACGGCGAACCCGATCGGGTTCGTCGTGGCGACAGGATTGGCCGGCTATCTGCTCCAAACGGCCGTCAACCTGTTCCAAGCGATGACGGGCGCGCACGATCAGGCGGACGGCCCGTCGGCGATCGTTTGGGCCGTCCTTGGACTTCATTTGGCCTGCTTCGCACGTCACGGGCGGATGCGGTTCCCCGCGATGTCGTCCGGCATCATGGCCGGTGCGCTCCTCGCCGGCGCGCTCCTGCGGACGGGGCGGATCTCGGTTTTCGACGTCGGGTTCGCCGTTTCGTCCGGATTGCTGTATTTCGTCTTCGGCGCGTTGATGACCCTGATGGGCGGTTACATCGCCGCCGGGCGTCAAGCCCGGAACCTCAGCGGCCTTTCGCGCCAAGAGGCCCTTGACCGTCGGTTCGCCATCAAGGAACGGCTTAAGAAACTCGGCCCGTTGCGCGCGCACCAGAGCGACCGCCGTAGGTTCGACGCGCTGAAGTCCGGTAGCCGCTGGATCCTTTTGGCCCTCTGCGGGGGGGCTTTGGCAGGCCTGTTCCGCGTCTTGGTCCTTGGCGGGTACCAGGTGGCGTTTCCGGGCTCCGACCTCACGCGGGACCCCGTCTACGCCCTTCTCCGGATCATCGCGGCGGGAGCGACGGTCCTGGCCTTTCTGTTCGTCGGGTTCATCGCAGGTGGCGTGCGACGGTCCTTGGCCAGTCAGGTCCTCGCGTTCCTCGGCTTCGCGGCGGCCGGATTCTTCCCTCTCGGCATTTTCGGCTTCCAGTTCGGGGTGCGACAGTTCGCACCCGAACAACTGCCGTCTTACGGCATGCTCTTGGCCATGTCCGGCATCTTGACCGGCATCGGGTCCCACATCGAGGAGTCAGCCAGGCTCCAGCGCCGTCGGGACAGCGACGATCCCGCCACCCTTGTCGCCGAACTCGTCCTGATCGAGAAGCACCTGAACCGGGACGCCAGCGCCAACTTCGTCCTTTGTCTTGACGTCGCCCGGAGCACGGCCATGAAGGCGGGTCAAGACCCCCTCGAGGTCGAATGGAGTTTTCGCGAACTCCAGCGGCTTTGGAGCGAAAGTGCCGAAGCCAACGGCGGGTCCGTTCTGTCGACTGCTGGTGACGGCGCCATCCTGACGTTCTCGGACGCGTACGACGCTTTGAGGGCAGCCAAGGACGCCCAGACCAGGCTCGGGTGGTTCAACATGCGCGTCAACCGACTGGAAGCACCGTTTCGTGTCCGTGCGGGCTTGCACACCGGTGAAGCACAAGGTGCCTTGGGGGAAGTCCAGTACAACGACGTCATCGACATCGCCGCCCATTTCCAGGAGCACGCCCCGGTCGGTGGGATCCTCGTGAGCGAGACGTTCGCAAGGCTCGTGTCCGAAGAGCCGTTGACCGAACTCAAAGACCCGGTGGACGGTCTGAAGGCGTTCTTGGTCGTCAACCCGACCCTAGGCGCATGAAAGTCGTCGACGCGGGGAAGATGGATTATCGCGAGGCGTGGCGCCTACAGTCCGAAGTCGCCCAATCGGTCTTGGACGGCGGTGAGGACACGCTGGTCCTGGTCGAGCACCCGCCGGTCTTCACCCTCGGGGCCTCGTTCGATCCTCAGCATCTTTTGCTTCCCGAAGACGAAATCGTCGCCAGGGGGATCGACGTCGTCCGGACCGACCGTGGTGGCGACGTCACGTACCACGGGCCAGGTCAACTCGTCAGCTATCCGGTTTTCGACCTGAGGCGGCACGGCCAGGACCTCCATCGATGGTTGCGCGAACTGGAGGACGTCCACATCCGTGCGCTCGCACGCTTCGGACTGAACGGAGTCCGCTTTCCTCCCCATACCGGGGTTTGGACCGGCGCCGAACCTGCTTTGAGGAAGATCGCTGCGATCGGGGTCAAAGTGCGGAAGTGGGTCAGTGTCCACGGCGTGGCGTTGAACTGCGACAACGACCTCGCGTCGTTCGAACTGATCGTCCCTTGCGGGATACACGGATACGGCGTCACGAGCCTCAGTCTCGAGACGGGAAAACGGACAGCCCCGGACGACGCGAAAGATGCGGTCGTCCAGGGCTATCGTGACGTGTTCGCGGCGGGCTAGTGTCCGCTAGCCTTGCTGGCCAGTGAGGTGTCCAGTCGGACTCCGGGGCCCATCGTCGAGCTCAACGTCATCGAGACCAGGTACCGACCTTTGGCGCTCGCCGGCTTCGCACGGACGATGGCGTCGACCGCCGCTTTAAAGTTGTCGAACAGTTGGTCCTCCGAAAAGCTGACCTTGCCGATCGGTACGTGGACGATGCCTGCCTTGTCGACGCGGTATTCGACACGGGTGGCTCCTTTGATCTCTTTGACTGCCTGACCGATCGCGTCCGTCACCGTGCCGTTCTTCTTGTTCGGCGTCCGGGTGCCAAGGATTTTGCCGATCTTGCCGATCTGGGGCGCCATGTCGCTGGTGGCCAGGACGACGTCGAAGTCTTTCCAGCCGCCCTGGATCTTCGTGATCAGATCGTCGTCACCGACGTGATCGGCGCCTGCCGACTCGGCTTCTTTGGCCAAGTCGCCCTTGGCCAGGACGGCGACACGTTTCGTCCGGCCCGTACCGTGGGGAAGGTTCGTGATGCCGCGGACGTTCTGATCGCCCTTGCGAGGGTCGACGCCGAGACGGACGCTCAGGTCGACTCCTTCGACGAATTTGGCCGAAGCCAGTTTCTTGACGGTCGAGATCGCTTCTCCGGGCTCAAGGAGCTTATCCTGGTCGACCTGCTTGAGGGCGTCGGAAAACCGGTTCGAGTGCTTTTGCTTCTTCTTCTGTGTGCGCAATCGGGTTCACCCCTGTGGTGTTCGTGGCCGCGCAAGGCCTTCCACAGGCCCGGCAGGATACCTCCACGGCAGTCCGGCCGTCCCGAAGCCGGAACCTCGGCCCTAGTCTCAGACGTAACTTGATGCCGTGATCCCAGTCATCGTCTTCGCTCTCAGCCACCCGGTCGCCGCTTTCGACGCCGACGCAGCATGGTCGACGGTCTCTTCGAGGATCAAGACGATGTACTGGGCCAAGTCGAGCCAGTCCGAGAAGCTCGATCGCCTCTTGAAGGAGGCGGAGCCTGCAGCCAAGGCCGCCAAGTCCGAAGACGAGTTCGACCGGGCCATGGACGCCATGATCGCCAAGTTCGGCGATTCTCATTTCGATTTTCTGACACGCAGAGAGCAAGGTTTCTATCTCTTCGACGGCTTCGCGAAGGGGGATAAAGCCGCGAAGATGGCCAACATCGGTGCCTGGTTCCGCAAGGACAAGGACGGGTACACGGTCCAAATGGTCTTGAACGGGGGCGCTGCCGAAGCCGCGGGAGTCCGGAAGGGCGATCGGCTCCTCGCCGTCGACGGGCAACCGTTCAGTCCTGTCGACGCGTTCGCCGGAAAGGTCGGTCAGGACGTCCGGTTGGAACTTCGTCGACCGTCGGACGGCGGGCAAGCCTCCACGGTGACCGTCAAGGTCACGGAAACGCCTGGACAAGACATGTTCTTGGACGCGACCCGCCGTAGCGGACGCATCATCGAAGAGGGTGGCAAGAAGTTCGGCTACCTCCACCTTTGGACGATGGCGAACGACAAGTTCCGACAGGCGCTGGAGAACTTCGTCTACAACAGGGCTGCGAACACGGACGCCTTCATCCTCGACATCAGGGACGGGTTCGGGGGTCGCCCCGAAGGATTCGGCGACCCCTTCTTCCGGCCCAAGGTCGACCTTGAGTGGACGGTGGCAGGCGGGGCCACGATGAAGCAACTGTTCGGATATCAAAAGCCGCTGATCGTGATCATCAACGAGGGCTCGCGGTCGGCGAAAGACGTCTTCAGCTATATCATGAAGAAGACCGGCCGTGGCGTCCTCGTCGGCAACCGGTCCGCGGGCGACGTCCTAGGAACGACGCCGAGTCCGGTCGGGGATTGGGCCTACGTCGAGATTCCGATGGTCGACGTCAAAGTCGACGGGATCCGGTTGGAGCACAACCCTGTCCAGGCCGACGTCAAGGTCGACCAAGAGTTCGATCGGGCCGGTACCGACCTGTTCCTGAAGAAGGCCGTCGAAGTCGCCGTCGAACGGACGAGATAGCCGGCAAGGTCCGACGGGCCGGCGAAGGGCTAAACTTCCCCTGTGGACGGCGGCGGAAGGCTCAGACTCCGGCTGTTCGGAAGCCCGTCAGCGACCACTAGCGGCGGACTCGTCTCGTCGTTTTCCAACCGCAAGGTCGCCTTGTTGGCCGCGTACCTTGCGACCAAGGCAGGCGAACGGTGCGACCGACGGGTCGTCGCCAAAGACGTTTGGCCCGACGTCGCTCCCGAATCGGCGCTCGCAAGCCTGCGCAACGCCCTGTCGCTCTTGAAAAAGGACCTCGCCGCTCTGGGCCACGACTCCGACGCGGCCCTACGTTCCGACCGGACGGACGTCTGGCTCGACGATGGTTATGGAACCTCGGACGTCCAGGCGTTCTTGAGCGGCTCGGAGAAGGGGCCGTTCGAGCCCTGGCGGTTTTGCGAAGGGTTCGGCGAACCTTGGGTATCGGCCCAACGGGCCGCACTGACCGGTCTCTTCGAAGAACGACTGGAATCCGTCGTCGTGTCGCTGCTTGAAACCGGAGAGTCGTCCCGTGCCGCTGACCTCGCCGTTCAAGCGTCCGACGCCGATCCAGAGTCGGAGCGCAAGCTAAGGCTGGCCCTCCGAGCCTTGACCCAAGCAGGGAGGGGAGCCGATGCGATCCGGCGCTATCGGACGTTCGAGTCGGGGCTCAGGTCCCGGTTGGGGATCGGGCCGTCCGACGAGACCGTGGCGCTCGCCCGGGAAGCGCGGCGCCGGTCCAGTCACAGGCGTCGATGGTCCGCGTCGAACGTCCCGACGTCCCTCCCTCCGATCTTCGGCCGGGAAGACCTGGTCGATGAGGTGGTCGCCTACGTCACAAGGGCCGAAGGTGCGGGCCGGATCGTGACGTTTTACGGTCCGGGCGGCGTCGGCAAGACCCGGCTGGCCTTAGAGGTCGCCAAACGGTCGTCCTCGGGCCTCGACGGCCATGTCTGGTTCGTCGACTGTTCGTCCGTCCAGGCACCCGAGGGCTTAGCGGCGAGGCTCTGGGACGTCTTGGGCCGCGAAGAGACGGACCGCCCTGAATCGGGGTTCGACGGCTTCCTCGGGGGCGTGCGCGGCTTGGTCGTCCTCGACAACCTCGAGCAGGTCGTTCCTGACCCAGGGCCGGTCGTGCAGGCTCTCGTTACGGCCGAACCGGGCCTGAGCGTCGTAGCCACATCGCGGACGCTCCTTGCGGTTCCGGAGGAGCGGTCGGTCGGCGTGGCGACGTTAGGGGTCCCGGACGAGGACGGCTCGTGGCAGGACAGTCCGAGCGTCAGTCTCTACGTGGACAGGGCCCGGCTTCTCGTCCCTGACTACCAGATCGACGATCCGACAAGTCTCTCCGAGTTGGTCCGGAGGTTGGACGGGCTGCCCCTCGCGATCTGTCTGGCCGCGGCCCATGCCGACCTGTTCTCGCCTTCCGAAACGTTGGCACGTCTCGACCGGCGCTTCGAAGTCCTTCAAGAAGACTCGGACGAAAGGCCGGACCGGCACAAGCGGCTCTGGGCCTGCATCGACTGGAGCCACTCGATGCATCCGGAGATCCACGACACGCTCCGGTGCCTTTCGGTCTTCCGCGACGGATGGACGGTGGAGAACGCCGAACGGGCCCGGCAAGAACCAGGGACGGCCTCGCACCTCCAGACCGCGCTTCGAGCCTCGCTGGTCCAGGCCGTCGCCCGCGGTTCGACGGTCCGGTTCGACATGCTCGAATCGATCCGCGAGTTCGTCCGCGCCAAGGCCGGAACCGAGGGACTCGAGGACGCCCGGCGGCGGCATGCGACGGCGATGCACACATGGGCCGTCGAACTTCGGGCGAAGTCCTTGGACTTCAACCAGCAGTATCTGGAGAGCCGCTCCGTCGAATACGACAATTTCCGCACCGCCATGGAGTGGTGCCTGGATCACGAGCCGACGTGGGCGCTCGATTTCGTGACCACGTTCGCCTACTATTGGTACAGCCGGGACATGTACCGCGAAGGCGAGGCCTGGATCCGGAAAGCCCTGGAAGCGAACACGGACGGGCCCTCCGGACCGATAGCGAACGCCTACCGCGCCCTTTCGACGCTCTATGTCGGGTTGACCCGCTATGACGAAGCGGTCGAATCGTTGACCATCGGTTTCCGTCACTTGCCAGAAGACACGGTGCCCTACGAACGGGGCCGCTTCTTGAACTCAAAAGGGAACGCCTTGATGCAGGCGATGAAATTCGACGAGGCCAAGGAGGCGTTCCGAGAGGCCCTCGAATACTGCAAGCTGGCCGAAGACGTCCAGCTCGCATTGGCCGTCCGGCTTAACGACGGTTTCGCGCACTACCTGGAGGGCGACCTCCAGGAAGCCGAGCGCGTGTACAGCGAGACGATCGCCGAGCTCCGGTCGGGGGACAACGACGACTGGCTCGCGAACAACCTGCACAACTTCGGCCTCGTCGCCCTTGCCGACGGCCGCCTGCACGATGCCAAGGATCGCTTGTCCGAGGCCCGTCGCATCGTGGAAGCCCGAGGGCTCGACCCGGCCCCGCGAAGTTGGGTCAGCGACGCGGTCATGGTCGCAGCGCGGCTCGGGGAGGTGGACGAGGCCCGTGCCCTGCTTCGCCGTAGCGCCTTGGGGGTCTTAGCCTCCTCGGGAGTCGGTCGGCTCGTGGAATGCGCCGAAGCCGCTGTCGAAGTCGCCCTCGCCGCCGGGGACAGGGAAGAGGCCGTGGGACTTCTCGCGGTCATCGTCCGGAGCAAGGCCCAACGACAAAGGTCGCTCGCGGACACGTCGCCGCTGCCCCGCGAAAGGCTTCAAGAGCTGAAAGACGCGCTCTCGGCCGAGACGTTCGCTCAAGCGAAAGAACGCTATCGCGGGTGGTCGCTGGCGGACTTGCTCGAGTATCTGGCCGCCCCTGACGACAGAGATTGAGCCTGCTTTGCGCAGGGATTGCGTCCGATGGTGGAACATAGGTTCGTCCGGCCGTCCCTGCCGTTCCAGGAACCTCGACATGCTCACGACCCTGATCGCCGCCGCCGCTTTCGCACCCGGCGCCCTCCCGCTCGGCCCGTTCTCTGGTTTAAGGGGAAGACCCGCCGTGCCAGAGGACCGGCGGTCTTGGAAGCAGATCGACGAATACCTGGAGCAGGTCAAGGAGTACGAGGAATGCCTCGAAAGGCTCGGGCTCGATTCAGAAGAAGAAGAGGAGTGGATCGAGGAACAGTTCGAGTTCTATGGAGTCTGGTCGCACCGCCTTCAAATGAAGGCCCTGCCGGACGGCCGGATCGATCCGCGCCGGTACAAGGCCGCGGCCCGTCACCGGGCCTTGATGCCGAAGATCGAAGGGCCGGCTTATGCCGGAACGACTTGGACTTTCATCGGCCCGCGGAACTTGGACGGAAGCCAGTCGGTCGCAAGCGGGCCTGTCACCGGCCGCGTCAACGGTGTCGAGTGGGATCCGTCCAATCCCAACACGGTCTGGGTCGGCTCGGCGTCCGGCGGCCTGTGTAAGTCCACCGACGGCGGCGCGAACTTCGCGAACGGACTGAGCGACGGTTGGGACTTCACTTACACGAGCGACATCGAGGTCGACCCGACGAACAGCAGCCGCGTCTATGTCGCGACGGGCGATTTTCAAGGCAAATGGGGCTATGGCATGGGCCTCATGCGTTCGGTGAACGGAGGCTCGTCGTGGACTCAGGAGTTGGAGGCCGAATTGGCCGGCTGCGAAATCGGCGACGTCATGGTCGACCCTGACGATCCTTCGGTCGTCCTCGTGGCGGCAGGTCGAGGGACGGGGGACAGCGACGGCTTAGGGATCTGGCGCTCGACCGACTACGGGAACACTTGGACTCGGGTCCAGTCCACGACGGGCGAGGGCTACCACCGGTTCGCCGCTTCGATCAAAGTCAGCGGCGTCCGCTGGATCTACGCCGCTCACGCGAGCAGCGGCGTCATCCGACGGAGTAACGATCACGGTGCGACCTGGTCGGATGCGAGCCCTCCGGCGATCGGACTGACCAACGTCGCCGCCTCCACGACGCATCGGGACCGCGTCTACGCCTACGTTTCGTCAGGACACATTTATCGGAGCGCCGACAAGGGGGACACATGGTCCGAAATCTCGGGCAACCTGGGCAGCCTGAGCGGTACCGACAACGACTTCCGCCAGACCGATTACAACTCCGTTCTCGGATGCTTGAACTCTCAGCCGGACGGGAGCGGGAACGACATCCTCGTCCTTGGAATGGTCGACCTGTTCGCGCTTCAGAACGCGGGCTCGGGTTCCACTTGGTCTTTGATCAACGATAGTGGGAGCGGCCGGCTCGTCCATGCCGACCAACACGGCTTCGACCGTCACCCCGCATTGCAGAACTATGCGCTCGTCGGATGTGACGGCGGGGTCTGGCTCATGGCCTATTTGAACGGCGTCGGCTGGATCTTCGACAACAAAAACTCGACCCTCCGCTTGACGGAGCACATCGGCGTCTCTCCCCATCCCGACGCGTCGACCTACCCGAACTACCTTCTGACAGGCATGTGGCATATCGGCTCGGCCACTTCGCCGAACAACGTCAACGATTGGAACGGCGTGAACAGCCGCGACGGCATGTACTGTGCGATCGATCAGTCGAACCCGAACATCCAGTTCACGACGGCCCAGAACCTTCGCGAAGGCGATCCGCCGAACATCGGCTTCCGGGCGACCGCCAACGGCTGGGCGGGCAGCGCGTCCCTATGGACGTCGCCGGCGTCCATGGGCGAGTCCCTTCCGTTCATCACGCCGATCGATTCGGTGCCGGGCGTCGCAGGGGCCGTGTATTTTGCGGGCGAACGACTGTACAGGCTCCTTTACAACGGCATCGTGACGAACTGGTGGAAAGCGGTCGGAGGCACCTTCTTCAACGTCGAGGAGAAGGAGACCGCGACCGCTGTCGACGCCTTCGCATCCCCGAACATGGGTTGCTACGTCGGAACGAACAAAGGCCGACTCTTCGGGAGCACGGCACCGGATTCGGGATTGGCGGTGCTCAAGGACTTCTCCGCGCCGATCACGTGCGTCTCGACGCACCCGACGGTGGACGAGGACGCATTGGTCTGTATCGGGAACGGCGTCGTTCCCGGTACCGAGTCCGGTCTCTGGGAGTGCACGAACGTGTTCGCTTCGAACCCGGTCTGGGTCGACCGTTCGGGGACAGGATCGGCGTCGCTGCCCGACACCGGGGTCAACTGGATCGTCCGAGACCCGTACGGCCCGACTTCGGTCTGGTACGCCGCCACCGATTTGGGGGTGTTCTACACGGAAGACCGTGGGGCGCACTGGTACAACGCGACCGAGAGCCTCGGACTGCCGAACACGGCCGTCAATCAACTCGTAGTGAGCGACGGCTACCTCTATGCCGGGACGTGGGGTCGCGGGATCTGGCGGATGCAACTGTTCTCGACCAAGCCCGTCGTAGCCAGTTTTACGATCGCCTCGACGGAAGTGACGGGTGGGAACACGTTCACCGGAACTTTGACCTTGGACCGTGAAGCGCCTCCGGGAGGGTTGTCCGTCACCGTCACGTCGAACACGTCGGCGGTCCCGACGCAGGCTTTCACCGTTGCGGCGGGCCGGACGACGACATCGCTGCCGATCGACACGTTACAGACGACGGCCGACATCAATGCGACCGTTACCGCCACCGTCAACGGGACGTCGGATTCGGACACGATCCTGGTCCGCGAAGTGAAGGTGGCGACCATGGACCTTCAGAACGTCACCGCAGGCGGCAACTACCTCGGAACCGTCCATCTGGACCGAGCCGCCCCTCAAGGCGGTGCGACGGTCAACTTTGCCGACAACGATCCGACGACGACGGTCACGCCGCAGGTCACCGTGCCTGAAGGGTCCACGACCGCGGTGTTCTTGGTCCAGACGACGTGCGTCCCTACGAACAGGACCGTCAGCATCCAGGCCTCCCGGCCGGGGAACGGCATCCAGCAGAGCTACACGGTCTACGGCATCACGGTGACGGACGTGGTCGTTTCGCCTGGCAGCGTGTGGAACACCAACTACTTCGCGGTCTGGGTCACTCTGAACCGCCCGGCGTCGAACGGCGGGTTCCCCCTCGCGTTCGAATCCGGCAACCCGAACGTGGTCGTCCTACCTGCGACCGCGTCGGTGACGGAAGGCTACGTTTACACCGTTGTCGTCGGCGAGACCAAGCCTGTGGCTACGGACACGACGGTCGGGATCCGGGTCTGGGACCCGTATCAGGGTTACTACGAGCGGTCGGTCGAGGTCAAGCATCTTGGGATCGCCTCCTTGACGTTCAATCCCAATCCTGTCATCGGTGGGAGCGGGTCGACGGGCACGGTCACCCTTGACCGCAAGGTCGGCGCCGAGCCTGTGACGATCAAGCTCGCGTCCGGTAATCCTGCCCTTGTGACCTTGTCGGCCTCTGAGGTCACGATCGACAACAACGGTGACAAAGGCGTCTTCGGGGCTTCGACGACTCCGGTCTCGAACAAGACGTCGGTGGACGTGTCGGCCCTCCTGGGTAAGGACGTCCACTCCGGTCAAACGGTGACGACGCCATTGGACCTGTTGCCCTCGCTGTACATCGTCGCGCCGACGACGGCTACGGTGAACCTGGGCAAGGTCAGCAGCGGCTCGGTCGCGAACCTTGCGGTGGAGGACGGACAAGCGCTCAAGGTATGCAAGTTCGTGGTCCCGAACCAGAACGCCTCCCCGGTGACGGTGACGCTCGACGCGACCGCGCCGTTGACGAGTTGTTCGGCCTTGAAGCTCCGGGCCCGCACGAAGATGACGAACTCGGGCGTCTACACGCAGACTCTGGAACTGTGGAACTGGAACACGTCGAACTGGGACACGACCGACGTCCGGACGGACGCCATGACGACCAACTACACGACGAGGGACCTCGTGGCGACCGGCAGCCTCTCCAGACTGCTGAGGCCATCCGACGGCGCCCTGAGAAGCCGGTACCGGGTCAAACAGACGGGACCGAGCTCGACTTTGCTCTGGTGCCATGAAAACGACCTGACCGTCTGGCACTTGACCCCCTAAACGACCTCAAGCCGGTCCGGCCATCGACCGATCTTGATAGGTAACCTACAGATCCTTCAGCCCCCTCTCTCAGCCGGGAGAGGGGGTTTTTGACGGGGGACAAAGGCGTCACTATGCAGAACTCTTTCGGGATCCTTGGGGCCGGCATGCAAGGCACGGCCGCGGCGTACGATCTGGCAAAATTCGCGGGGCCGGCCCGCATCTTCGTGGGAGACGTCGACGTCAAGCAGGCCCACAAGTGCGCCGACAGGGTCAACAGCCTCGTCGGAGACCTCATTTGCGAGCCTGTCGAGGTCAACGCCCTGGATCCGGCCAGTCTGACCGCGTTCCTCGAAAGGGTGGACATGGTCTTGTCCTGCGTCCCGTACTGGATGCACCCTCACATCGCCGACGTCGCGATCCAGACGATGACCGACATGGTCGACCTGGGCGGCAATACGGACGTCACCTTGCAGACCTTGGACAAGAACGACAAGGCCTTGGCCGCAGACATCACCTTGATCCCGGACACCGGCCTGGCTCCCGGTCTCGTCAACAACCTGGGGTGCTACATCGTCGAGTCGCTCGACGTCTGCGACACCGTCAAGCTGTACTGCGGCGTCCTTCCTCAGAACCCGAAGCCGCCGTTCAATTACAAACTCACGTTCAACTGTGAAGGGCTGGTCACCGAGTACGACTACGAGGCCGTCGCTCTCCGCAACGGTCAGATCATCAAGGTCCCGACCCTGACCGAGGTCGAGGAGATCTGGATCGACCAGCTCGGCAAGATGGAGGCGTTCGTCACGAGCGGCGGCACGAGCACGGCGCCGTACACGTTCCAGGGAAAGGTCCCGAACTACGAGTACAAGACGATCCGGTGGCCGGGGCACGCCCACTTGATGAAGATCTTCAAGGACTTCGGCTTCTGGAACGAGTCGGAGATCCGGGTCAAGGACAAGACCGTCGTGCCGAAAGACGTGTTCAACGCCGTTTTCGAGCCCGAGTTGGCCAAGTTCGAAGACCTGGACCAGTGCGCCGTACGCGGTCTGGGCTGGGGCCTACGGGACGACAAGCCGACGCGGATCCAGATCGACATCTTCGACCGTCAGTGCGAGACGACGGGCTTCACGTCGATGGAGCGCCTGACCGGCTTCAGCATGTCGATCATCGCCCAAGAGGTCGTCAACGGAAGGGTGCCCAAAGGCGCCGTCAGGTACGAGAACGCGATGAGCGGAAAGGCCTTCGTCAGGGAACTCCGGAAACGGGACTTCGACATCAAGGTCCTGGAAACCATAGAGTTTTCCTAGGACCGGCCTTCTCGACGATACAGCCCTAGAATTCTGGTGTAGAATTGATATGTCGCGCGTCTAGGCGACACTTGCCTCACCGGGTTTGGTGCGGCGAAATCGAGAGGAGCCAAATGAAGAGGGTTGTACTTTTCTGTGTGTGCGCGTTCGCGGCGATGTCCGCCAACGCCAGTTTTACCGTCGCGACGTATGCCGACCCTTCGATCGACCACGCCGACGAGATGTTCATCTGGGACGAAGTCGCCAGTACTCTTTCGGGATCCTGGAACAAGGACGGAATGGTCGTCAAGACGCCCGGACTGATCGGAGGCGGCGAAGTCGTCAACGCGAAGATGCAGTTCGACGTCGTCGACCTGACGCCCATCATCGCCGGCGAGCTGTACATCATGGGCGCGGGCCGGGTCCGGTTCTATACCGACGACCTGAACAACCCGTTCATGACGATCACCTATTCCGGGGGCGTGTTCGAGACTCACAGCGCCCTTGGCGGCAGCACGCTGATCGGGAACGACGTCAAGTTCGCGGGGCAGAACGTTCCGAACGGACTGACGGACGAGCAGTTTTCCTTTTCGTTGACCAACGAGACCGACAAGGGTGACAAGACCTCTTACACCTCGTCGTTCACGTCGTCGGCCGCGCCGGAACCCGGTGCGATGATCGCCATGGGCGCCGGAATTGCCGCCCTGATCGCCAAGCGCCGCAAGCGCTAAGGCTTGGAACGGGACTCAGGAGCCGGCGTCCCCTCGACGGGGGGCGCCGTTCCGTTTCCCGAGGACCGTTCCTGGCCCCAGACTCCTCCACCCCGGATGGTATCATCCCGGGTCAGACCTCTAAGCAGGGGGCAACGCAGATGAAACGGACCTTTCAGCCCAACAACCGGAAGCGCAGCAAGACCCACGGTTTCCGTATCCGCATGCGGACGACCGACGGTCAAAACGTGCTGAAGCGCCGCCGGTCGCGGGGTCGGAAACGTCTCGCGGCCTGAACGGCCCCTCTCGCCAGAGGTTCGACGAGCTTTTCAGCCAAGGCCAGAGGGCCGTCGGACGGCTGTTCCGTGTCTGTTCGCTCCCCGGTGAGGGCCTCGTCGGCTTTGCGACGGCTCGGGCCATCGGATGTCACGCGAGGAGGAACCGGGCCAAGCGAAGGGCTCGGGCAGCCTTCAACGCGTTGCCGCCCCTGAGCGTAAGAGCCGACATGGCGGTACTGGTGCGCGAAGAAGCGGCGAAGGCCGAGTGGAACGAATTAGTGGAAGAACTGGGACGCCTCTGCGAGGAGACACAACGGCGATGGGCCGCCGATTCGGGATCATGATGATCAGGGCCTATCAGCGCTCGACGCGCTGGATGCCGGGCACGTGCCGGTTCAGTCCGACGTGCTCGCAATACACCTTGGAAGCGATCCAGAAGTACGGGCTCGTCAAAGGCTGCCTCATGGGCGCTTGGCGCATCGCCCGCTGTAACCCGTGGAACCCCGGAGGCCACGACCCGGTCCCTTAGCCATGAGCCAGCCACAAAACCCGCGCAGCCAGTTGATGACGATGCTGCTGCTCTTCGTCACGCTCTACATGGGCTGGCAGGTGTTCTCGCCCAAGAAGAGCACCGATTCCCGGACTTCCGAGCAGATTCTGGCCGAGATCAGAACGGCCAACGACGAACGGCGCGACGTCGACGCGACCACGCTTTATTCGGCCTATACGCAGAAGTTGGGCGAAGAACGCGGCTCCAAAAAGTTGAGCCAAGAGGAGTTCGACAAGCTCGAACAGGCCGCCAACGTCCTCGTCGCCCAGACGAAGTTCCGGGCTGCGATGGCCTTTGCCTCGGATCCGGGAAAGAACGCCCTCGTCCACAAGAAGCTCAACGACGGCCACATGATGCTCTACATGCGGTTCGAGCGGCTCCACGACACCGCCCTCTGGAACAAGGAGCAGGTCGATGTCACCACGGATGGAGCTGACGGCAAGCCGGTCAAGACCAAGGTCACGACCGACGAACTTTACAACAAGTTCGTCAGCGAACTGAGCCACCGCAACAAGTCTGAACTGGTCTGGGGGCTTTTCCCCGGCTACTATCTCATCGATTTCCTCGTCAAGCTGACGGGCGCCAACGCCGGATTCAGCTATTGGTTCGCCGCCCTCCTCCTCGCCGCCGTCGTCCGCATCGCGATCCTGCCTTGGACCCGAAAGCAGTTCCGCTTCGGCAAGCAGATGATGCAGATCCAGCCGATGGTCAACGAGCTGAAGGAGAAGTACAAGGACAAGAAGGGTCACGTCCCACAGGACAAGCAGGCTCAGCTTTCTGCCGAGACCATGGCCCTCTACAAGGAGTACGGCCTGAACCCGTTCGCAGGCTGCGGCTCGGCCCTTGTCCAGCTCCCGTTCTTCTATGCCGTCTTCCAGTGCATGCAGCTCTACAAGTTCGAGTTCGTGAAAGGCTCGTTCCTGTGGATCCATCCCGGCGCGACCGAGGCGCTCGGACTCAAACTGGCCCCGAACCTCGGTCAGAACGACCACCTCTTGATCATCGTCTACGGCATCTCGATGATCGTGAGCCAACTCTTGACGCCCGTCAGTGACCCGACCCAGGTCCGGACGCAGAGGATCATGGGCATCGTGATGTCCGTGATGGTGACGTTCTTCATGTTCGGATACGGCCTGCCGTCGGCCTTCACCCTTTACTGGGTCTTCGCCAACGTCCTGGCCACGGCCCAGGCGCTCTACGTCTACAAGGTCGTCGCCATGCCGCCTCTGCAGAAGGTGCAGACGGTCAAGGGCGGAGTCCCCGCGAAGACCGGGTTCATGGACAAGTTCATGACGCTGATGGAAGAGCAGAGCCGTGCCGCCGCTAAGGGCGGAGCGGGCGGCCCCAAGCCGGAAAGCAACGGCAAGTCCGACATCCACGCCGATCCCAACTACTTCGGCAAGACCGGGTCTCCTCGGAAGAGGAAGAAGCCGTGACAAGTTTGCCTACGGGCATGAGTGAGCAGGAAATGGAACCGATCGAAATCTCGGCATCGACGATAGACGAAGCCTTGGCACAAGCCGCGGCCCAACTGGGTACCGACACGTCGTCCCTCAAGTACACCGTGGTCGACGAAAGCAAAGGACTCTTCGGCAAAGGGCAAGTCCGCGTCCGCGTCGAGGCCTCTGGCTCAGCGAAGCCGAAAGAAAAGAAGGCCCGTGCCCCTAAGGTCGAGGCCGTCGCCGCGGCCGTCGTGGAAGTGCCCGCCGAGGAGGCGGTCGAAGAGGCCCCGGCGGCGAAGCCTGCTCGACCGAAGCGCGGCAAGACCGAAAAGCCCGAAGCCGCGACAAAGGCAGAACGGTCCGAGGTTCGGCCCAAGAGGAGCGAGAACAACGGCGCCGACGGTGCCGAGGTCGTCGCGACCCAAAAGGACGCCGACCGCATCGGCGAGATGTTCGAGGCCGTCCTCGACGCTTCAGGACTCGACGTCACCGCGACGGTTTCCGACGTCAGCGGCAAGTACGTCAACATCAAGCTCGGCGGCAAGGACGTCAGCCACTTGGTCGGGAGGCGCGGCGAGGTCCTCAACGCGCTCCAGTACCTGATGAACGTGGCCGTTTCGCGACAGCTCGACAACGGCGTCCGCGTCGCCGTCGACGGGAACGATTACCGCCGCAAGCGGGCCGACGAACTCGAAAAGTTCGCGATGGGCGTCGCAGAAGAGGTCAAGAAGCGCGGGGAGGAAGCCGTTCTCGACGCTTTGCCCGCTTTCGAGCGCCGGCTCATCCACCAGGCCCTGGCCGAATTCGAAGGCGTGGTGACCTATAGCGAGGGCGAAGAGCCCGACCGCCGGGTCGTCATCGCCCCGGCTGAAGCCGTGTCTTGACGGTCTTTCGGCAAAAGAACAGCGGGCTGTGGTCGTTCGACCACAGCCCGCTTCGTCTTGACTGACGGACCGAAATCAGAATTCGGATTCGATGCCCATCGACCGGGCCGAGCCCGCGACGATCTTGAGGGCCTGTTCCTCGTCGTCCGTGTTCAGGTCGGCGATCTTCGCTTTGACGACCGTGAGGGCTTGTTCCCGGGTCAACTTGCCCGCCGACTCTTTCGATGGGTTGCTCGATCCCTTGTCAATGCCCATGGCGCGCTTGATCAGGTCCGTCATAAGCGGCTGCTTGACCTTGTACGCGTATGACCGGTCCTCGAAGACCGTGATCTCGACCGGAAGGGTGAAGCCCATTTGCGGAGCGGTCTGCTCGTTGAACTTCTTCAGGAACTCCATCATGTTGATGCCGGCTTGGCCGAGCGCAGGCCCGACGGGCGGCGCGGGAGTGCCTTTGCCTGCGGCAATGTTGAGTTTGATGACGCTGGAAATCTTCTTCGCCATGGCGTGTCCTCTACCTGTGTGATGGCCTCTGACGGGGAGGGGGAAGCGTCACCCGGAGTCCGAGTCCGGATTATACTCGTCCCCGTCGAAACGGGGGCCAGACCGGTTCAAGGACCGGGCCGCGGGCGGGTGATGTCCTGTGGAAGAGCAGCAGTTATTGTTTTGGGCACGGTTCAGCCACGAATGGGCCTTGTGGGTGTTACTGGGGACGGTCGGACTGGTCTTGGCCGCCGTCTTGACCGCTAGGGCTTCTCGGGTCGCCGGCGGAAGGCAGAGACGAAGAATCTTGTTGGCAGTTCAGGCCGCGTCGGTGTCGGCCGTCGCCGGCTCTCTCTTGACGCAAGTCCATTGGCCCTGCGCCCGACTCACGAACATCAGTCTCGATTGTGCGTCGAGCGTCGAAGACCTTTTGAGGGCACAGGAACTTTACGCTCAAGAACATGACGGCCGGTATTCGGCTTCGCAAGACTGGCAAACGCGCTTGGAGAACGGGGCGTACCCTGCGCGTTGCCGCGGTGCGACGGGCGCTCTCAGCTATGCCTTCAACGAAGGACTGAAAGAGCGGGCTGTCAGCGAAATCGACGACCCGGCCGAAACGGTCCTTATCTTCGATGCGGACGGAGCCGACGCCGTCGCGGGCAAGGAAGCCCTTGCGAACGGTCGGCACTTGGGCCGTCCGACGATCGGACTCACCGATGGCCGGGTGCGAGGGCGCGGCGTGGCGCTCGACAAGATCCATTGGTGACCGGGAGGCCGGATCGGACCCTGTGCCAAACTGAATCCATACATGGCCGAAGTCTCACTGCGCATTCCCCAGATCGGAGAAGGCCTTCAGGAAGCCCGTTTGGTCGCCGTCCTCAAGCAGCCGGGCGACACCGTCAAACGCGACGAGCCGATCTATCAGATGGAGACGGACAAGGCGGTCATGGACGTCGAATCGCCTCACGCGGGCCGGATCGTCCGCTGGCTCGCAGACCCTGACACCGTCCTTGCCATCGGAGCCGAAGTGCTCGTCATGGACGTTGCAGAGGCTTCTGAAGCTGCGCCGGCGCCGGAGCCGGCGTCGTCCCCTGTGGCCGCCACGGCTTCGGCGACGTCCAACCAGACGACCTTGAAGATCCCCCAGATCGGTGAAGGGCTCCAAGAGGCGAGGCTCGTCGCCGTCTTGAAGCAGCCGGGCGAGACGATCGCCCGCGATGAAGCGATCTATCAGATGGAGACCGACAAGGCGGTCATGGACGTCGAATCGCCGTTCGCGGGGACGCTGGTGGCGTGGCTGGCGGAGCCGGACACCGTCCTGCCGATCGGTGCGGACGTGGCCCTGATCGAGACGGCCGCTCCTGTCATGGCCCAGTCCGCTCCGACGACCTCCGTGACCGAGGGACGCGCAGCCGTGACCGCGGCTCCCACGGCGTCCGCGCCCCGGACCGGCCGACGGACGGACGTCCCGCCCCGGACGCGCGCCTACGCGAAGAGCAAAGGTCTGACCGACGCCGACATCGAACAGATCGCCGCTTCAGGATCGAAACTGATGCCGGATGACGTCGACGCGCACCTCAACGGAGGCGCTTCAGCAGCGTCGGCAGGGCCTGCGGGCACGGTGCGCAAAGAGGGTTACTCCGAGCAACCGATGGGTCAAAAGCAGCGCGTGCTGATGTCCAGGTTGACACGCGGGAACCAGCTCGTCGTGCCCGGTACGATGACGGTCGCCGTGTCTTGGGGGCCGATCGAGCAACTCCGTCGCGAGTTCAAAGACGCCGGAGGCGACTTCCAACCGAGCGCGTTCACGATGTTCGCCTATGCTGCGGCCCTTGCGACCAAGGACCATCCCATGTTCCGTTCGACGATCGTCGGGGACGGGACTGTCCGGACGTACGATCACATCCACCTGGGCATCGCGGTGGCGTTGCCCGGGGACGAACTCGTCATCGCCCGGATCGACGATGCGGACGGCATGGACTGGCGCACGTTCGCGGAAGCTTGCCGGGCTCAGATCGATCTGGCCCGGGGCGGGAAGGACCAAGCCAACGAAAGCGTCACCTTGAGCTTGACGAACATGCAGGCGTTCGGGATCCGGGACGCGGTCGCCGTCGTCGTACCTCCCGGAGTCGCGACGGTGTTCCTTGGCGAACCTTACAACGGCCTCGACCCGCACGCGACCGATGTCCGGCTTGCCCGATACGCCAATTTGGGGATCACCTTCGACCATCGGCTGATCAACGGCGTCGGTGCGGCCCACTACCAGAACGCGGTCAAGGCCAACGTCGAGAACATCCGGGATTTGGTCCGGCCATGAACCCGCCGGTCATCGGGATCGTCGCGACCATAGGTCCTGATCCATCGTCGGACGAGCGTGAGGTGTACTTCGTAGGGAAACCCTACGTGGACGCCGTACTGGCTGCCGGCGGTTTGCCCGTCATCTTGGCCCACGGCATCGACGGTGCCGCCTGCGCTACTCTGATCGACGGTTGGCTCATCATCGGCGGAAACGACCTGGATCCGGCCCTCTACGGTCAAGTCCGGCATCCCGAGACGAAAGTGGAGCCCGACACCCGGTTCGCTCAAGAGAAAGCCTTGTACGGGTCTGTGCCCGTGGGCATGCCCGTCCTGGGGATCTGCTACGGCTGCCAACTGATCAGCGTTTTGCGGGGCGGCGACCTGATCCAGCACTTGCCCGACGTGACGGGCCACCGGGGCCATTCCGGAGGAACGGTCCAAAATTATAAGATCGAGGAAGGGAGCCGCCTGGCCTCGCTGGTCGGTTCGACGACGGTCGAAGGCAAAAGCTACCATCATCAGGCCGTCAACCATCCTGGTGATGGATTGAACGTCGTCGCGCGGGGCGAAGACGGGACGGTCGAAGCGGTGGAGGACGGGTGCGGGGCTTGGATCGTCGGTGTCCAATGGCACCCGGAGCGGAGCCTGGACGTCGCGGCCTCGCGTTCGCTGTTCCAAGGGTTCGTCGACGAGGCCAGGCGGTACAAGGAGTCGAAGACGTCGTGCGGTACCTGGTGAACGGCCTCGAGACCGACCTTGAGGCTCAAGGGGCGGTCACGGTCATTCAGGACGGCGACAGGTCGGTCGTGTCGACCCCCTCGGGCCGAGCGAGCGCCCTGGCCGTCCGGCGAGGGGACAAGGTCCTCGTGTCCTATCTGGGCCGGACGTACGAGATCGAGAGGCCGAGCGCGACGGCAAAGGCCCACTCCGGGTCGACGTCGGGCGATAGTCGGGCACCAATGCCGGGACAGGTCGTCGAGGTTTTTGTGGAACAAGGTCAACAGGTGCAGGCTGGGGAGAAACTGCTGATCCTCGAGGCCATGAAGATGCAGCACGCGGTCACCGCGCCCTTCGCGGGCACGGTCGCCGCGTTACCGGTCCAAAAGGGCGATCAAGTCGGCGAGGGGCAGCTCTTAGCCCACGTCGAGGCCCGAGATGAGTCATAGTTGCACTCCGACCGAGTTCCAAAGACAGTTCGAACACCATTTAGCCGCGTTCAGCCTGGCCGACTCGTGGCAACGGGGCGACGCGCTTCGGAAAATCTTGGCCTCGCTGTCGCGGATGGGCTATTTCAGCATCACCCGGAGCGAGGTGACCACGAAGAACCACCCGATGCTCGAAGTCCGCGGCCAGTTCTCCTTGGCGAAACGGCTACCTGATCTCGTCCAGGTCGATCTCTCCAACATCTGGGCCGATTCGACCTCCGACGCGTGCCGCTCGGTCCACGCGTTCGCGAAGACGGCGGAAGGGTTCGACATGCTGCTTCTGGCCGTTTTCGGGGCCACGGTCGTCACCTGCTGCCTCCATGTCGTGGGGACCCACTAGACTCCATTAAAGAATTTTTATGAAATTTCCTAGATAGTCGCATATAAGAGGCTATCCCTGTGATATCATTGTCTCGCAAGCACACGTTGGCACGAACGACGAAGCACCAGCTCCGTTCGCGAGGGCAAGCCAGCCAGGCTTGGCGACAGCAAGAGCGGTCCCCGCGGCGGCACGATAAAGAGGCCGTGAAGCGAGGGATCTTCCCTGAAAGAGATGAAAGTGCTAGGCCCCGCAAGGCGGGGTCTTTTTTTTGTGCGGACCTTGCCCTCCCCGAGCGACCGACCGGAGTCACAATGGACCCATGATCAGGATCGTGGAGGTCGCGCCGCGCGACGGCCTTCAGAACGAGGCCGTGTTCGTGCCGACCGGAACGAAAGCCCGGTTCGTGGCCGATCTGGCGGCGGCCGGTCTCCAAGAGATCGAGGTCACGAGCTTCGTCTCTCCCAAGTGGGTGCCGCAGTTAGCCGACGCGGCCGAGCTCTGTGCACAGGTTCCGGAAGGGGTCTTGTGGTCGGCGCTCGTCCCGAACGCGAAGGGGCTGGAACGGGCCTTGGAACAAGGGACGAAACGGATCGCCGTCTTCACGGCCGCGAGCGAAGCGTTCACCCAGAAGAACATCAACATGTCCGTGGACGAGTCGATCCTGACGTTCGCTGACGTCGTCCGCGAGTTCCGTGGCGCGGTCTCCGACGGGTGGGTGCGGGCCTATCTCAGCACGGCGTTCGAATGCCCTTACTCGGGGAAGGTCGATCCCAAGTTGCCCGGAAGATTGGCGCTACGGCTGCTCGACATCGGTGTGGACGAGGTGAGCATCGGTGACACGACCGGTGTGGCCGTCCCGAAAGAGGTACGGGCCGTCATCCGATCGCTCGGCGTCGAACGGTCCCGCGTCGCTTGGCACTTTCACGACACACGGGGTACGGCCGTCGCGAACGTCCAAGTCGCTTTGGACACGGGATTCACGTCTTTCGACGCCAGTGCCGGCGGACTCGGCGGATGTCCGTACGCTCCCGGAGCAGGCGGCAATCTGGCCACCGACGATTTGGTCTACCTCTTGGAGCGCAGCGGGTTCGAGTGCGGGGTGGACTCTATCGCCCTGGCAAAGGCGTCTTTGCCTGTTCTGGAGGTGCTTGGACGTTCCCCGGCATCGAAGGCGCAGTCTGCACTGTTGGCCGCCTGTCGGTGAAGTGGCCGTACAGGCCGAAGCCTGCGAGGAGGACGGAAAAGACCGCGATCCCCCAGACCATGGCTTTCTCCGACCGATCGAGATTGAACTCCCGGCGGTTCACGAGAAGGACGGTTCCGCCGATCGGGACCAAGGCGGGAAGCATGTTCAGGTTCAGTTTTGAAAGCACGATCAGCAGGTAGACGACCATGACGGGAGCGACCCATTTTGCCGTCCGCGACAATGGCATACCGAACCGGGACATCCCGACGAAGAACATCGCGATGAACAGCAGGTCGGCCGGCCCGACGAAGGCCTGTGGTTCGACGCTCGCTCCGACCGGAGCCGCCTCGGAGGAGGTCTCTCGGACCGCCGGCACCGAAACCGCCATCGACTGAAAGAACTGGGGGTTCTGCCGGACGAGTCGGGCGGTCGGGGCCTGCGGGTGGAACACGAGGAACATATCGAGGGCCGCAAGGAACAGCGCGACGGGCAAGATGATGTTCCGGTCCTTGATCAAGAGCCCGACGAGCCCGCCCAGGCCAAGGGTCCAGAGCGCGATACCGCATTGAACGACGGCCTGTCCGAGAACCGTAGCGGGACCGGTGGCCGGGAGCACTGTGCGCAAGGCTAGGGCCGCGGCGGCGTGTAAGACCGCACCAGAGACCAGAAGCCACGCCAGAACCTTGGCACCGGACCGTGTCGGGCTCGTCCCCACGTCTTCCGAGGGGCCTCCGGATCGGCCCCATCCGTAATCGGCGGCGCGGTAGAGGGCCACGATCGGGATCCCTACGAAGACGATGCTGGACACGACGCTGAGGAACGCGGCCGGTCCCGGCGGCACCGTGAGGAATCCGAGAAGCAGTCTGAGGACCAAGAGGGCTCCGGTCAACAGGAAGAAATCACGGAGACCGTTGGACTTCACCGCAAGGCCTCCACGACGGACGGCGGCCCGGACAGTGCCGCCTGATAGACGTCAAGGACGCGACGCGTCATGGCGCCGACGGTCGACGAAAGGCCCGTGGCCCGGGCTCGTTCCGATACGGCCGAATGGAGCAACGGGTCGGAAAGGAGCTTGACGACCGCCTCGGCGACGTCATGGGGGTCGTTCGCGACGACGAACCCGTTCTGACCGGATTCGACGGCGCCGGACGCGCCGCCTCCTTGGACGACGACGGCCGGCAGCCCGTGTGACATCGCCTCCAAGACGACCAGCCCTTGCGTTTCGGTCATCGACGGGAAAGCGAAGACGTCGGCGGCCGCGTAGTAGGCGTCGAGCTCGGAACGGGGCTTGAAACCCCAGAACCTCACACGGTCTCCGATGCCCAATGCTCTAGCTTGGTTCAGGTACTCGTCCCGTGCCGGGCCGTCTCCGACGATCCATATCTCGACCTCCTTGTCCCGTTCGATCATCAATGGCGCGGCTTCGAGCAAGGTCGAGAGGTTTTTTTCGAGGGCCAACCGACCGACATAGAGGACGACCTTTCGCATCGGATGGACTTCGAAGCCGGCCCGGACGGCCCGGCGGTCGAGAGCCTTGGGTTCGGGGACGCCCGTCGGAACGACCGTAATCGGACGCTTTACGGAGTGCCGTTTGAGCCACCGCTTTGACGCCTCGCTTGGCGTGACGACCTGGTCGACGCTCCCGTAATAGAAGTTCGTGTGCTTCGCGATCTTGTACCGGAGGTAGCGCTTTGGGAAGAACGGGACGTAGTGGGCGTATTTGTCATAATGGGTGTGGTACGTCGCGACGACAGGTATCTCGAGCGATTGCGCCCACCGGAGCCCGACCATTCCGACCGTGAACGGAGTGTGCGTGTGGACGATGTCGAACCGCCCTTTCTTGAAGTCGTGGAACCAGGGATAGAACGGCGGGACGGCGAGGGGGTAGTCCTTCGTCCAAGGCGTCCGGACGGCCAAGAACCGGGTCACGTTCGGGTCGGAATCCCGGAACCGGGCGTACAGCGACGTGTAGAGGAAGACGCTGTGCCCCTCGTCGCGCAACGACCGCACGAGGGCGTCGACGCTGACGCTCACTCCGTTCAAGACGGGCAAGGCACTGTCTGAGAACAGCGCGATCCTCAAGGGCTCCACAGACCGAGATTATGCCTCGGGGATGCGGCCGTGCTTGTCCACGAAGCGGACGAGGCCGCTGAGCCGGAAGCGGCGCTGCCCGCCCTTCGTCCGGTGGTGTTCGAGCCAGCCCTTGTTCGTGTACCGTCTGACCGTCGCCGGGCAGACGCCTAACAGGCGGCTCACTTCTTCGAGCGACAACTCGGGGTCGAGAAGCCGTCGGATCATCTCCTCGCGGCTTTCCTTGAACTCGTGGTTGTAGTAGTGGGACGTCACGCTGTCGCTGAAGAACCGTCCTAAGAACTCGACGTTCTTCGGCAGGTGCTCGAGCAGATCTTTGAAATTCGGGTCGATTCCTGTCGGGACCTCGGCCTTCGAGCGTCGCGGGCGAGGGGCGCTCAAAGCGGTCTTCCGGAACTTGACCGACCGCTCGGCCCGGTTTCGTGTGGTCACCGCGGCCTTGTCGGACTTCTCGGACGCCGCACCCTCAGGGTTCGTGTCCAGAAAGGCGCTTTCGATGTACGCCAACGGATCGAACTGTTTTGTACCAGGCATACCTACCCCCCTGCACTATACAACACTTTCTTCGATCGGACTTCGCGGTTCGCCCTCAGAGGATCAGCATCGAATCACCGAAGCTCAGGAACCTGTATCGGCGTTCGACCGCTTCGCGATAGGCCGTCCGGACGGACTCCGGGGACGATAGGGCCGAAACCATCAGCAACATCGTGGTCTTCGGTAGGTGAAAGTTCGTGAACATCGCGTCGACGGTCTTAAACCGATAACCTGGCGTAATGAACAACCTAGTGTCCGTACTCTTTGGCTCCACACGCCTGGGGCCGGTCGACAGACTTTCGAGGGTCCTGACCGTCGTCGTGCCGACGGCGACCACCCGGCCCCGGCACTCTGCGATCTTTCTCGCTGTCAACAGGGGGACGACGCACCGCTCGCCGTGCATTTCGTGACGAAGGGGGTCTTCGGACGCGATCGGCCGGAACGTGTCGAGTCCGACGTCCAAGGTCACGGTGGCCGTTTCGACCCCGATCGCCCGGAGCTCGGTCAAAAAGCCGGAGGTGAAGTGGAGGCCTGCGGTCGGTGCGGCGGCGCTCCCCGGCGCGCTCGCATAGACGGTCTGGTAGCGCTCTTCGTCTTCGAGGGTTCCGTGGACGTACGGTGGCAGAGGGACGGATCCGGCGGACGCGATCACGTCGTCAGGAGCGCCGTCGAACGACAGGAGCTTGCGGCCGTTTCCGAGATCAGCGACGACCCGTGCCGACAACCCTTGGTCGAACGCGATGGTCTCGCCTGGACGGAGCTTTTTGGCAGGCCGGGTCAACGCCAAGTGGTCGGCCCCTTGTCGTCCCAAGATCAAGGCTTCGACCTTGCCGCCCGTTTCCCGGTGCCCGAGAAGTCGACGGGCCGTGACCCTTGTATCGTTCATCACGAGAAGGTCGCCGGCCTGGAGCAGACCGAGCGCGTCCCGGAAACTCAAGTGCTCGATCAGTCCCGAACCGCGGTGCAGGACCAGTAGCCGCGACGCCGTCCGGTCGGGCAACGGGGCCTGCGCGATCAGGTCCTCCGGCAGTTCGTAGTCCAAGACGTCGAGGTTCAGAGGCCGATCCTCTCCGGGACGTCGGTCAATGTCGAGACGTAGGCACCGGAGGAGTCCGAAGACGACCGGTCGACGAGCACCGCCTTCATGCCGGCGCCGCGGGCGCCTTGGAAGTCGTCCACCGGGTTGTCACCGACGTGCCAAGCCGCTGCTGCGTCCATTCCGATCCTCTGCAACGCCGTCTCGAAGATCCTGGGGTCCGGCTTTTCGACGCCCTCCTCCATCGAAGCGACGACGGTGGCGAAGAACGGACGCAATCCGAACGCGTCGATGACCCGGTGCAGGGAGATGTCCCAATTGCTCACCACGGCCAAAACGACTCCCGAGCGGGCCAAGGCTTCGAGACACGGAACGACGTCGTCGTAAAGTCGGAAAACCGTCGACGCCGGCCCAAAGAGCCGTTCTCTCGCTTCGTGGAGCACCTTGACGGTCGACCCCTGTGGGTAGCCGCATTCTTGGCACCAGTCCGACGTCAGCTTGTCCCAGAATGCGTCCGTCAGGTTCGCGTCCCTCGTCAGGTTGAGTTCACGGAATTCGCCCCATCGGGACCTCAAGAGCCTGTCGTAGACGGCCGCGTGGCCTGTTTCGTCGACGTCGAACCCGAGATGCTGCGCGCACTCGACGGCGAGGACGGCAGGACGCCAATCGACGTCGATCAACGTCTGGGCACAGTCGAACGTGACGGCCCGGACGGTCATTTCCGCCCCGCCCCGATGATCCAGAGCACGACCGTCAGGACGACCGACAGGAGCACCATCGTAGCGACCGGGAAGGCGAACGTCCATCCCGGCTTCTCGATGACGAAATCACCGGGCAAGCGGCCCAAGCGAAGGCCGGGAAAAGCGCGTCCGGCCACCCACAGCACGGCGCCCACGACGGCGGCCGCCGCGCCGACGATCATCAAGGTCTTTCCGGCCTGTTCCATGTCCAAGGGCCCGGTCGGGATGCCGGCCGTCCGTTCCGGCCGTCTGATGCAATGGTGGCACGTCTTGCGTCGGCCACCGGAACCTTGTTGGGCCTGGCGTCCAGCCTGGCCGGCAGGAAGTAGAATCCCGCCATGAGAGCCCTGCTCGCTTCCGTCCTCGTCCTCGCCGTCGTCCCGGCTTTCGCCCAAGACCCCGTCGCGTTGAAGCGCACGCCGACCGAAGGCGAAACGACCAAGTACAAACTTCGGGTCGAGACTGAGATATCAGGCATGCAGATCAAGTTTGCGGCCAAGGTCACCGAGAAGGTCACGAAGGTCAACGCCGACGGGACGTTCACGGTCAGTAGCGAGCAGTCCGACCAGGTCTTGGACGTCAACGGTCAAGAACAGCCTGCTCCGGGTGGCGTCGGGGCGCCGATGACGACGACGTACAAAGCCGACGGGTCGATCTCGTCGGTCGAGGGGAGTGACGACGTGAACGCCGACGTCTACCGTGCGGCCAACATGCAGCTTGTCCTTTGGCCGAAGGATCCCGTTAAGGTCGGGACGAAGTGGGAGGCCGACGTGAAGGGGGAGAAGGGCAAGAGCGAAGTCCCCGTCCACTTCTCGTACGAAATCGCCGCATTTGAGAAGCTCGGGACCCGCGACGCGGTGAAACTGAACTTCGAGTCAAAGGAAACGAGCGGGTCGGATCCGGCGACCTCGAAGGGCACCGTCTGGGTGGACGCCAAGTCGGGCGCGACGTTGAAGACCGAAGCGGTCTGGACGAACATGCCCATCGCCGGCCAGATCATTTCGGGCAAGGTGTTCCTCGAAGTCGCCGAGTGACCCGACCGAAAGTCCGGTCTCTTAGCGTTCGGCGTCCCTTTGCGCGAACCGAAGGGTGTCCACCGTCCGTCGTATCGGCATCGGGTCGTCGCGCACCAATGGTGCGTGATCGATCAAGATAGAATTGACCTATGTCTCAGCGTGACAGGAACCCCGGCGTCGATACAGCCGCAGACAAGCTGTCGGTGGTGTTCGATGGGATCTCCCGATTCGCGCTGACGATCGGCGGAGCGGCGGGACTCATCGGCATCGGGTTCCTGATCGCGAACTTTGCGACGGGCCGAGGCACCGGCAACGAAGCGCAGATCCTCCAAAACGCCCAGACTTTCGGAACGGTCGCGATCGCGGGGATGGCCCTTTCTTCGATCGCGATCGCCTACCTGCAATGGGGCGAGGAGATCCTAGGCCCGTTGTTGATCATCGTGTGGGCGGCCCTGTTCTTCAGTCCGTCGTACCTGCCTTCGATCTTCGGCAACAACACTCCGACCGCGTCGTCTGCAGCCGTCTTGGCGGCCGTCCAGAGGTCGGGACTTCCCGTCGGGATCGTCGGCTTGTTGGCCCTCGTTTTCGACGTCTTCACGCGGGTGCGGATCAGGGCACGTGAAGGCGCCAAAGCCGATCAGATGAAGTACGGCAAGGGGTTGAAAGAGGAAAAGGACGTCCGCAACGTCTTCCTCGGAAAGTGCTGGCAACTGCCGTATTGCCGGAAGTTCGTCCGTGAACGGTGCCCGATCTATCACGCCCGTCGGACCTGCTGGAAAGAGCGCGTCGGGTGCATGTGCGAAGAGTCGGTGATCCGGAACGCGATGTCGGGCAAACTGGTGCCCGAGGATCCGGCTTCGGCGGCCAAGCTCATTCCTCTGAACCACAAACTGACGCTGGACCAGAAGAAAGAACGGTGCCGCCAGTGCACCATTTACAACGAGCACCAGAAGCACAAGTACAAGTTGGCGATGCCCGCTGCGATCGGCGGCATGGCCGTCGTCTACATCGCCTTCCACGATCCGATGTCGAACGGAATCAAGGGCGCTTTGACGGGGATCGACAAGTTTTACGGTAAGGCCATCAACCGGAAGGACGACACAGGCGACCTGTCCAAGTCGGGCCTTGGGACGGGTGAGATCGCCTTCCACGAGCTCATCCTCGTCGCTCTACTGATCGTCGCCCTGGCCTATGTGATCCGGCTCGTCGAATACATGTTCTTCCGGGCCAAGCTCTGAGGCCGGGATTCGGGCACACTCATCTAGGCCGATGCGCGTCGACATGTTGCCCGTCGTCATCAACGGCGCCCACGGAGAGGGCGGCGGTGCGCTCTTGAGGACGGCCCTTGCGATGTCCGCTCTCACCCAGCAGTCGCTCCGGGTGAACAACGTACGGGGCGCGATGCGCCGGAAAGGGCTGAACCCTGAGGACCTGACCTTTCTGCAAGTCTTGTCCGCCTCGTGTGGGGCGGACGCGACGGGTCACGAACTGGACGTCACGACCTTGGTGTTCGAGCCGCGTCACGCGCCGCGTAAGGTCGATGCGTCCTTCGACGTTTCCTCGCACGTAGAAGGCACGGTTCCGGGTAGTGCGATCGTCATCGCCGAATCTCTGCTTCCCGTCTTGAGCCGGAGCGGAGCTTACAGCCGCCTGACCTTATCCGGAGAGAGCCACGGATCGGGGACGCTCGGGTACGACGCATGGGAGCGCGCCACGTTGGCCGTGCACCGGGAACAAGGCGTGGCGGTCTTCCCTTCGTTGGACCGGGCGGGTTTCGGTTACGGGTCCCGAGGCCAGGTGACGGTGGAGTTCGAACCCAGTGTGCCGAGCGCCCTCGAATGGCCCGAACGAGGAGAGTTGAGGTCCTTGCGCGCCGTCTTGACTCTGGCCGACGTCTCACCCGACGTCGGAACCCGAGGGGCCAAGCGGCTTTCCCAGATCTTTAGTGAAAGGGGGCACGAAATCGACGTGACCGTGTCGGAGGTCCGGTCTCGGACTCCGGGAGTCTCCGTGACGCTTTGGGCGGAGTTCGAGCGGGGCCGGGGATCGGGCACGGCGCTCGGTCAGCGAGGGCTCCGCATGGAGCTCGTGGTCGACCAAGCCGTCCGGAACTTCGACGAGTGGTTCAAGTCCCCTGCCACCGTCGACTCTTTTTTGGCCGACCAGATCCTTCCGATCGCCGCACTCTCGGAAGGTAAGACGGTGTACACGACGCCGGTCGTGACCCGCCGCCTGGTGACGATGGCTTGGGTCATCAAGCAGTTCATGCCCGTCCATATCACGGTCAAAGGTGAAGAGGGCTACCCTGGCACCGTCACCGTCGAGCGGTGACCGTCACTTAAGATGCATGTGGACGGCGCCGTCCCACTGGTCGCCGGGAGGCGACTCGATGAACCGTTCGCAACGCTCGCGGAGGATCCTGGCCGGGCCGTCATGGCGGCGGAGGGCCAACACCTTGGCGAACTCGTCGATCGCGGCGGCGAAGTGCTGGTCGCGGTAGAGACGAAGGGCGCGGTCGTGGATCTCGGCAAGGGCGATGACGTCGCTCTCGGCTCCTTCGGTCAGGGCGAGAAGCTCGTAGACGGGGATCGGCTCGCCTCGACCGGCCACCGATACGTAGTCGACAGTACGCGTCACGACTGCGTCCCCCGCCTCCCGGACGGTCTCGGAGCTGACGAGCATTTCGGTGCTGTAGTACTTGTTCAACCCCTGGAGGCGCGAAGCGAGGTTGACGGCGTCTCCGATGACGGTGTAGTTCATCCGTTGCCGGCTGCCGACGTTTCCGACGATGACGTCGCCAGTCGAAATGCCGAACGACGCCCGGAGCAAAGGCTTACCGTCTTGGGCCCAGACTTTGTGGAGTTCGGCCAACGTGTTCTGACTTTCGACCGCAGTCTTGCAGGCCAGGAACGCGTGGTCGGACCGCGCCGACGGTGCGCCCCAAAACGCCATGACGTCGTCACCGTTGAACTTATCGACCGTACCGCCGTTGCGAAGGACCTCCGAACTGAGGACGTCCAGGTACTCGGCCAGGATCTCCACGAGTTCCTCCGGCTCCTTCTTCTCGGAAAGGGCGGTGAACCCGATGATGTCGGCGAAATAGGTCGTGATGCGCCGTCGTTCGCCGCCGAGCTTGGCTTCTTGACCGGATGCGATCAACCACTTGGCGTAGTCCGCCGGCACGAGTTTGCCGAACGAGCGCAGGCCGGTCTTCATCTGTTCCATGGCTCCGGACAGGTCGGAAATCTCCTTGACCTTCGATTCGGGCAGCCGGCGCGGCTCGAGGTCGAGGGCTCGTACCCGCTCGGTCTCCGCGGCCAGGGCTTGGAGGGGCCGGGCCAAGCGTCCGGCCATGACATGGCTCGCGACCGATGCGATCGAAACGGCGACGACGCTGAGCAAGACGAACGAAACGCCGGCTTGCCAAACGCCGCTCATGAAGTCGCCGTCGGGGATGACGATGGCGAGGAACCAATCCGGGGACCTGTCGCCCGACACCCTTTGGATGCCGGTCTGGAAGGCCCGGCCGTGGACGCGGACGAGCTTCCTTCGGACGTCGTCTTGGCGGATGGTCCGGTAGTCGTCCTGGATCGACCCGATCAGGGTCTCGAGGGCCCGGTCCCCGAGTTCGTGGACGGTCGCGAGCCGTTGGGTCAAACCTTCAGGGACGACGAGCCGGTTCGCTTGAGGATGGGCCACGATCCGGGGCTCGGTCAGCGGGCTGAACTCGATCAGCGCGGCGTACCCCGTCGATCCCACTGTGATCGTCTCGAGATACCGGCTGAGATCGGAAATCGTGAAGTCGATCGCGACGACGCCCAAAAGGACGTTCTTTCGGTCGTAGACGGGAAGGGCGTACGTGATCCCGGGCGTGTCCGGCCCGGCGATGTTCCGGATGACATAGGTGCCCGTCCAGACTTGGCTCGCTTCCTTCTTCGCCTGGAGGTACCACGGCGTCGAGCGGAAGTCCGTGGTCGTGTAAGCGTCGGCGACGAGGTTCCGGAACGACTCACCGAAGGGCACCCGGTTCCGTTCGAGCTTCTTGCCGCCCTCGACGAGCATCGTCGATTGCAGCACCAGCGACCCGTTCGGTTGGCGGATCACCATGACGTGCTCTCCCGTCCGGTCCAAGACGAAGCGGATCGAACTAAAGTGAGGGTTCGACGACACGACTTCGAACTGTCGGGCCGCCAGGGCGTCGAACTGGCTCGCGCTGGAAATGACGGGTTGGGTCGCGGTCGTGGGCGAGACGAAGCCGGCCATGAGCCTTCCGTTACTCTCGGCCCTGGACAAAAGGTTTTCGACGCGTCCGTCGATCAACCGGGACGTCTGACGGATGATACGGTCGGCAAGGTCGTTGACGGTCCGTTGGGCGCTGAAGAAGGCCACCGCGCCCAGCACGACGAGCGTACCCACCAAGAGCGCGGTCATCCGCAGGGTCAGGGTCGCTCGCAACGGCAGCTTCATCGGGTCGCTTGGAAGCCGTGAGGCTACCTTATGCCCGCTTGACATAGACAAGCGCGGCGACCAAGAACAGCTCGGGAACGTCGAGACCTTTGAACGGTAAGAGCACCTTCGTCCTCGGTGTCCCGCACAACATGTCGAGAGCGGCGGTCTCCTGGCCCAACGAGAACGATTGGACGGCTTCCCGTAACCGCTTGCTCTTGACGTACACGGGCCTGAGGAGGCTTACGAGTTCCTGGTCGCGGCTGAACCCGCGCAGGTTCATCAAGCGATAGAGGTCGTGTTCGACTCCAAAGTGGACGGCCATTCCCAGGAGGCACCTTCTGCGGGTGGTCGGGCTTTCGGCCCTTTCGGCGCATTCGATCAAAGTCGGCAGGTCGACCTCGGATCCGACGGTCCCTAACGCGTAGGCGAGTTCGCCGGAATACGCGTCGCCGTAGACTTGGATCGCGTCGCGAAGGGGTTGGGCCAGGGCCGTGAGTTTCAGTTCGCTGACCGCTTCCGCCGCCGCCGACCGGACGGACGGGTGCGGATCGAGCAACGCCCGTGAGAAGACGTCTTGGGCGCCGTCCGCACCGATGAGGCGCAGGGCTTGGATCGAGGCGCGCCGTAAGTCGGGATCGGACGTGTCGTTGGCCGCCGACTGGAGCGGATCGAGAAACGCGTCGGAACCCAGACGGCCCAAGGTCTTGGCGGCTTGGCGACGGAGGGGCGAACGCGGATCGCTCAGGAACGTAGCGACGATCGGCGCCGTCTCGGGAGAGCCCATGTCCCCTAGGGCGTCGAGCGTCTCTTCTTCGACGAGTTCGCGGTTCGTTTCGACGAACCGGGCCAGGGCCATGGCCGCGCTCGGGTCGTCGAGACGTCCCAGGGCCCGGGCCGCGTGCCTGCGGACGGTCGGCGAAGGGTCCTGGAGCGCCCGAAGAAGCTCGGCCGAGGCCAACGGCATCTGGGCCGAGCCGACTTCGCGGATCGCCTCGGCTTTTGCCGCCGGGTTCCCGGTCCGCGTGAGACGCCGAAGCGCCCGGATCCCGCGCGGGTTCACCCGTCCCAGTTGTCCCAAAGTCTGTCCAAGGGCCGACGACCCTTCTTCACGGACAGGGAGGAGGACCAGGAAGGCCACGATCCGAATGAGCATGACCACGAGGAAAATCGCCTTGTACGCGTGCTCTAGCGGCATCGACGACCGGAAGGCGCCCATCATGAGCCCACCGATCAACGGGGCGATGCCACCGACCGCGGCTTGGACCGCGAACACCATACCGAGGTAGTTGGCCCGGTCTTCAGGCGGCGACGTCGCGATGTACAGGTTCATCTGGCAGACGGCGATGCCCGACCAGACGAGGCCGTTGAAGACGTGCCCGATGACGAGATAGACCGTCGCTTCGACCGGGTGCCCTGGCGTGCAGACGAGCCAAACGAACGGGGTCAGGAACGCCCCGACCATGAGGATCACGAAGACGGGCTTGCTGCCGTACTTGTCGGCGAGGTAGCCCCACATGTTCGAAAAGGCGACGGTTCCGACTGCGTGGGCGACCTGGGTCAACTGGATCGCCGTCCAACTCAGCCCGAGGCTCTCCCTTGCGAACGCGACGTAGAGGCCGCCCGCGATCGTCGCTCCGGCGATGAAGACGACGGTGAAGACCAACACCTTCTGGAACTCGCGGTCCTTCGCCGGTTTCGCCATGAGGACGAGGCTTTCGCGGACCCCCGCTTGGACCGTGTTCGTCCGGACGGTGTCGCGCATGCGCAGGAAGAACGCCATGCTCGCCAGCGCGCACACGAGCCCCATTCCGAACAGGATGGAAAACCCCGGCCCAGACCTGTCCCCCTTCTGGAACTGGTCGAGGAGGACGCCGCCGATAAACGAGATCCCCATCGCTACGGCCGTGGTCACCGCCGTCCTGCGGCTGAAGTACCAGCCCCGGCTGTCCGCCGGCACGAGCTCGGCGATCCAGTCGTTATAGATCGGGGTCACGAGTTGGGTGGCGGCCGTGGCCAACGCGATACAGGCTGCAAGGACCCAGAGTTTCACGTCGTTGGGCCACGGTGCGAGGGGCAGGACGATGAGCGGGCCGTAGAGGACGCGCCACAGCCAGCCGCCCGGAGCGACGAACCGCTTGTACGACGCGGACCTCCGACCCCAGATGGCGCCCGGGATCTGAAGCAGTCCGACGAAACTCGGCAAAGCGACCAGGGCTTGGATCCAAAGGTCGGAGCCGCCCAGGTACTGCACGAAGCCGATGAGGAACGTGCCGCCCACCAGAGTACTGAACGCGGCGGCAAGGGCACCGTCCGCGTTGGCCGTCTGCAGGTTCCGCAAGACGTCGAGCCGGCTCGTGGTCGTGGGCAACTCTTGAGGATTCTAAGCCCCTTGGAAAAAAAGGCCCGGGCCGGGTCGCGGCGGTAACCTGGCCCCATGGACGTTTACATCTCGGCGGACATGGAAGGGATCACCGGCACGGTCGCCTGGGCGCAGTGCGGGCGGCCCGCTCCAGAACACTACGATTGGGCGTTCGCACGGCGGATGATGACCCACGATGTGAACGCCGCCGTCCGGGGGGCTCGGGCGGCGGGAGCGCGCCGGATCCTTGTCATGGACGCTCACGGGACGTCACGTAACCTTTTGGTGGACGAACTCGAACCCGGCGTCGAGCTGCTGTCCGGGCTCCTGCCCCACCCGCTCGGCATGATGTCCGGTCTGGAGGCCGGGTTCGGATGTGCGATGTTGGTGGGCTATCACGCGATGGCAGGGACCGAAGCCGGGACGATGGAACACACGATCATGGGGACGATCCACCGGTTTTGGATCAACGACGTCCCCGCGGGCGAGATGACGCTTTCGGCACTGACGGCCGGATCACTCGGAGTGCCGTTGGTGTACGTCAGTTCGGACGACAAGGGCTGCGCCGAAGCAAGTTCGCTGTTCCCCGGTGTCCGGACTACGACCGTCAAGCACGGGGTCGGGCGATACTGCGCACGGCTTTTGCACCCGTCCGTGACAGGGCCGCTCATCGAGCGGACGGCCCGCGAGGCCGTCGAGCACGCGGCCCAGGTCGCACCCTACCGGATCGAGGCTCCCTTCCGTGCCAGGATCGAGTACAACCAGACGGAGGAGGCGGACGCAGCGTGCCTCATGGCCGGTTCGAAACGGACAGACGCCTACACCATCGAACTACAGTCGCCGGACTGGGACGAGTTCCACCGGATGGTCAGGCGCTCGATGTCGCTGTCCGGGCAGGGCGTGTTCGGGAACCGCTGAACTCTATCCGCCGGACCACGTCTGGCCGTTCCATCCGTCGTCCATGTCCCGACGGACAGCGGCCCAGTCCTGACCGTGCCTTGCGACGGAGGCTCCCAGAAGTTCTTGGAACGACCATCCTTCCGGGGCTTGCGCGTCTCCCTTGGCCGAAGCGAGGAACGTCACCGGGAACCGTTGGTTTTGGAACCAGGGCAACATGGAACCCGATGCGCAGCAATCGATCGCGACGACCAGACAGCTTCCTTTGAACGCCTTGGACAGCCAGGACGAGACCCTTTCGATCCTCCATCCCGATGAGGCGACTTCGGCGTTGTACGTCGCCAACTGAGGTTTTCCGTCCTGGAAGTAACCGTGGCCCGAATAGAACACCACCAAGGTGTCGCCGGGTTTGACCCGTCCCAACATCTCCTTGAACTCGAAATCGACGCGCCTCGTTTCCGCGTCGCGGTCACGGAGCCACACGATCCTCGACCTTGGGACGCCCGTCCGTTCTAGGGACTCTGGAAGGGCCATCGCCCGTCCCTCGGCCGGTAGGTTGTGGAAGCGCCGGTCCTTGAACGTCGTGCACGCCACTCCGAACAACCAGGTCCGGGGGGTGGGGACCTCGGGTTTCAGGGTGCAGGCCAAGAAGGCGGTCAGCACGGATGTTCAGACGGACGGCGGGGCTGTCGAGTTCGTCGAGTAGGACTGGAGCGGGCGACGAGACTCGAACTCGCAACATTCAGCTTGGGAAGCTGACGCTCTACCGTTGAACTACGCCCGCTCGGTAACGGTTGCATTGTGCGTGGTCCGTGGCGGCGTGTCAAGGCCTTTGGCGGTCGAGGACGCTGCCTACCGACAGGCGCTCGTTCGGTCTCCGAGGTCGAGGAGGTTTTGGACCATGCCCTTTGGGTCCATCGACATCGTCCGTAGTTCGTCGGCATAACGTGGGACGAGGACGAGGAGTGCGTCTACGACCCGGTTCCATCCGGACTTCTTGATCTCATCGATGCGCGTTTGAAGCCGAGCGAGCTGCGACTTGACGAGCGGTGCGTTCTCATCAGGATCGTCTCGGACCAAGTCTTTCAGCCGTCGGATGTCTTCCGCGATCGTCGCGTGGACTGAAACGAGGGTCCAATAGTGGTCGGAGAGAAGTCGGGTCTGACCCTGCCAGTCTGACGGGACCTCGATCTTTCGCTTTTGAGCCAGGAACTTCAGAAGCGCGTCAGTGTCCTTCTGGCCCGACCATAAGGTCGGTCCATCGCTGAAGGGGTCTTGACGTTGGGCGGCTGCAGGCCGTGTCAACACCGCCAGCACGATGAGGATCAAGAACGGTCTCACGTTGGAGAGTGTTACGCCATGTCCCGCGCAAAGTCAATTGGCTCGGACGGGCCGAACCGCCTTCGCGCATACTCGTCACGTGATTGCTGCGCTGACCTTCGTCCTCCTGCCGCCTGGGTCGGCTCTCACGGCCGACGAGAACCTCAAGCTTTCCGACGAGCGGAAGGGCTACTGGTCGGTCGTGGCCACGGCCGCCGTTCCCAGACCCGTCGACGCTTTGACCCGGCTCGCCCGGAACGACGTCTTCGCCCGCGAGCGAAAGGACTTCAGCGAGTTTCTGGCTTCGGCGAAGAACGAAGTGCCGGACATGAAGAAGGACATGCCGTCGGCGCAGTACGACTACGAGTCCGACGTCCGCTGCGTCTTCCAGCGGCCCCGTCTCGTGAGTTTCCAGACCAGTCGCTACACCTACACGGCCGGAGCGCACGGTCTCGGGTTCGTTTGGACGTTCAACTACGGCTATGTCGGCGGTAAGCCGCGGCGCTTCGGTGCGAAGGAAGCCTTCGTCCTCGATACGAGCGGCCGGGCTCTTCTCCAACGGCTCCTGCTCGGCGAAGCGATGCGGAAGGAGGGGACGGACTGGATCGAGAACGGCATGGTCTCGGATTTCAACCGGCACCAGCTTGACAACTTCTGGGTGGGGAAGGACGGCCTGAGTTGGGAGTTCGCTCCCTATGAACTGGGTTCCTACGCCTCGGGACCGTTCACGTTGAAACTGTCTTGGAAGGACCTCCAGACGATCTTGCGAAAGAACGGGCCGCTCACGCCCGCCTTGCCTCGGTGAGTTTAACGCAGTTCAACCCCTGACGCCGGCCAAGGCCCGAGAGCTTAACGTTGCACGTTTTGCAGTGATCGAGCTCTCAGTTCAGATCCCGCGGGTCGGCGAAGTGGCCCTTGACGGCGGTCGCGACGGCGGTCAAGGGCGACACGAGGTGCGTTCGTGCGCCGGGCCCTTGTCGGCCTTCGTAAGGTCGGTTCGAGGTCGACGCTGAGCGGTCGCCCGGCCGGACAATGTCGCCGTTCATCCCGAGGCACATCGAGCAGCCGGCACGGTGCCATTCGAAGCCAGCGTCCTTGAACACTTGGTCAAGGCCTTCCCGTTCCGCCTGGAGCCGGACCGAAGCCGATCCTGGGACGACCAGCGCCCGGACCCCGCCCGAAACCTTGCGGCCTTTGGCGAGTGCGGCGGCTTCGCGAAGGTCTTCGAGCCGAGCGTTCGTACACGAACCGATGAACACGGTATTGACGACGAGTTCGGACATCGCCACGCCAGGTTTGAGACCCATGTAGCCTTGGGCGCGTTCTTCGCCTGCGTCCCTCGGCTCGGGGATGGCGCCGTCGACGTCGACCGTCATGGCGGGAGTCGTGCCCCAGCTCACTTGGGGCTTGAGGTTGCCCGTGTCCAGGTGCTCCACCCGGTCGAACGCGGCCCCCTCGTCGGTCGGGAGCGAACGCGCATAGGAGGCCAAGCGCTCAAAGTCCTCGCCGCGCGGCGCATAGGGGCGGTCGTCGGACGCGACATAGTCCAGGGTCGTCTCGTCGGGCGCGATCATGCCCGCCCGGGCGCCCATTTCGATGCTCATGTTGCACACGGTCATGCGGCCTGACATCGGCATCGCGCGAACGGCGTCGCCCCGGTATTCGACCACATAGCCCGTGCCTCCGCCTGCCCCGAGCTTACGGATGATGGCGAGGATCACGTCCTTGGGCGTGACCCGCTCACCAAGCCGCCCGGTCGTCTCGATGGCCAACGTCTTCGGCTTGCCGGCTTGGCGCAACGTCTGGGTCGCGAGAACGTGTTCGACCTCGGTCGTCCCGATACCGAAAGCCAGGGCACCGAACGCGCCATGAGTCGAGGTATGGCTGTCACCGCAGACGATGGTGAGCCCAGGCAGGGTCAGGCCGAGTTGGGGGCCGATGATGTGGACGATGCCTTGGCGGGGGTCGTCATAGCCGAAGAGAGGGACGCCGAACTCCTGGCAGTTGCGGTCGAGGGCGGTGAGCTGCTTGCCGGACAGGGTGAGAGGGTCGATCGGCCGACCGTCGGTCGGGACGTTGTGGTCGACCGTCGCGAAGGTGAGGTCGGGCCGTCTGACCGGGCGCCCGGCCTCCCGGAGTCCGTCGAACGCCTGCGGGCTCGTCACTTCGTGGACCAGGTGGCGGTCGATGTAGAGCAGGGCCCCTCCCCCTTCCAGGTCGGCCACTTTGTGGGCGTCCCAGACTTTCTCGAACAGGGTCTTCGGCATCTGGCCTCATTGTGGACCACCGGGGCGACGGATCACAGTCCGAATGACTGCGCTAATCTTTGAGACAAGGGAAGAAGGCCGCTTGGGTTCGCCCCAGTTCTCGTCCCAAAGCCAATCGACGACCGTATCTGCCGTGACCAAGTCCCAGTCCTCCTCCTGACCACAAAGCCAATTGAGGCCGTAAAGACGTTCCATGGCTACGCCCCAAACGGTTTCGACTTCTTCATCGTCCAGCGTGGCGACGGACCTGCCGTCGGAAAGGGCGAGATCACCGTCATTGGCCAATAGGACGTGACCGAGGGCCGCCGCCCTTCCCATAAGCATGCGGCGATAATCGCCGTCCCGCGAGTCCTCGATCGGAGTCCTGAGCCTCCAATACACGGTCTCCATGACCCTGCCCGCCTCCTCAAGTTCCTCGATCGGAAGGATCGGGCCTTTACAGAAGGACGTGAAATCAGGGAATTCGCTCGTGTCGATCCCGACCTCCTCCCATCCCAAGGGAAAGTCCCAAGCTGGAAGGGGGTCCAAGGCGCGCGTAGCCCACAACAAGGGAACGGCGGCCTGACGATCCCACGAGTCTGCGATGATGTCCCGCCGCTCCCAGGATCCGGCTCCCAGGTGGTGGCGGGCCCGCTCTCGTCCGGTCAGCTCTGATGCGCAATGTTTGAAAAGCCAGTCGCGCAAGCACTCGACTTCGCCGTCCCAGAACTTCGGATCGCTGTTCCTTTCAGATTCGATGTAAGAACGGAACGTGTTGGCCCAGAGAACGCAAAGGCGTTTCGTTACGCGCTCTAATGTCGGAGGTTTCGGAGGTGGGTCGTCGTCCACAAGGCTATTTTGACGACTTCCCTACAGGGAGCCGAACTCACGAGCCGAATATAGATGGAGGACTCATGCGGCGGGTTCCGTCGCGGCGGGTCCGGCGGTATAATGGCCGCCTGAGTCTGGGGAGTTGCCCGAGTGGCCAATGGGAACAGACTGTAAATCTGTCGGCGAATGCCTTCGCAGGTTCGAATCCTGCACTCCCCACCAGACCCATAACGGCCTTTGTAGCTCAGCGGTAGAGCATCCCCTTGGTAAGGGGAAGGTCACGAGTTCGATTCTCGTCAAAGGCTCCAGATTTGAACGGAACTATGGAGCGCGGACTTCAGTCCGCTGGACCCCCGGCTTCAGCCGGGCCGCTCAAGACGGAAAGCCGCGCAGAAAGCGGAGATGAACCGCAGCACTTCCTCACCACTTCGCCTTGTCGGTCAAACCCGGCCAATCGTCCGAGCGGAACGGTGAGGCAGGCAAGCCCGCCGCGTTGAAGAGGTTCGGAAGCGGGGCCGTCGACCAGCCCATCCGAACCGCGACCGGCGACGCGACCTGGGGAGACCAGGCGAGAACCTCGTTGCCGACGATCTCGGCCGTCGCCGGATAGAACTTGTGGTCGGAGCCGGCGACTTCGAATTCTTTGAGGGCGCCGCCCTTGGCCGTCAGTCCCTTGCTGTGGCTGAACGTGACGCGCATCTTGCCGCCCTCGGCCTTGGCCGACTGGAACATCGGGCCGGAATATTCGAACCCGGTCTGGCCGTAGACCTTGGCCAGGGCCCATAAGGAGAACCGGTGCCCGATGCTGCGCTTGTCACGCGGATGGATGTCCTTGACGTTCTCGGTGACGTCGGTGGTCACGACCATGCCGGTCCCCGGCAGCTTGAGGGTCGACGTCTGCGCGTCGCGCAACTCCGCGGCGGCCGCCGAACCGTAGCCGTCGAACGGAGCGATCTGGGCGAACGCGAAGGGAAGGTCAGACCGCCAGGCCCGCCGCCAGTCCTCGATCATCGCCGGAAAGAGGGTGCGGTATTGGAACGCGCGTCCTACATTGGCTTCGCCTTGGTACCAAACGGCGCCTTTGACCGAGAACGGCGTCAGCGGGTGGATCATCGCGTTGTACAGCAAGGACGCTCGCGGCGCGTTGTACGCGGGCGGCTGACCGATGTCTTTGATCGACGGCCCGCGGTTCATTTTCCAGTCGTCAAGCACGATCGGCTTGAACCCGGGCTTCACGATCTGGGGCGGACGCGACCAACCACCCTCGGCGACGAAGTCCGTCACGCGGACGGCGATCACGTTCTTTCCGGGCTTGAACAGCCTGTCCGGAACCGGATAACGGCGTTCGATGTCGTAGCCGTCGGTCGATCCCACCTTCGTGCCGTTGACCCAAGTCTCGTCGTAATCGTCGATCGGGCCGAAATCGAGACTGCTTCCCGAGATCAGGTCTTCTTGACCGAGATCGACGGTCGTGCGCAACCAGACGACGCCGTCAAAGTCCTTGAGCTCGGTCTGTCCCCAGGGGCCTGAAGGGGACAGCTTCGTCCAGCCCGAGTCGTCGAACGACGGTTCCGACCAACGGACGTAGCCAGAGTCCTTCGCCTGACCGTCCTTCTTCCACTTCGCCAAGGCTGTGCGGTAACCCTCTTCGGCCTGGCCTGCTTGGTCGATCCGCGCCGCGAAGTCGGGCAGCTTTCTGAGCCCGGGCGTGCTCGTCCAAAGTTCGGCTTCCGTACCGCCCCAGGTCGTATCGATAACGCCCACGGTGCAGCCGAGCTTCGAGCTCAGTTCCTTGGCGAAGAAATAGGCAACGGCGGAAAAATCCTTGACCGTTTCGGGAGTGCTTCGTTGCCATGTGCCCTTGCAGTCGTCCTGCGGCGTGGCGGTCATCTTGTTCTCGACCATGAACAGACGGATGCGTCCGTTGGTCGCGCCGGCGATGTCCTCTTGGGCGTGGTCTGTCGCGGCCATCGGCCACTCCATGTTCGACTGGCCCGAGCACACCCAGACCTCGCCGATCATGACATCCTTCAGGTCGATCGTCTTCGAGCCCTTGACCTGGACGTCGTAAGGGCCGCCTGCGAGCGCCGTGGGAACGCTGACCTCCCATTGGCCTTTCGGGCCGACTTCGGTCGACCAGGCTTTCGGTGTCCAGCCGACCTTCACCGTGACCTTTTCGCCCGGTTTCCCCCAGCCCCAGAAGTGCGCTTTCGAACGGCGCTGGAAGACCATGTGGTCGGAGAACAGGGCCGGAAGCCGCAGCGCCTGGTCTTGGGCGGGAGCGAGGATCGCCGCGAGCAGGATCGGTGTCATCAGACCCAGTATGCTCCTTCGTCGGGCTAAGAATGCACGTGTGAAGCCTTACCTCTTCCCTGGACTGACGCTCTCGCCCCACATCTTGCGCCGTGCCGTCCAGGCCATGCCGTCGAACCTGAAGGACGTCCCCACCCACCCTGGTCGGTTCACGCCACGGGAAGTCGTCGCCCATATGGCCGACTGGGAGCCGATCTTGCTCGGTCGGATGAAGCAGTGCGTGGAGGCTCCGGGATCAGCGATCAAAGCCTATGACGAAGAGCAGATGGCGCTGGACAACGGCTATGCGTCGTGCGACCTGATGGCCAAATTGGCGGAATTCGAGGAAGCGAGGAAGAAAACCGTCGAGTGGCTCATGACGCTCTCCGACGAGCAATGGAAGGCGACGGCCGTCCATGAAGAGCGGGGTCCGATGAGTGTCATGGACACGGCGAACTCCATGGTCGGGCACGATGTGTATCACATCGAGCAGCTCACGGCGTATCAAGAGTCAACGGACTGAGGTATCAGCGCCGAAGGTGACTGCCTCTAGTCTGGTGGTGTGACGATGAAACGATCGCTGTTGTTGTTTTCGGCCGTTCTGACGGCGACTCTTTTGGGAGCCCTCGGCTGTGGGGGCGGATCCTCTTCCGGCGGTGGGGGAGGCGGCGGAGGCGGCTCCTTTGCCCTGTTCGCCACGGACAGCATGGACGGGAACGACCACGTCTGGGTGACGGTCTATAAGGTCGAAGTCAACTCGGCCGCAGGTTCCCAGACTTCGTTCGAAGACGCGGCCGGAATCGTCACCGATCTTCGGTCGCTGCGCGACGGCGGTGGACAGAAGTTCCAGTTCTTCTCCATGGCGAACGTGACGGGCGGACCGTTCACGTCCGTAAGCGTCACGCTTGGAAAGGACGTCACGGTGTTCCGTCAGGGAGCCTCGAGCGGTACGGCCCTCCAGTTCGCCGACAGTCTCGACGCCGGCGCGGGCAGATCGAAGCTGACCCTCGCGTTCAGTTCGCCGAAGAACCTCGGCTCGGTCGACGACCGTTTGATCGTCGACTTCGACCTCGCGAACTGGGTCGAATCCGCAGGAAAGATCACGCCGGTGTTGCGCGAATCGAACGGCAACGGCCTGAGCGACGACCGCAGGCACGTCAACGAGGACTATCACGGCACCGTGAGCGGCCTGACCGGCACGGCACCCGACCTTCGGTTCACATTGACCCAAGGCGGCCGCTCTTTCCAGGTGTACATGGACGCCAATACGGCCGTTTTCAACGGTAACGGTGATCCGAACCCTGTCCTGGCCAATGGCAAGCGCGTCGAAGTGCGTGGGACTTTCTCGATCGGAGTCCGGGCCCTGAAGGCGACTGCGGTCAAGATCGAAGGCCAGACCGGGAACCACCCGTCTGAGGCGAAAGGCGCTCCGCAGGACGTGAACAAGCCGGCCGGAACGTTCAAGATCAAGGTGCGCCAAGCATCCGGTTTCGTCCCGAAGGAAGCAGTCGTCCTCGTCACGACGAGCGCGAACACCGTGTTCCGCTCCCGTCATGGCGTCCGGATGACGGCCGAGGAGTTCTTCGCGGCCTTGCCGACGGCGGCTGACGTCGAACTCGAAGGGACGTACAACGGCGACACCAACGTGTTCGCGGCGGCCAAGGCGAAACTGGACGACGATGACGGCAACGGCGGTGGCGGCGGTGGCGGTGGCCACGAAGCCGAAGCAAAAGGAAGCGTCTCCGTCGCGGACCCGAATGCGGGAACGTTCAGCCTCTCACTGAGCGAATGGGAAGGGTTCAACGGCTCGGCCGGAATGAAAGTGGACGTGACCACGAACGCCCAGACCGAGTTCCTGAACAAGTCAGGCGACGTCGTGGACAAGGCCGTGTTCTTCGCACAGATCGCGTTGACAGGCAAGGCCGAAGTCAAAGGCCGGTTGACCGGTCAGACGCTGGCGGCCGTGCGCTGCAAGGTCGAAGACTAGGTCCCGTTCGCTAGGCGGCAGACCGTTTGGTCTGCCGCCTGTTTCATTCATAAGCCCCTTTCCAGCCTGGATTCACGGCTCATAGCCGTTTCCATCGGGTGACGGCTTTACCGATAGACAGCCCAATGGCGGTGACGATCGAGAGGCCCGCGACGCCAAGAACGAGCTCGATGGCGTGGGACTGTAGCCAGACCGTCGGCACGAGCGGCTCTAGACCCTTGATGTTCGGTCTTTCGACGGCCTTGTAGCCTGACCAAAAGTTCGGGTCGTTGTCCGGATGTCGGCCCTCTGCGACCCTTGCGTGGATGTACATTGTGCGCTCGTCCCTGTAGCGACGGGCACTGTCCGTAAGCGCCCTGTACTGCTTTGCCAGTACGTCTTCATCGCGTGGTCCGTATCCGGCGAGAAGATGGTCCACCGCGCCCTTGCCAATGACCTGTGTCCGGCCTGCAGACGCAAGATCCTTGATGCGTCTCATGGCGAGGTCGCGGACATGGCTGTCTCGCATGTCCGTCGAAGAGGCAAGGAGCGCGATCAGATCAGGGCTGTCCCATCCCGAACCCAGGGCCATGATGCCGATCAAGCCCTGTTGCACCTTGTCCCGACCCTCCTTCTTGACGAGCTTGTACCAGAGGTCGCCGGACCGGGTCTGAAGGGCATCGGGCTTCTCCAACGATAAGATTTTGACGACCTCGATCTGCACCCGCTCCCGTCCGAAGTGAGCATCGGGATTGATCTTGAGCGCGAGCCCGAGTTCGTCGAGACCTTTCTGGATCAAGGATTTGTCCACCGGTCGTCCCTGAGCGAACCACTGGTGGATCAGGAGGGTGCCCTTGTTCGCTCGAAAGCGGTACCAAGGGTCGTTCATCGGATCCTTGGTAGGCTGGACGTTCGCAGCGGTCAGGGCTTGACGCTTCGTCTCAAGCCAAACGAGCCCCTCTCCCCCACGGCCAAGTTTGTCGAGCGAGACGGCGATGTTGTCGTAGGCTTCCCAGTCTCGGGCGTCCATTGCGACCCGGTCCAGGGAGATTTTCAGCCGTAGCGCGTAGTACTCCGGCGGATTGACGTCGGTCCGGCCGACGATGGCGTCGACGACGTCAGGAAGGCCTTTGGCCTCGGCAGAGAGGGTGTCGTCGTCCCACATGCAGGCCTGCACGACCGGTGCGACCACGACGAACATGCCGATCAAGAGCTTTCTCATCGATCACCGCCTTTGTCGAGAGTGACACGGAAGTCGGACGTTCGGTTCCCGGCCCGTTCAAGATGGTCCGCGTGCCAGTAGAATCGGGGGCATGAGTGCCACGCTCGCGAAGATCCCGATCCTTGACACGCGCCCTGAGACGGAATCGATCTGGACGGAACTGAACGCCGCCGTCGAAGACGTGTTCAAGTCCGGACAGTTCATCATGGGCCCGAACGTCACCGGGTTCGAGAAGGAGGTCGCGGACTATTTGGGAGTCAAGCACGCCGTGGGCGTGAACAGCGGCACCGACGCTTTGATCCTCGGTTGCCACGCGCTCGGCCTCAAGCCTGGCGACGAGGTCATCACGACACCCTTTACGTTCTTTGCGACCAGCGAGTGCGTGAGCCACTTCCATGCGACCCCGGTCTTCGTCGACATCGACCCCGAGACCTTCAACTTCCGGGTCGAGGACGTCGCGAAGGCGATCACCCCCAAAACGCGCGGCATCATCCCTGTCCACCTGTTCGGTCAGCCCGTCGACATGGACCCCTTGATGGCCCTGGCCAAAGACAAGGGCCTCTGGGTGCTGGAGGACGTGGCCCAGGCTTTCGGCTCGGAGTACAAAGAGCGTAAGACGGGTTCGATCGGCCACGCGGGAGCGTTCAGTTTCTTCCCGACGAAGAACCTTGGTGCTTTCGGCGACGGCGGTCTCTTCACCACGAACGACGACGCTGCCGCGGATCTCGTCCGCGTCCTCAGGGTGCACGGCGCGCGCAAGAAGTACAACAACGAGATGGTCGGCGTGAACTCGCGGTTGGACGCCCTCCAGGCCGCGATCCTACGGTGCAAGCTGCCGCACATCGACGAATGGAACAAGGGCCGGCAGGCTGCGGGAAGGCGCTATACGGAAGCGCTCCAGGGTGTCGACGGTGTGGTGACCCCCTTGGAAGTCCCGTACGGGACTCACGTCTACCACCAGTACACCATCCGGTTGACGAACGGTCGGCGCGACGAGGTCCAGAAGTCGCTCGACGAGGCCGGGATCGGAACGATGGTCTATTACGAAAAGCCGCTTCATAAGTTGCCCGTATACAAGGACATGGTCGTTTCGATGCCGGTCAGCGAGCAGGTCGCGGGCGAAGTCCTCTCCTTGCCGATCTGGCCGAAGATCACATGGGACGTGCAGGAAAGGGTCGTCGAGGCGCTGAAGGCCGCCGTCCGCTGACGGTCGTCGTGCAGCCTGGGTCGACGCTTCCTGATCCGGCAACGGCCAGGGTCTCCGCCCCCAAGGCCACGCTGGAACGCGCCTTGTCCTTTGCAGAAAGGCTCGGGCTCGAAACTTACGACCCTTACGACACCAAGGGGACCCGGTTCGTCCTTTGGACCAACAAGAACGCATGGAGGAGGCCTTTGCGCCAGGCCGTTTACGCGACGGAGCTGCTCTTCCCCATGGGCGTGCGCAAGGCGATGGGCGTGAGAAAGGCCGCCACGGCCGGAGGAACCGCGCGACTTGCCCAAGCCTGGATCGCGACTCACAGGTTGACGGGCGACCCAGCGTGCCTTGGGAAGGCCGAGACGTGCCTCAGGTGGCTTCTCGACCACCCGGGAACCGCTCCCGCCGGAATCGGATGGGGCGTGCCGTTCGACTGGTCGGCTTCCTTCGGGAACGTTCCCGCCCATACCGCGGTCAGCCATACGACGCACTCTTGCGGCAGCGCCTTCCTGGACTATCACGATGAGACCGGACAATCCTGGGCTCTCGAAGCGGCCCACGGATGCTGCGACTTCTTGACCAAAGCGCTCAACCGGACGGTCACCAAGAGCGGCTCGGTCGCGCTCAGCTACACGCCCTCCGATCAGAGTCAAGTGCTGAACATCAGCGCCGAGTCGGCGGGCTTTTTGTTGCGTTGTGGACGCCCCGGAGACCAGCCGCTCGTCTGGAAGCTCGGGCAGTTCGTCTGCGAAAACCAGCAGGGCGACGGGGGGTTCACGTACTCCGCACCTGGGTCCGTCACGGGCGAAAACCCGATCGACCACTATCACACCGGAATGGTCCTCAACGGCCTGATCGGCCTTTCGGCCGACCGCGGCTGTGCCGCCGCCCTTCACGCCGGCTTGATGTTCCATCTCGAACGGCTGTTCCTTCCGGACGGCTTTCCGAAAATGCGGCCGGACAAGGCCGATCCGTTGGACGCCACGAGCGCAGGTGAGAGCCTCGTCGTCCTGTGCCACGTCTTGACGTGTCCGCACGTGGAAGACGAGGTCAAGTCGGAGGTGCGCGCCACGGTCGACAAACTGACGGACTTCGTCGTGAACCGTATGGCGTTTCCGGACGGCGGCTTCCTGTTCCGCCAGTACGGCCCGTTCAAGATGCGGATCGACTCCCTCCGTTGGGCCCAGGCGCTCCTCTGCCACGGTCTCGCGGAAGTCTGCCTCCTCGAACAGGGGCGTTGATCGTGGCGGGCCTGGCCGACCGGATAAGGAAGAGGCTCGACCCGGAGACACGGGGCGGATCGTTCTTGAGGGCGACGGCGGCGCTCCTGGCCGGTTCGGCCGCGGGCCAGGCGTTGACGGTCTTGGTCAGCCCGATCGTTGCCCGGCTCTACGGTCAAGAGCAGACGGCGACTCTCGGCACGTTCGCGATCATCGTTTCGAGCATCGCCCCGGTCGTGTGCCTTCGATATGAAGCGGCACTATCGATGCCAGAGGACGACGAAACGGCCGAGAGACTGTTATGGTCCTGCCTCTTGTCGACCGTGGCCGTCTCGCTGGCCACGGCGGTCGCCGTGGCGTTCGGCGGCCGTTGGCTTGCAGACCTCTGCCACGATCCCGAACTCGTCCCGTTCCTATGGCTCGTACCCGTGAGCTTGGCCGGCCTTGGGCTGTACCAGACCTTCAGTTACTGGGCGATCCGGGGCCGGGGTTTCGTCGACGTCGCGAGGACGCGCCTTGTGCAGGGCATCGCCCAGTCCGGAACGCAGGTCGGCCTCGGACTGCTCAAAGTCGGAGCCGCCGGGTTGATCGTCGGCGACGTTCTTGGCCGGGTCGCAGGGGGCGCCAGCCTCGCCGTCCGGAGCCTGCGCTCCGTTGGCCGTCCCAGGACGGCCGACGTTCTCGAGACTGCCAAAGCGTACCGCGAGTTCCCGCTCTACGGCGGCCCCGCGATGATCCTGCACACCGCCACCACGAGCATTGCCTTCCTCATCGCGCCCCTGTACGGGCCCCTGCCCTGGGGCGACTACTTCTTCGGTATCAGGTTCGTGTGGGCGCCGGTCGCCCTCTTGGGCCAGGCTATGGCCCAGGTCTATTTGGCCGAGGCAAGCCGCTGGGCTAGGGGCGACCGGGCAAGGATGCTTCAGTCCTTCGACGGGATCACGCGGCGGTTGGCGGTCGTCGGGGCGGTACCGTTCGGACTTCTGGCATTGGCGGGGGGACCGCTCGTCGGAGCCGTGTTCGGGTCCAAGTGGCAGCACGCCGGGTTCCTCGTCCAGATCCAATCGGTCACATGGTGGGCGATGTTCGTCGTCGGCCCGGTCTTGAACACGCTGACGGTCTTGAAGAAACAACGTCTCCAACTGGTCATCGACGCGGTCGGGCTGGCGCTCATGGGGGCTTGCTTCTGGGCTGCCTGGCGTTACGGCTTGTCGCTCGAGACGACCGTCGTGTCGTACTCTGTCGTCATGCTGGCGATGTACGGCGCCCTCTATTGGGCTTCCCGAAGGTCGATCGTGCTTCCGGCCGACGCTGCTCGGACACCTTGATCGGTCTGGGCGTCGAAGACCTGCCTTGTCACGGTACAGAAGTCGCGAGCCTGACGATGGCGTCCCAGGAAGCGCGCAGGTCTCCGATCAACGGTGTCCGGGTGCGCGCGACGGTCACGCGGTCGAGATCGATGTCGGCGATCACCATCGCTTCGTCTCCCATCGGCGCTTGGACGATACTCTCGCCGTCCGGATCGAAGACCATGGAGCCCCCGCTAAAAGCCTTCCCGCCTTCGACGCCTACGAGCATCGCCGCAGCCGTGTACATGCCGTGCTCCTCGCTGACGGCCCGGAGCATGCGCTCGTACCGGAGCACGTTGCCGGGCTTGTCGGTCCGGAGGCCGCGAACGGGCGACGCCGAGGGGACGAGCATGACCTGGGCGCCGCTGACGGCGCACAAGGTGGCCAGGACGGAGTGCCAAACGTCTTCGCAGATCAGCGTTCCAAACCGACCGAAACGCGTGTCATAGACCCCGAGCGACAGTCCCCGCTGGTGGAACCGCTCTTCGTCGAACACGCCATAAGTCGGTAAGAAGAACTTCCTGTATACGTGGACGACCCGGTCGCCGTCCGGCCCGAGGCTCATGTAGGCGGCGGAATTATAGGGCTGCCCGTCTGCCTTTTCGTAAAACCCCACCAAAAGGTCGACCTGTTTCGTGAGACCGCGGAGCCGGGTCGACAGGCCCGCGAGGAGGGTCTCCGGAGCGAGGGCCGATTCGGGCGCAGCCCCTTCGAGGACATAACCACAGGCCGCGCTTTCGGGGAACAGGCACAGTTCGGCGCCTTCGGAGACAGCCGTCTTCGTGTGGGCGGCGATCAGGTCGAGATTAGCGGGGACGTCACCTTTGACCGGGGCGAACTGGACCACGGCCATCCGGAAGGTCATAAGCGGAGTCTACCTATCGCCGATCCTCCGCACCTTGATGCCGGGAAGGGGCTTCGATGGAAGTCCCCCGCGGGCCGCCAGGATTCCGGCCGAACTCTCGTTGTTGCCTTGCTCCGACGTGACGAGGCACAGTCGTCGTTCGGCCCGGGTCATCGCGACGTAGAGGACACGGAGTTGCTCTTCTCGCTCCCGCTCGGTCGCGAGGTGGCTCAACCAGAGGTATGCGGTCGAGTGGCGGCCGGAGAGCCCGAGGGCCACGAGCCCGCGGTGCGCTTCGATCACGAGCGGCTTCCGCTTGGGAGAGAGGCGTTCGTGGGTCTCCGTGACCACGACCGTATCGAATTCGAGGCCTTTCGCTTTGTGGACGGTCATGAGCGTCACCGCTTCCTCGTTCTCGTCCGTGACCGGGGCCTCGCCCTCCTTGTGCCGCAAGAACGTAATGTCGTGGATCTGGTCTGCGAACTCGCGCGCTCCGGTCTGGGGCCTGGCGACGGCCATGGAGAGCATCTTGCGGACGTTAGCCAAGGCCTGTTCCGCGTGAGGCAGGGCCGCGCAACGATCAAGGAAGGGCGTTTCGCTGAAGAGGGCTGCGATCGTCTCCCAGGCCGGAACCCGGTCGACCGTCTCGCGGAGCCGCTCGAACCAGGGCCAGAACCCTTCGAGGCGGACCTGGTCCTCGGGCGGGAGGTCCGACAGGGTCCTGACGGACTCGTACGACGGTGACTGGACCGCCGCCAGAACCGTCGATTCGAGGGAAAGCCCGACCATGGGGCCGTGAAGCAAGGCCAAGAAGGAGAAGTCGTTATACGGGTCGCACAGGGCCTCCAGGGCGTTGGCAAGGTCGCGCACTTCGAGACGCGTCAAGAACCGTTCGGAACCTCCGACCTTGCGGCAACGGACCCCTGCCGACTCCAGCCGTTCCGCAATGTCGGAGATGGCGGAATTGCGCCGTGTCAGGACCGTGACGTTCCGTAACGGTGTCCCTTCTTCGACCATCTGGTGGATCAGCGCCGCGACGGTCGCATTGTCCTTAGCCGCCATCGGCCAGAGTTCGACCCCGTCGCAGTCTTTGGCGCCCGTGTCGAAGGGGTCGTCACCCTCGGGGACGAAGGCCCGCATCGGCATGTGGCCTTCGCCCCAGGTCGGAGCGAACACCTCGTCGACAAAGCGCAGGATCCCCGGCCCAGAACGGTGGTTCCGGGACAGGACATAGTTCCGAAGCTCTTCGGAGCGTTCGACGAACAGACGCCTTTCGGCGAACCGGAACCCGTAAATGGACTGCTGTGGGTCGCCCACCAGCATCTCGCTGGGAGCACCTAGACTGTCGATCAGCCGGTACTGGACGGGGTTGAGGTCTTGGGCCTCGTCGACGAGGAGGGCCTTGATCGACGACTGCAGACGCTCCCGCGTCACGTCCGACCGTTCGACAAGGTGGACGGCCTTCCGTTCGAGAAGAGGGAAGTCGAAGACCTGGTCGTCTTCCATCGACGATTCGAGCGCCTCCCACGCCCGGACGGCCAATTGAACCAAGGCGCACGTGTCTTCGGCAGACGCCGACTCCGATTCGACAGGCAAGGGCTTGAGCCAAGAAGGCGGCTTTCCGCCTGAGGCCTTGACTTCCTCGATCAAGGCCTTCGAGGACGTGTCTGAGGGTCCGCCCGTCCGCTCGCCGAGTCCAAGGGCTGAGCGGAGCGCTCTGTCCCAGAGCGCCCGAGCCGTCTCGACGTCGGCATATCCGGCCGCAAGGTCAGGGCGCTCGATCCCGGCCCCGCGCAACTGCGTCATCGTCGCGTCCACCATGTTCCGCAGTTGGGCGTGCGTCCATCCGGGCCGCTGGTTACCGCCCTGTCCCGAAAGCCGCCGGATCAACCGTACGGGAGAAGACCCCTCGTCCATGACTTGGAGAAGCGCCGAGCGTACGGCCGCCTCCGTCCTGAGCCGGACATCGGAACTGTCGAGGACCTCGAAGTCGGGGCTGACCAGGGCTTCGACGCAGTTCTCCCTCAGGATACGCTCGCAGAAACCGTGTAACGTTTGGATCGGGCCCGTCTCGGCGGCTTGGGCCTGCTCGGTCAGCCCCTCTTCTCGAAGCCTCGTCACGATCCGCTTCTTCATTTCAGCGGCGGCCTTTCTCGTGAACGTCACCGCGACGATGTGGTCAGGGCCGTGTCCGAGTTCGACGACGTGGCGCACGTAACGGTCGACGAGGACCTTGGTCTTGCCGGACCCTGCCCCAGCACGGACGGTGAAACGTGGATCGTCCGAGCCGACGACGGCCCGCTGTTCGTCCGTCAGTCTCACGTTTCGACGTCCTCCCCGAACGGCGACGTCTCGATCCCGAAAACGGCCGAGCGGCGGCACAGGTCACCGTAAAGGCACGTCTCGCAGGGCCGACCTGGAACCGCGCGGGCATCGGCACGGTCGAGGACCGAGACCGTGTGTTTCAACCGGTCAAAGACACGGTTGACAAGGGTCGCTTTGGATCCCAGGCCGTACACCGCGAGCCCCGCCGTCGCGTCGCCCCGAAGGAACATCGCGTCGGAAGGGGTCAGTCCGAACAACCTCCGGTCGAACCCGCCGTCGATCTCGATGGCGACGCCCCGCTCGCTCCGATGGGTCTGGGCCAACAGGAGGAGCCCTTCTTTGAGCGACTCTCCCGACTGGTCCAGGTCCTCGACGAAGTTCCTCAGGTCGGGGCCCCCTGGAGAATAGTCTTGGACCACGCTGACCCCACCGATATCGTAGACCGCCGAGACTTTGGCGAGGATTTTGATACGCCGGTCCCCGACTTTCGGATCGGACCGCAACCCTTCGGCGTCCAGTCCGACGTCGTGGCGGACGCTTCCTGGGGTCCGGGGCCATAGTTCGCGCGCCCTGAACTCGCGGTCGACCCATCCTTCGATCCACCGGAGTCCGGTCGCTCGGAGAAGACCCAGTTCCCAGTCCGCCATGTCCGTCGACAGGTCGTCCAGTAAAGCGTCGAGTTCGGCCCGAAGTCGTTGGCCGGCGTCCTTCGCGTCCGCCGCTAAGACCAGCCCGGCCCGTCGAGGCAGGTCGGCGAGGACGGCCGTACCGACGGCACGGTCCGGTGGCCGGACTTTCAGCCTGTGCCGGAACGCCGCCTGGAACGCGCACCGACCCGCGGTCTCGAGCTCCTCGACCCGGACGCCGACGTCCCAGTCCGGTCGCAGGGCGTTCCGTGCCCGATCGGCTTTGACCATCTCTGGCCCGGCATAGTCCCGCTGTCCGTCCAACGCCTCCCGGATCCGGCGGTCGGCGTCCAGGACGGCGTCTTCGGCGTCGGGCACGGACAGGGACCGTGGGAACGTGCGCCTTGTCACACGGCCCCCGACGCACCGCTCCAGTTCGTCGAGAAAGAACGCCGGGACGTTCTCCCGGTCGTCGTCCGTGAGCGGGTAACTGAAGACGAGCGCGGCTTGGGCCGCCGCGCAAATGCGGACGAACAGGTCGCGCTCGGTGCGCGCGGTGTCCGCAGAAAGGGGGAGGAACGACCCGGTGCTCTCCGAGACCGTCGCCCTTTCGCCATCGTGAAACAACGGGTCTTCCTTACGTCTGCGAGGGATCGTTCCCTCGAGCATCCCCGGTACGAACAAGGTCGAGAGGAGCGGCAGCGCGTCGATGTCGGACGACACCGAAACGCCGCCGACGCCCGTTTCGAACGTCACCGTCTCTTCCCGCCAGATCCGTTCGGCGAGCGAGGCGAATCCTTGCAGGCTCAGCTCTTTGAGCCCGGCCTGGTCGTACACGAAGGCCCGGTCGGCGAGCGAGCGCTGGAGAACCGTCTGGGCGCGTTCGTCCCGCGCCGTAACGTCCGGGTGTCCTTCCGAAGCTGCTTCCCATAACCCTGTCTCTCCGACGAGCGTACGGAAGTCCTCGAGCCACGTCGAGAGTGGGAGCGTCGCACCGAGGTGGGCGTCGCGCCAAGCGAGTAGGGCGTCGAGCCACGGCAACCGCTCTGTCCGGACATCGGACCAGGCCTTCAGGCGCGTCCAGGACGAGGCCCCGTGCCTCCATGTCGCTTTCGTGTGCCCGAGGAGTTCGTCCGCCGATCCATGGGGTGTCGGACAATAAGTTCCGAAGGCAAGCCTTGCGATCTCTCGGACGTCGCGGCCCGCGATCCCTTTGAGGGCACGGAGCACGGTCGAAGCGATGCCGCACGAGAGCAGTGGGACGGTTCTCGAACAATGGACGGGGACGCCGAGCCTCCGGGCGGAAGACAAGAGGAAGGGTACGTAATGTCCCGGGTCACGCACGAACACGCCGATCTCCGGATATAGCAGACCGTCGGCATGGAGCCTGTGGCATTCCCTAAGGATCCACTCGCACTCGGCCAGAGGATCCGGGGCCAGGTCGATCGAGACGGTGGGACGTTCGTCGGAGGCCACGCCACGGAACAATTCGGAGTACCAGGGTCTCTCCCCGAGGACTTTGGTCGACTTTGCACCGCTTCTCGAGGCCGTCCGCTGGGCCGGCCGGAAAAGGTCGGTCCTTTCCGGAACGAGACAGACGATCAGGTCGACGGGCACCCCGTGCCGTGCCAGCCAGGACAGGAAACCGTCGTACATGGGACGGTCTTCGGAAGCGGCGACGGCGACGACGTGACGGACCGCGGAAAGGTCAGGGGCGTCCGCGTCGAAGCAGGCCCTGATCCGGTCCGTGACGTAGACGCGGTGCGAGACCTCCATGGAGTCCCGCACGAGTTCGCTGACGCGCACCATCGCCTCGAGCTTTTCGCGAAGGGCGGGCGCGCCCGTAGCGGCGATCCCTTTCAGGTCGTCAGGCTCGATCCCGTAGTGGCGAAGCTCTTCGAGCCTTGACTCGATCAAAGCGGCCATACCCGGCAGCGTCGCGGCCCGCTCGATCGTGGTCGTACCCTCGAGGCTGTCGCACGCCAAAGCGGCCATGGCTTCGCGCTGACCTCGCGTCGCGACGCGTTCCGTCGTCATTCCGAGAACGCGTATGACCTTGCCGATGAGGTCGGCGAACGACAGAGCTTCGGCGTCCGGTTCGCTTTCCTGGAGGAACTCTGACACCGGCTTCAGGGTCGGATCATGGTAGGCGGCCACCCAACTGTCCGGTCGGACGGCGAAGCGGAGGCCTTCGAGGAGACCGAGCGTTCCTGGCGGTACGACGACCACGCGGACCCCGGCTTCTGCCATATTGGGAATGTACCTATGCCTGGCGGGACAAAACGGCTCTGGGGGACGGGGCGGAAGCTGATCGGGAACGTCTTGCCGCTCGTGGTCGGTGCCCCGCTCCTCGTCCTGGGCGTGATGAGGTTCCCTTCAGAGGGGTTTCAAGGCACGACCGCGCTATGCATCATCGGGTTTCCGGTCGTCCTCTGGCTGGCGACCAACCTCCTCGGCCCGATCGGTGGAGCGGGGCTCAGAAAGGAAGTCGAAAGGAGGTTGCACCTCGAGCGTCCGTTCGACCGCACAGAGAGGACGTTCGTGGGGTTCGCACGGCCCAGTTACAGTAGCCTGCTCGACCCGCACGAAGACGTCGGCTTCCTGATCGTCCACCCTGACTCGCTCGAGTTTTTCGGAGGGGACGTGCGTACGGAACTCGCCCGAAGCCACGTGGAGTCTGTCTCGTTCCGGCCGAACCCTCACACATGGGCCGGCCTCGGACGCTGGGTGTGCGTGGACGGGAAGATCGACGGCAAGCCCGTCAGGTTGCTCCTCGAACCGAGGAACCGGGCGACGCTGCTCGGCAACCGGTTCGAAGGCAAACGACTGAGGGACCGGTTACGGACTTGGCTGAAGGGCTGACTCACGCCGCTTCCCGGACTCCGTGGCAGAAACCGCGACAGTGGGGCAGTTCGGTCGGCTGGTCGCTCAGTTTCCAGACTTTGACGTCGGGGAACCCGGCCGACATCGTCATGAGCCCCAGGCACGCCAAGCTCGGCGCCCACCAGTTGGTCGTGTTGTCGCCGTACTCGTTGTTCGGATAGAACTCCATGAGCGGCTGTCCTCCCGGATAGCCCTTCCCCAATCCGCCTTGATACGGGCTGAAGTCGTCGAGCACCGCCGTCTCGATGAAGATCTCGCGGTCGCAGACCGCCGACAAGAAGTCGAGCGCCAGCAGCGGGTGGCGCAAATGGTAGAGGGTGCCGAAGAAGAACACGACGTCGAACCGGCCCAGACGGTCCTCGGTGACTTCGTAGACCGACATTTCGATCCGTTTACAGACGTCTTCGCCGTAGCCCAGGGCTTCACGGCAGAGGTCGAACGTTCCCCAAGCCTTCCGATCGTCCTCTTCCAAGGAGCCTAAGTAGTCGCTGAAATCGTCGATAGCGACGACTTCCTTCGCGCCTCGCTTCAGGGCTTCGAACGTCCAGTAACCGTCCCACGCTCCCACGTCGAGCACCCGCATGCCCGTCATGTCGGCCGGGATCATATAGGCGGGCGGGCAAATGGGCGCCCAGCCCGGCGTCGTGACCCCTCCCGGGAGTTCGATGCGGTGGTACCAGAACGGGAACGAACCGACCGACGATTGGAGGTCGAGCGTCTGCATATCGGGATTCTCGGCCCACTTGACACGCAACTTCAGTCCCTGGCCTCAAAAACCTAGAGCGAGTTGCCAAGAATTCAGAACACAATGTCGTTGGCACCTGCTTACACGGCCCGAGAGACGCTCGATGCGGCCATACGGTTCCATGTCCAAGGACTGAGCGAAGAGGCCGAGCACCTCTACCGCGAGTTTCTAAAGGCCTCTCCCGACCACCCGAAAGCGGTGCAGTTTCTCGGCGTCCTCGTGTTCCAGAGCGACCGCCGGGAGGAAGGGCTGCGCTTGCTCGAAAGGGCCGTACGGCTCGCACCGAACGACGCGGAAGCCTGGAGCAATCTGGGCAACGCTTATCGGTCGGTCGACCGTATCGACGAGGCCGTCGAAGCCTTGCAACAAGCGATCAAGCTCGATCCCGTCTTCGCCCCGGCGTACTGCACGTTGTGCACCTGCCTCCGACGTCCGGGCACGCTCGGAACGTCGATCGACTCGGCCCGGATGGCGGCGCAACTGCAGCCTTCGATGCCCCAGGCCCACAGTAACCTGGGCTACTCTCTCTTAGAGGGCGGGGACTCCGAAGGGGCGGTCAGTGCCTTCCGGCAAGCGCTCTATGTCGCTCCTCGGTTCGCTGAAGCGCTCCAGGGCCTCGTCTTCGCCATGCACTACTCGTCACGAGCGACCGCCGGGTCGATCAAGGACGCGGCCGAAGGGTTCCGATCGCTCTACCCTGTCGTGAAGCCCGTTCGGCCGGCCCGTGCCGTCCGGACGGTCGCGTTCGTCTCGCCCGACTTCAGGGCCCACCCGGTCGCCTATTTCTTAGAGCCCGTCCTTAGGAACTGGGACAAGGAAAGGCACCGCTTGGTCCTCGTGAGCACGTCCAAGGTCCGCGACGGTTGGACCGAGCGAATGGCGGACCTGGCCGACGACTACGTGTCCGCACCCGACCTTGACGCCGAGGGCCTCCGCTCCGTCTTCGAGGCCGCCGGAGCCGACGTCGCCGTCGACCTTGCGGGCCACACGGCCGGCTCGTCGGCCGCCGCGTTCGCAGCTCGGCTCGCCCCCCTCCAAGTCTCCTATCTGGGCTACTCGGGAACGACCGGCATTCCGTCGATGGACGCGGTCTTGGCCGATGCTGAGACCGTCCGGCCCGGAGAGGAAGGGTGCTACACCGAAACGATCGCCCTTGTCCCTGGCTCGTTGTTCTGTTTCGATCCGGATCGGATCCCGTCGCCTGTCACGCCGTCTCCGGCGTTGAAGAACGGGTTCGTCACGTTCGGGTCTTTCAATAACATGTCGAAGGTCAGCGACCCGAACCTTGCGGCATGGGCCGACATCCTTGCCCAAGTTCCCGACTCCCGGTTCGTCGTGAAATCGGTCCACTTGGGCGAAGCGCGGTTCGCCGACCGGATCGTCCAGAGGTTCCGGTCGGCCGGGATCGGCAAAGACCGGGTCGAAGTCCGAGGTTGGTCTTCCGGCCCCGACCCCTTCGCCGATTACGGCGAGATCGACGTGGCGCTCGACACGTTCCCGTACACCGGCGCGACGACGACCGTCGAAGCCCTCCACATGGGAGTGCCGGTCGTCACCCTTCGGGGCGACCGCTATGCCTCGAGAATGTCGTCTTCGATCCTGTCCGCTGTCGGGAAGGACGAGTGGATCACCGGTTCGGTCGAAGCCTATGTGGCCGAGGCCGCCCGCCTGGCCGGAGATACCGCCGAGCTGGCGCGGATCCGGTCCGGGTTGCGCGCCCAGGTCGCCGGTTCGAGCCTCTGTCAGGGCCATGTAGCGGCCAAGGGCCTGCAGGACGCGCTGGACGCACTGTGGGAGTCGGACGCAACGACCCGATAATTCCACCAGCATGAGTACGATGCTCCGTCGAGCGATGAAGAACGCGTCCGGCCTCCGACCCCCACAGAAGGGGCGGTCGCCGGAGGAAAGGCTGTCCCAGGCCTTGGAGTTCCATCGCGCCGGACGGCTACCCGAAGCGGCGCAAGTCTACGGTCAGATCTTGGCCGACGATCCCGACCACGTGGACGCCCTTCACCTCCTCGGCGTCGCTGCGATGCAGTCCGGCGACGCCGAAGGCGCGGTAAGCCTGATCGACCGGGCGCTCGTCCTCAAGCCGGACTTCGCCGACGCTTACAGTAACAAGAGTTCCGCCCTGATGGAACTGGGCCGGTTCGAAGACGCCCTCTCGGCTTGCGACACGGCCTTGCGTTATGCACCGGCGAACGCGGTCGCTTGGTTCAATGCCGGAAACGCTCTCAGCCGTCTCGGACGTCCCGACGACGCCGTCGTACGCTTCGCGAAAGCTCTCGAGATCCGACCGGACTTCATAGAGGCCCGGAACAACATGGGTGCCGAGCTCGTCGATCTCGGCCGCACAGAAGACGCCCTCGTGTGCTTGAACAAGACCGTCCAGGACGATCCGACGCACGTCCGTGCCTACGTGAACCTCGCCAACGCTCACTCTCAGGCCGGCGACCGTAAACAGGCCGTAGCGAGCCTGGAGCGGGCCGTCTCGATCGATCCTGGACATGCCAAGGCGAGGGTCAACCTTTCGAACCTGCTGCTTGCAGAGGGCAACGTCAGTGGTGCGGTCCGAGAAGCGAACGCGGCTCTGACGATGGAACCCGTGCTCCCTGAGTCGTTCGCGGCGATCGGCGCGTGCTACCGAGTGTTGGGGCACCCTGGCGAAGCGTGCCAAGCCTATCGCGACGCCCTTTCCCAATCTCCGGGCGCGTCCGCCGTCCATAGCAACCTTCTCTTGTCGATGCTGGGAGACGCGTCCGTCAGCGGGAGCGAAATCCGGGACGAAGCCCTGCGGTATGCCGTGCGACATGCCCCTCGGTGCAGCCGGCCTGCGATCCGGAACAAGGTTCCCAAAAAGATCGGCTTCGTGTCTCCGGACTTCCGGATCCACCCCGTTGGCTTCTTCCTCGAACCCTTATTGGCCAACCTCTCGGGGTTCGAGGTCCACTTGTATTCCTCCAGCGACGTCCAGGACAGCCAGACCAAGAAGCTCGCAGCGTTGGCCGACCACTTCGTCCCCTGCAAAGGGCTCTCTGGGGCGTCACTTGCCGAACAGGTCCGGAATGACGGGATCGACGTCCTGATCGACCTTGCGGGACACACGTCCGACAACCGGCTGGACGCCTTTGCTCTTCGACCCGCACCGGTCCAGCTCACGTGGTTGGGATATTCCGGGACCACAGGGCTGTCGCAGTTCGACGGCCTCATCGGCGACCCGACGGTGACGCCGCGTTCGGCGGAGGACGAGTACAGCGAACAGGTCTACAGGTTGCCGCACAGCTTCACGTGCCTGTCTTGCTGGGACGACCTACCGCCTGTCGGCCCGCTACCGTTGGCGCGGAACGCCTACGTCACGTTCGCCAGCTTCAATGTCACGACCAAGATCAACCCGGCGGTGGTCGAGGCCTGGTGCCGGGTTCTGCGGTCGGTCGATGGCTCTCGCATGGTCATCAAGAACTTTTATCTGGGCGACACGGCTGCACGAAGCCACTTCGCGGCCCAGTTCGACGCGAACGGGGTCTCCATGGACCGGTTGGAGATGATCGGTCACACCGACCGTACCGCGCATCTGGCCACGGTGTCAGGGGTCGACGTCGCCTTGGACACGTTCCCGTATTCCGGTGCGACGACGACCCTGGACTGTCTCTCGATGGGTGTCCCGGTCGTGACGAAAACAGGCGACCGCTATGTGTCGAACATGTCCGCCAGTTTCTTGCGCACGGCGGGTTTCGGCCACCTCGTCGCCGACAGCGTCGATGGCTTCGTCGACACGGCCGTCAGGCTCGCTTCCGACCCTTCGGCTCTGGGCGAATTCAGGGCTGGAGCCCGCGCCGCTCTCTCGGCATCTCCGCTTGGTGACGCGAAGCTGTTCGCGTCCTCGTTCGAAAAGATCGTGATGAAAGTCTGGGAGGACAGGGTGGCTGAGGCGGCTTGACCTTTGACGACGGACTGAAAGCGTACCGGTCCGGAGATTACGTCCGAGCCGTCGAGATTCTGGCTCCGCTAGCCGGGGCCGACCCTGAAGCGCGCCACCTTCTCGGATTGTCGTACATCGCCTTGGGCCGCGCCGACGAGGCCGCGTTCGCCTTAGAACAGGTCTTGAAATCCCAACCCGACAACTCCGAAGCTTGGAGCAACTTTGCGGCGGCGCTCAGGAGTTCGGGGCAGGTCGGAATGGCCCTGGGTTCGGCAGAAGAGGCGGTCCGGCTCGATCCGACGAACGCCAAGGCGCACAACAACTTGGGAGCCGCTTGGATGGATAAGGGTGAGTTCCGAAAGGCGGAAGATGCCTTCTCCGAAGCCCTTCGGATCGAACCGACGTATGTGGACGCCCTGTGCAACCTGAGCCAAGCCGTTTACGAACTGGGACGGATCTCCGAGTCGCGCCAAGCCGTCCGGACGGCCCTGGCACTTGATCCGGAGTCCTGGTCGGGCCACGACCGCATGGGCTTCGTCCAGTCGGCAGGTGGGGACCCGGAGGCCGCATACCGGTCCAGCAAGAGGGCGATGGAACTGAGGCCCGGAAGCGACCGTTGCTGGAGCAACGTCCTCATGCGGTGTCATTCGGCCTTGTCCGCCGGACCCGACGAAGCCCGCCAACTCGCCGAAAGATGGGCCGAGCGCTATGCCGTGTCGGACGCGCCTCCCTTGCCGTGCCGGCTCCAAGAGATCCGGAGGATCGGATTCGTGTCCGGAGATTTGCGGAACCATCCTGTCGGACGGTTCTTGATCGCTCTGGTCGATCGTCTTCCCGTCGAGTGCTTCGCCTATATGACCTCGGGCCGAGAGGACGCCTTCTCCGAGTGTCTGAAGCCGTCGTTCCAGGGTTGGAGGGGCGTCGCACGTTGGCGCGCCGAAGACATCGCAGAGAGGATCTTAATGGACAGGATCGACGTGCTCGTCGACCTCAGCGGCCATACGGGGGACAATCGCCTCGACGTGTTCGCTTTGGCGCCAGCTCCGGTCCAACTGACTTGGCTCGGGTACCCCGGCACCACCGGGCTGCCTCAAATGGACGGGATCATCGTCGACGACGTCCTGGCGCCTACCGGAACGGAGACCCAATACTCTGAATCCCTGATCCGGCTGCCCCATAGCTTCCTCTGCCTCGATGAAGCTCCGTATCCGGCGACCGTCCCGAAGGCCGAAGGCGTCGTTTTCGGCGTGTTCAACAACCCTTCGAAGTTTTCGGAGGAGTGCTACCGTCTGTGGGCCGAAGTCCTGAAGGCCGTGCCGGATTCGAACGTCCTCTTCAAGTACCACTATTCCGGCGACACCTGGGTGCAGTCTCAGATCCGAGGGCGGCTCGAGGACCGGGGAGTCGCTCCGGAACGCGTCCGTTTCCTGCCGTACGTCGAAGCGAAGATGCACCGTGAGGTCGTCGCAAGCGTCCACGTCGCTCTCGACACCTACCCGTACAGTGGAGCGACGACGACGATCGACTGCCTGTCGGTGGGTGTCCCCGTGGTGACCTTGACCGGACGTTCGTATTCGTCGCGCATGTCGGCCAGCCTTCTTCACGCGTGCGGGTTCGACGACCTCGTGTGCCGCGACGGGGACGACTATGTCGCGACGGCGCGGTCGTTATCGGACCGGGCCGGAGCCCTTGTCGATGAGAGGGCTGCGAGGATCCAGGCGTTCGTCGGTTCTCCCTTGTGCGACCCTGACGGGTTCGCCTCAGGCTGGATGAACGCCGTCAATGAGTTCGTCAGAGGCAAGTCGGTCTTAGCCGCTCAGTGAGACCATCTCCAACATCCGCCGGCACTGGTAGAACACGCGCTTCTTGACCTTCGCGGGTTTAGAAAGGACGCTCTGGACGACCTTAGCGAACTCCTTGGAGACCGTGTCCAGGCTGGCCAGCGCTTTCTTGGAATCGGTACCGCTGATGTCGGCCATGCCGTCGATGTCGGACGCGTTCTTTTTGACCGATTTCGCGGCACGCTTCCATTCGTTCCAGACGGCGTCTTGTTCCGCGACCTTTTTCACGATCAGATCCGGGTTGAGCACGTCCCACAGCGCTTCTTGGACGCCGACCCCTGCGGCGTCGGTCATCGGAATCCACATCGTTCCTCCTCCCGTCAAGCCGTATCCGGCGGTCACGCATTCCTTGAGCATCGTCTCCAGGCTGGCTTCCAGGCTCCGGAACGCCTCCGTTTCGGCCTCGGGCATTCCTGCCAGTCGCACCTTGGTGCGCTCCTTCATGCACTCCGAGTAGATCCGCTCCGCTGCTGCCATGCCCGCCGTGCTCTGCGTCCCCCGGGACGCATCGGTGAACCACTCCACCCAGGCTTCGTGCCCCATAGCGAGGACGTCTGGGCACGTCTTCCCGTAGCGGTCGCTGTCGGAAAACTCCTGAGCCGTCGCGAACGGCACGGCCATGACGAGAAGGGCGACGAGGAGGGACCGCATCATCCAATAGGACGTTGACGAAGGGCGGAGCGGATCGGGCGGCCGTTCCGGTCCCGCCGCTGGGAGGATCGTGGCGGGAGCCTGCCGGTACGCTAGGCGCGTGCTCCGGGCGGACGTAACGAGTTGGATCCAGACCGCGATCGAGGCTTTAGTGGCTTCGGGCGCCCTTCCGTCCGTCGATGGGCCGCCCGTCGCCGTCGACGATCCCAAGAATCCGGATCACGGCGACTTTGCGACGAACTGGGCCATGGCGGCGGCGAAACCGATCGCCGCGGCGGGCGGTCCTCAAAACCCGCGGGCCCTAGGAGAGCTCCTGGCCGCAAGCCTCCGCTCCGACCCGCGTTTTGAGAGCGTCGACGTGGCCGGGCCCGGGTTTGTGAACTTGAGGCTTGCTCCCGACGCTTGCGCCCGCGTCCTGACCGACGTGTTAGAACGGTCGACTGGGAGCGTCCTGGACGACCCCGGTCACTTCGGCCGCCCGAATGGGACGCGTCCCGAACGGATCAACGTCGAGTTCGTTTCGGTCAATCCGAACGGTCCGATCACGATCGGCTCGGGCCGCGGCGCGGCCTTCGGATCGACCCTGGCCAACGTCCTCGCCGCGGCCGGCCACACGGTCCACCGCGAGTACTACATCAACGACGGCGTCAACAGTGAGCAGATGCGCCAGTTCGCCGAATCGGTCAAGGCGATCTGCGAAGGTCGTCCCGTTCCCGAGAAGGGCTACAAAGGCGACTACGTAGCGGACGTCGCGAAGCAGGTCGCGGACTTGCTCGCTCAAGGCGACGGATCGGTCGTATGGTTCCAAGACAGGAGCCAGGACTTCATGCTCCAGAAACAGAGGAGCGACCTGGAGGCGTTCGGGGTCACGTTCGACACGTGGTTCTCGGAGCAGTCGCTCCACGACTCCGGAAAGGTCCAAGAGCACTTGGCGGCTTTGACCGAGGTCGGCGTGGCCGATGAAGGCGCCTTTCGGACCAAGCTTAAGACGGCCAAAGGCGGAGTGGTCGAGGAGGCCGTCCGGGAACCCCAGGGCACGGGCGTCGAAGACGAAGACGAGGGGGAAGGACAGCCGGGAAGTCCCGAAGACGCCCAGTGTTCGACCCTTTGGTTAAGGAGCACGAAGTTCGGCGACGATATGGACCGCGTCCTTCGCCGCCGGGACGGAAGGCTCACTTACATTGCCAGTGACGTCGCATATCACGCCGACAAGTTCAACCGTCCGGTGGACGCCGACCGCTTGATCACGGTCCTTGGGCCCGACCACCATGGCTACATCGGCCGGCTCCACGCCGTCGTCGCGGCCGTCTTGTCCGAAGAGCGGCCCCGAGGGGACGTCTCCGTCGGGACCCCGCTTTCGGACTGGGAGCAGGTCGTCTACGCGTCCGAGGGCGAGCGGGACGCCTGTCGGTCGGCGCTCTCGGAGAGCCGGAGACGGTTGGAGGTCCTGATCTTCCAACTCGTCCGGTTCATGAAAGACGGTCGCCCCGCACCCATGCGGAAGCGCGACGGGAACGTTTACGCCCTGATCGACCTGATGACCGAAATCGGGCAGAAAGTGAAACCCGGCGCCGTGCCTACGGAGCAGTTGCGCGCGGGGTGCGACGTCGCCCGTTTCTTCTACCTGATGCGTCACCACGACACCACGTTCGACTTCGACCTGGACCTGGCCGAACGACAAAGCGACGAGAACCCGGTCTTCTACGTCCAGTACGCCCATGCCCGGATCTGTAGCGTGATGGACAGGGGACGCGAAGCGGGGATCGAAGTACCGGACGACCCGGTCTTGCCCGCAGACAAAGGGCTGCACGGGAAGGAACGCGCCTTGATCCTGAAGATCGCGGACCTGCCGTACGAGACAGGCCGTTGCGCCGAAGACTATGCCGTGAGCCGGCTGACGACTTACGCCGTCGAGCTCGCCCGGACGTACCACCACTTTTATGAGGCCTGTCTGGTCGTCGATCTGGAAGACCGGGAAACCTCGGAATGGAGGCTCGCCCTTTGCGCGGCGACCCGGAGTGCGCTGAAGGCGACCTTCGACCTTCTCGGGATTTCGGCACCGGAACGGATGGCCCGCGTCGAAGCTTGAGGCTCCGATACACTCTAGGGCCATGATCGGGAAAGCGGTGCTCGCGATCGTTCTCGGAGGCGCCCTTGGTGGCGCTTATGCCGGAGCGATGCGTGCCATGAGGTCCGGGTGACTGTCGTGCCGACAACCGGCGGTGCCGGTGATCGGAGGCATGCTGGCGGGCCTGGGGTTCGCTCTGACGGGCCGGAAACCGTGACCGGCTCCGGGCCGGTCGCCGTTTATGTCCACGTCCCGTTCTGCCCGTCCAAGTGTGGCTATTGCGACTTCAATTCGTACGCGATGCACGGCGACATCGTGCCGAGAACGGTCCAGGCGATGTTGAACCAGATCCGGACGTCGCCCTGGAAGGGCCGTCCGGCCAAAACCGTGTTCTTCGGAGGTGGAACGCCCACTTTCTTGGACAGCGGAACGTTGACCGCGCTCTTAGATGCCGTCCTTGAGACCCATCCGCCTTCCGATGGGTGCGAAGTAACGAGTGAAGCGAACCCGGGGACGGTCGATCGGGCCAAGCTCCGATCGATGAAAGCTGCCGGCTTCAACCGGTTGAGCCTTGGAGCCCAAAGCTTCGATACGGGCGACCTGATCCGCCTCGGCCGTGTCCACGGCCCGACCGAGACGGGTGCGGCGGTCGACATGGCCCGTTGCGCGGGGTTCGACCGGATCAACCTGGACCTGATGTTCGGACTCCCAGGACAGCGGCTGTCGGCGTGGCGGCACAACCTGCAGACCGCGATCCGTCTTGTCCCCGGACACCTCAGTCTCTACGGCCTGACGATCGAGCCGAACACGCGGTTTTACCGGCTGCACCTGAAGGGCATGCTCGACCTTCCGGACGACGACGCCCAGGTCCGGATGTACCAGGACGCGATCGACGCCTGTGCCGAGGCGGGTCTCGCACAATACGAGGTCTCGAACTTCGCCAAACCTGGTGAAGAATGCCGACACAACCTGTGCTACTGGCGAGGAGAGGAGTACCTGGGATACGGGCCCGGAGCCGTCGGCTGCGCGATCGAGGAGGACGGGGCCAAGCGCAGGAGGACGAACGTGAAGCATCCCGAGCGGTATTCCGCCGCCGTGGAATCGGGGTCGCCCGGCTACACGGACGTGGAGACGTTGGACTCCGACGCCCAGCGCCTTGAACGCATCATGCTCGGGATCCGGTTGAACGAGGGGATCGACGCCCGGATGGCAGACCTCGACGAGGCGGCCTGCCAAAGGCTGGTGCAGAAGGGGTGGCTCGAGACGTCGGGAAGCACGGTCCGTTTGACGCCTCAAGGGCGGTTGTTCTGCACGGACGTCTCCGTCGAACTGGCATAGCGCCGACAGGACGTCGAGGCGAAACTAGCTTCTGACTGGGCCCGATCGTGTCTTGTTCCCGATGGCCGCAGCGAATCGGGGCCAACGTCTCATTTTGAAGACCTTCGTGGTTTAGTCCCATGAGTCTTGGAACAATGGTTAGGGCCGTTCGTCAAAGTTATCGGGCCGATCGCACTCGCAAGAGTAAAGAGAACCCAGCATGAGTCTGTCCTTCTCAGGGGCCTGCAAAGGCCCCATTTCTTAAATCATAGCACAAGATGAGTCGATGACAGCCATTAGCGGATAAGAAAAAGCAAGCAACACCCCAGCAATAGGGCCTGTTCGGGGCAGAATCTTCGAAGGACGGGCCCCTTTTTGCGTCGTCGCTGTGGAGATACTGGGGCCATGGCCCTGAGAATGTGGACGCTCGACCTCGCACGGGAGCAGTGCGCGACCGTCGACGCGATGTTCCAGTTCGCCGCTTTCAGCCTCGACGCCGGGTACGACACGCTCGGCCTCTACCTGGAACACCGGTTCGCCTTCCCGTCCGCCCCGTGGGCGCACGGCGTCTGGTCCCTGACTCCGGAAACCGTGTCGAGACTGAGAGACGAGTTTCCTAGCCTGACCCTCGTCCCGTTCGTCAACCTCCTGGGCCATATGGAGGGCTTCTTGAACACGGAGTACGGGTCGCAGTTCCGTGAAACGCCCTTCGGAGGCATGCAGGGCTGTGCCAAGAACGATGAGTTCGTGGCGTTCTGCACCCGGCTCTTGGACGACGTCGTTTCCGTTTTTGACTCCGAGTTGGTCCATATCGGCGGTGACGAGACATGGGAGTTGGCCCAATGCGCGCGGTGTTCGAGATCGACGAAATCCGAGATCTATGCCGAGCATTTTTCCGCTATGGCCGAATCGTGCGTCGCGAAGGGACGGCGGCCGGGCCTTTGGGGCGACATGCTCCTCCAGCACACTGACGTCTTGGACGCTCTGCCGCGCGAGTGCCTGATCTTCGACTGGCAATATTTCGGGGGCCTTGAAGAGAGCTCGCCGAAACTCGCGCAAGCGGGTCACGGGGTCGTCGGATGCCCGACCGTCCACGTCTACGACGCAGCGTGGATGCACCTCGGCCCGAGCGACGCCAACGTCCGCCAGGTCAGCCGTGACGCCAAGGAGATGCACCTCGAAGGCACGTGCCTGACGACTTGGGAATGCGGGCTTTTCGGCGCCTATGACACCGTCTTGCCTGCAGTCCGGGCCGCGAGGAGGATCATGGACGACCCCGACGGGGCGCCGGGACTCGTCGAAGGCTACGGTGAGGCTGAGGAGTGGGCCCGAGAGATGTCTTACGGTCTAGCCGGACTCGGGGGCGTCTTTGGCCATGACGGGCACCGCAACCGACTGAAGTGCCGGCTCCTCCTTTATGGGAACCCGTTCCTGGCATGGCGCCACCACCGCGAAGAGTTCGCCGGCGAGGCGGGCCCTCAAGCCATCGAGGTCTGCGAGAGGGCGGCCCGGTCGGTGCGGGACGAAGGGTGCAAGGGTGTTTCCACGTTCGTCCGTTCGGCCGTCGAGTTCGTTCAGATCGCCGAGGAGGCCCACGAGTGGTATGCCAAAGGCGAACCCGAGAGGGCGGTGAAAGCGCTCGCTCCGGCAAGGCACGTGTTCGACAACTTGGAGCGGGTCGCCCGACGGTCCTTCGACCGGATCGGAGGGAGCCTTGCCGACGTCGAGCGGACGAAGGTCGCCCGGGAACACGTCGAGCGGGTCATCCGCCGCATCCAGTCGTACGGGCGGGGCGAACTGGGTTACCTCCCTGCGTTCGACGTCCTGACCGACCCGATGTTCGTCCCCCACGACCAGGCGTGCTGGTGGGCGGTCAACAAATGGGGCAGGGACTAGGCGTCAGCGGTCGATCTCGAGTTTGTCGAGCAGCCAGACGACGTTGATCGAGTGCCTGCCCAATGTCGCGCGGACTTGGACTTCGCCGCCCTTATCGAACGTGACCGGGCCTTTGAACTCCACGAACTGCCAGACCATGTCGCTCCGCGATCCGGCATAGCTCCGAACGTAGCTCAAGGTCCCCACCGACTTCAGGCCGCCGTGCTCGGCCCGGGCCTTGAGGACGGCCGCCGGGCCCCCGGACTTGATGTAGACGTTCGTCGAGAGGACGTCGAAGTCTTCGACCTTCGTGGCCTGCAGGGCCTTCTCCACAAGGATCCGGGCCTCGGGTTCGGCCGAACGGCGCAAGCGGGCGTGGGCGTCGTTCCAGACCCAGACCAACCCTACGGCGGGAAATCCAAGGAAAAAGAGGAACGCCAGAGGCACCAAGATCCGCTTGCTCATCGCCTGTCCGGATTATGGGGTCCTACTACGGACGGGGTCCGACCGCGGCCCAGACGAGGAACTGGAACGCGGCGCTGGACACGGCGATGCACGTCTGGACGAGGAAGGTCTGCCACGGAGGCAGCTTTCCGCTTGGGATCTTTAACGCGACGTATGTGGCGAACACGACCGCACCGCCCAAGCCGAAGTTCGCAAGGGGCTTGAACGGAAGCTCTCGAAGCAGGAAGACATGGCTGTGCGCGAACTGCCGCGCCCACAGGAGTTCGCTCCAACACGCGACGATCCCGGTGAGGCATAGGAAGAGGAGGATGCTCACGGTCCCTCGTGCGACACGAGGGAGGAGGATGCCGGTCAAGGTCGTGACCAGGACGGCGACGTCGAGGGCAGCCGCGCCCGTCCGGAACCATCGGACGGCGGGAACGAGCGAATAGTACGCCTCCGCCGTTTGGGCCAGGTCCGAAGTGCGCCCGATCAGGGCCCCCGTTGCCAGGAGGAACGACGACGCCAGCGAGAGGGCGACCTCCCTCCAACCTAAGCCCAGTTTAGGCAGTGCCGGGGTCATCCGAACACGCCTGCCGGCATGGGTTCTGGTCGGTCGGGCCGCGTTTCCAACGTGACGTGTGACCCCTGTTCGCTGGCCCAATGGGCCGCGTGCATGATCTCGAGCACATGGAGCGCGGTCTCCCCGTCGCACCTATGGGGACGACCTTCGACGACGGCAAGTCCCATGTCGAGGACTCCGAGCCCGCGAGAATTCTCGGAGTACGCGCGATCCAGAGGGACTTCGGTCCAATCGGCGTCCCCTCGTTTCCGGATCCGGACGGGCCCGCCGAAGCCGTTCGGATCGGGGACTTGTAGCGTTCCCTCGGAACCGTAGACCTCGATGTGGGGCATCGAATGGGCGACGACGTCGAAGCTCGTCGTCAGGTGTCCGACGGCTCCTTGGACGAAGTCCAGGACAGTGGTCAGGTGGGTCGGCGTCTCGACTCGGACCTTTAGGCCGCGCTTAGGCTCACTGGTGACCGTCCGTGTGGGAAACGATGTCCTTGTCGAACCCGTCACCCTGCGGACCGGCCCAAGGAGGGTCACTAAGGCCGAGAGATAGTACGGCCCCATGTCGAAGAGGGGCCCTCCGCCGACTTCGTAATAGAAGGCGGGATCGGGATGCCAGGATTCATGTCCTGGACACATCATGAAGGCCTGGACGGCGACGGGGGTCCCGATCTCGCCCGCATCGATCAGGGCCCGGCACGTTTGAACGCCCGCTCCGAGGACGGTGTCGGGCGCGCAACCGATCCGGAGGCCGGCGGCTTTCGCTTGACCGACCAGCTTGCGGCCCTCGTCCCAAGCGACCGCCAGCGGTTTCTCGTTGTAGACGTGTTTGCCGGCTTCGAGGGCCGCAGACGCGACCTGGAAATGGGCTTTCGGCACGGTAAGGTCGAGGACGACGTCGACGTCGTCGCGGGACATGAGTTCCTGGGGGTTTCCCGACCAGGGCACACCGAACTCGCGGGCCCGCCGATCGGCCCTTGACGTGTCCAAATCGGAGACGGCGGTGACTTCGGTACCGGAAAACGACGTGAGGTTTTGAATGTAGATCGGGCAGATGTTGCCGCAGCCCACGATGCCGACTCTGGTCACGTCCGTATTGTGGCGGAGAGGGTCGCCCGGACGCAGAACGGGCCCGAGGCGAACGCCTTCGGGCCCGTGGTCGTCAGCCGTTTCGGCTTACTTCTTTTCGCCTTCAGCCGGCTTGGCGACATCCGGCTTGGCAGCGTCGCCGCCCGCTTCGCCGCCGGAGCAGCCAGCCATCAGAATGCCCAGCACGCTGAGCGCCATCACGATCAATGTCAGTTTCTTCATCATGAACCTCCTCCGTTCATCGGAGCGGATCCGGCCGAAGCCTTTTCCGCTTCGTCCCGTTCGACAACCGGTTCTTGTGCCGGCCGCCTCACGTTCGGATCATTATAAAGCGACGAATGGGAAAGCGCAAGGGTTGCGCCGAACTTCTTCGAATTGTCCGGGACCAACGTCGCTGACGTGCCATCGGGACTTGGACCGTCCTCCGGACTTGGGAACGGGGACCCTCACGGGCCTGTTGAAGTCACGGTGTCGAGAAAGCTCACCCGCCGTGCGGCGTTGAAGTGGCTCGGAGCAGGCGCGGCTTTCGCGGGCCTGTCACAGGTCGACAACCGCAACGAACTTACGGTCGAACGGCACCGTCTCGGGCTGCCCCGATGGACGGCCGACGGCTTCAAAGTCGCGCTTCTCACCGACCTTCACATGGACTCCAAGTCCAAAGCCGACCGTGCGGTCCGTGCGGCCCGTATGGCGTCGGACGAGCGTCCTGACGTTTTGCTGTTGGGAGGCGACCTGGCGTCGACGTCCCGACCGGACTCCGTAAGGGAGTGCCACCGAGGACTTCAGGAGATCCTAGACCTGGGAATCCCGACCTTTGCGGTCCTTGGCAACCACGAATACGACGTCCGCGATGCGAAAGGTCTCATCAGCGGGCTTCAGGCCAGGCTCCAGGGGCCCCGGTCCAGGCTCTTGCGGAACGAGACGGTCGAGATCGGTGGCGTGACGGTCGCGGGGGTCGACGACGGCATCGCCAACCGGGACGACCACACGTTCCTGAAGACCGGAATGGACAAGAACGTCCTTTGCCTGTTCCACGAACCTGATTTCGTCGAGCGGATCGACCGTCGGGCCTCGCTCATGCTGGCGGGTCACAGCCACGGCGGGCAAGTCTGCCTCCCGTTCGGGGTCCCCGTGCACACGCCTCGCGGCGCCAAGACCTTCATCCGCGGCTACTATCGTCAGGCCCCGGTTCCGCTTTACGTGGCGCGCGGAGTCGGTACGGTCGGTCCTGGAATCCGGGTGTTCTGTCCGCCCGAAGTCACGATCTTGACGCTTATGGGAGCTTAGAAGTCCTGGTACGTCTGCAACGGCCCTTTCGTTTGGAACGAAAGACCGCTCACAAGCGCTAGAATGCGCGAAGGGCCGGGAACCGATGAGAACGAGGCTGATACTGTGCATTACCGGCATCGCGTCGGGCATGGCGTCAGCGGCCGACCTTTCGTTGTCCTACGCGCCGGTCTGGCCTGACACGGATTCGTTCGGCAGCCGCTATTCGGTCATCCGGGTCTTCGTCACCAATGAAGGAAAGGACACGGTCGGCACTCTGAAGATCGAGGGAGCTTCTAGGAGCGCCCTCTATCCGATCGAACTGCCGAAAGGCGCGAACAAAGTCGTCGACCTTTATTCGAGCGGCCAGCGCGGATACGGTCAAGACTCGATCGTCCTGGAGACCGGTGCCGGGAACGTCAGCATCAATCTGAACCCGCCGTCGGGGATGCAGCAGAACCGGAGGGTCATCGGCGTCGTGTCGTCGACCGAGGGTCTCCTGTCAGTCGTCAGGGCCAAATCGGGAGGGAAGACCGAACTGATCGACTCTACGACGAAGCCCGAAAGCGCTCCGACCCGGTCGATCGGCTATGAAAGGCTCGACGTCTTGTTCCTTGGCGACGGTGCAGAGAGGCTCAGCGACGACGCCGTCGCCGCGATCAAGCGGTGGGTCTTGTCCGGAGGGACGGTGGTGTTTCCAGGAGGCGCCTCTGCGCCATGGCTCCGGGACGCGCGGTGGGCCGACGTCCTACCGATCGTTCCGGGCGCCGTCAAGAACGTCGGGCCGTCGCGATCGATCACGGCCTTGGCAGGAATCCCGATGGCTTCAGGTTTCTCCGTCACCGAGGCCAGGCCGAAGCCGAACGCTTCTTCTTGGGTCTCTGAGGACGGCGTCGAACTCGTCGACCAATGCAGTTACGGTCTTGGCCGGTCCGTGTTCTTGGCCTTCGACCCCTATTCGGCTCCGTTCTCGACCTGGAAAGGCAAACGGCGGCTCGTCGAGACCCTCGCCTTGACGACTCCTTCGGTCGACGCCTATCTGGGGCGACCCGACGAACGCGACATCGGTCGCTTCGGGCCCGCACCCCGAGGCGGATCGAGCGACCCGTTCCAGGCGGAGTTGCCCGCTTGGTGGAAGATCGTCGGCCTTTTGTTCACGTTCCTGGCGATGGCGGTGCCCGTCAATTTCCTAGTCCTGTCGCGCATGAAGAAGAAAGAACTGGCCTGGATCACCCTCCCGGTCACGAGCCTGGTGTTCTCAGGCATGATCTTCGGTACCGCATCGGGACTGTATTCGTCGAACATGGCCCGCTCGACGCAAGGCGTGCTGATCGTTCAGGACGGATCGTCCGAAAGCGTGTTCGTCGGCCGCCAAAAGCTCTTCGTCCCCAAGGGCGGGCGGTACGACATGGGCTTTCAAGGGGTCGAAACGGCGACGTCCCCGCAATCCAGGGGCATGTTCGGAGATTCGCCCGTCGATCCGACCAAGGACGCCGGGCTCCTGGACATCGGCCAGGTCGTCGCGCCGATGGTCGAAGTGCCGAACCTCGCGTTCCGAGAGTACGACATCGTCCAAACGGTCACTCTCGGCGGAGGGATCGGCTTCCCGCACAAGACCACGGTCAGCGATAAGTCCGTCACGGTCGACGGCGTCCTCCACAACAACACGGGTCACGAGCTCAAAGCGGCCATGATCTGGCTCGGGGACGCGAGCCTGGAGGTCGGAGACGTCGCGGCCGGGGCCTCGAAGCCTGTCAAAGGCACGGTGTCGCGAAGCGCGCGTCCGAACTGGAACTCGGGAACGGCGCCCCCCCTTGCCGGTCAGGTCGCCCTCGAAGCCCGGGTGCCGACTTTGCCTGTTGGATCGACGCTCGGCAAGGTGGATCCGCAGCACGATTTCACAAGACTGCTCTATGTCTGGGGGAAGCGCCGGTGAGGGCCACGTTCCGAGAGGTCTTCGCGGACAATCCGGTCTTGGCCGAGACGTGGCGCCCCTTTGCCCGGGCACGGAGGGGTAAGAACTGGAAGGCGAATTCGATCGTGACGGGCCTCTTGGTCGCGGCCGTTTACGGCGCCCTCTTGGCGGGAGGGATGCAGATCGTCGACTATCTGGAAGCCGGCGTCTTTTTGATCCTGTTGGTCGTCTTGACCCCTCTGTTCGTCGCGACCGTCCTTTATCCGTCGTTGGCGGCTGAACGGGAGAAGAAGACGATGGACCTGCTCTTGGTCGCCCCCGTCACGGCTCCTCAGATCGTGACGGCGAAGCTGGCGCGCGCCCTCTGGCCCTTGGTCGGACTCGAGATCACGTTGCTCGTCCCAGCGTTGGTCTTCGGTCTCGTCCGGATAAGTCGAGGCCTTGCACCCGGCAACCCGGACGCGAACTTCTTCGGAGGAATGGCCGTCATTTTCGTCCTGAGCTTGGTCGTCGCGTGGTTCGTCGCCGCCATGGCGTTGTTCCTCTCGTCGGTCAACCGGACGACATCGGGAGCGTTGACGGCCGTGATCGGCGGACTGTTCGTCGTCTACGGCGTTCTCCCGGTCTTCGCAGCGGCCCTTAGCCCCCTGAGCCGAAACTTATCGGAGTTCATCATCGCATACCATCCTCTCGACGCTGCGACCCGGATGCTCTGGCCCCGAGCCGGCGACGCGACGCTTCCGGCAGGCGCGGGCGTCATCACGTGCCTCGTCGTCCATGCTGTCGGAGGCGCCGTCCTGTTGGCCTTGACCGTCGGGAACGTCGAGCGGGAAAGGAAGAAGGGGAGCAAACCTCATGCTTGAAGTCCAGGGCCTTTACAAGGCGTTCGGTCCGTTGACGGCCGTGCAGAACGTGTCGTTCAACCTTCAACCAGGAGACATCTTCGGTTTCATCGGCTCCAACGGAGCCGGAAAAACGACCACGATCCGCATGATCGCGACGCTGCTCGAGCCCGATGCGGGAACGGCCGTCCTTAACGGGGTCGACGTCCGCCGGGACCCGATGCAGGTCCGGCGGCAGATCGGGTTCATGCCCGACACGTTCGGCATCTATGAGGACGTCCGTGTCTGGGAGTATCTTGACTTCTTCGCCACTGTCTACCGGGTGCCGAAGGAAGAGCGGGCCGGGGTCATCGACAACGTGCTCGAACTGGTCGACCTGACGATCAAGAAGGACGCTCACGCCTCTTCTCTCTCAAGGGGCATGCAACAGCGGTTGTCGCTGGCACGTTGCCTCGTCCACGACCCTTCACTCCTGTTGCTCGACGAGCCCGCGAGCGGTCTAGACCCGAGGGCCCGGGCGGAACTCAAGGAACTGATCGCTGAAATGGGCCGCATGGGCAAGATGGTGATCGTGTCGTCCCACATCCTTCCCGAGCTGGCCGATTTCTGCAACACCGTCGGCATCATCGAAAAGGGCAGGATGGTGACGCACGGTTCGGTCGAAGACGTCGTTCGCAGCATCCAGCAAGCTCGGACGATCCAGATCCGTGTGCTCGAGAACGCGCCTGAAGCCAGCATGTTCTTGCACGGTCTCGAACACGTCACGTCGACACAACTCATGGGGTCGACGTCGGTCCGGATCGAGTTCGACGGCGAATTGACGGACCAGGCCGAACTCCTGGCCAAAGTCGTCCAGGCCGGATACAAGGTCGTCGGCTTCACGGAGGAAGCGGCAAACCTGGAGGACGTCTTCTTGCGCGTGACGACGGGGGCCCTCAATTGACGGAGGCGCTTCCGTGACCGTCGTAGCCGGACTGCCCGGATGGGTCCGCGAACAGTGGAGGGTCTACCTCGACAACGCGGCCATGACGAAGGAGTACCGGACGCAGCTGAGGAGCAACAAGGCACCGTGGTTTTTGTCCGGGTACCTGATGCTGCTGATCGTTACCGCGTCTCTGTTCTACATCGGGATTCAGACGTCGGGGGTCCGTTCGGTGGCCGAGATCCAAGACTCGCTGAGGACGTTCTTCGGCGTCGTGGTCGGGATGATGGAGTTCATGGTCGCTTTGTCCGCTCCCGTCATCGCCGCGAGCGGGATCGTGTCGGAGTACACGACGCGGATGATCGACCTTGTCTTTTCGTCGCCGATGTCGCCGAAGTACTTCCTGGTCGGCAAACTCGTCGCGTCTTATCGCTACGTCCTGATCCTGCTCGTCGTCTCGTTGCCGATCGCGGCCGTTTCGGTCGTCCTTGGGGGCGCGACTTGGGCCGACGTCGTCGCGGCCTATGCCCTGGTCTCGTTCCACGGGCTTCTCTATATGGCGATCTCCGTCCCGATCGCCGTGATGACGGGGAAGGCCGTGAGCACCGTCGTCTGGTCGTACCTGGCAGCCTTTTTGTTCTCTGTCGCCCTGTCCGCGTTCACCCTTGTCGGCGCGGCGCGGCCCGGCGGTTCGCTCCCGTTGCTCGCCGGAATGACGCCGTTCGCGACTTCTTTCGTGGCTTCGGGAACGACCGAACTGCTCGGTACCAAGGTTCCGGTGTGGATCCCTGCAGGCGTGTTCACGCTCCTCGTCGCCAAGATCATGTTGCTGAGCGCCGGATCTGTTCTGACCGGAGCGGGATCGAAGGAGACCTTCAGCCTTCGGATCCACGGCCTCGTTCTTTGCTTAACGGTGCCCTTCTTGATGGCTTATGGGACCGGCGGCTCCCGAACGATCGCTTTGCCGGGTTCGGGGGGAGCAGTCCCAACGGCGGTCTGGCCCTTGATGTGGTGTTTCGTCGTCTTTCTGCCGTTCGTGTCGGTGTGGTCGTCTGCCGGCGGCGCGAAGACTTGGCCGAACGGCTTGTTCAGCGTCAAGTGGATCTTAAGGGGCACGCCGTCGTCGGGCCTCCCTTACCTGTTGCTCCTCACGCTGTCGATGGTCGTGGGACAAGTGCTCGGAACCCTTGCAACGGGCCAGCAGGTGGGGCCGGAGAACGCGGCCGGCATCGTCGGCCTCTTCGCGGCGAGCACGATGGCATGGTCGTTCGGATGGTTGTCGTCGGCCCTGATGTGGCGACAAGGGCCTGAGGCTGCCCGCCGCCTCACCTTGTTGTTCCTGTTCATGGTCACGGTGGCGCCGATCGTCGTCCTTGGGATCTTGGAGTCGGCGTCCGCGATCGGGACTTGGGGACTACCCCAAGGTTGGACAGAGACGTACAACATGACGACGTTCGCCTTCGACGCCCCTCCGGCGGCTGCGGCCAAAGCCGCGGTGATGGGTCTGATCGCCCTTGCCGCCGGCGGCTTCGGAGAATGGAAACGTCGAAAGATCCTGTCGGAGATGGAACCGTATGCCCGGACTGCATGAAGAGATCCGACCGTTCGCCCGCCGCGTGCGCCTGCTCAAAGGGTGGCACGGTGCCGCGATGGGCCTGGCCGCTGGGAGTCTAGCGGCCCTTGTTTGGAGCGCCCTGGATTGGGCGGGCGTCGCCTATGCGGACTGGCGGGGCCTTGCGGCCGTGGCCGGAGCCGGGACCCTTGCCGGCTTGGTCGCCGGACTCCTGGCACGGACTTCAGAACTGGACCTGGCCCGCAGCATCGACCGTCGTGGGAGCCTGAAGGACCGCTTAGGCACGGCCCTTGAACCGCGCGCCGCGACCCCGTTCGACGAACTCCAGGCCGAGGACGCGAACCGTGCCGTCGCGTCGGTCGAGCCGAAGCGCCTTTATCCCGTCCGTTTCGGTCGCTGGCATGCGGCAGCCTTGGCGTGCGCCGTGCTCGCCGCCAGTACCTTCCTACTCGGGAACTCACCGATCGTCCGCGGCCCGAAGACCGCAGCCGAGAGGCAGGAACTGAAGGAGATCGGTCAGAAGGTCGAACGGGTCGCCAAACCCGTCGAGAAACCCGTGAAGGGGGTGGAAGTCCCGCCCAACGCTCAGAAAACCGCGCAACAGATCGACCGCTTCGCGAAGGAGCTCCAGGACGGCAAGATCAATAAGGAGCAAGCCCTTCGAAAGGCCAACGACTTGGCTAAAAAAGCCGAAGAGGACGCAAAGGAGTCGGCAAAGTCCGCTGAACAGAGCGTCGAGCAAGCCCAGACGGCGCTCGGCAAGTACGAGCGCATGAAACTCGACGAGGCCGGCGTGAAGGCCGAAGACCTTGAGAGGCTCAAACTCAGTCCGGAGCAGCAATCGGCTTTGGACAAAGCCATGAAGGACCAGGGTTTTGAAAACCCTAAGTCGAAGTTCAGCGACAAGGAGTTGAAAGACCTGGGCGTCGACCGGACGGCCGAGAAACTCGCGGGCCTTTCGAAGGAGCAGCGCGAGCAACTGCGGAACGCCCTCTCAAAGCAACAAGAAGCCCTTCAGAAGGAAATGGACCGGATCGATCGTCTCCCTGAGTCCGAGCGCAAGAAGTTGGAAGCCCAGCGCCAGGAGATGCAGCGCCAGATGCAGGAGCTTCAACAACTGAGCGAGAAGCTGAAACTGTCGGAAGACGCCTTGCAAGCGATGAAAGAACTGATGGAGAGCGAGGAAGGCCAGAAACTCCGGGAAATGATGGAGAAGATGCAGCAGAACGCCCAGCAGATGCAGCAGGGGCAGCCGATGTCGAAGGAACAGCTCGAACAGCTCAAGAAGCAAATGGAGCAGTTCAAGCAACAGATGGAACAGTTCGCTAAGGACTGGAAAGACCCGGCTAAGCGGGAGGAGATCAAACGCCAGATGGAAGAGGCCATGAAACAGCTCGAGCAGGCTGGGATGAGCGCTCAACAGATGCAGGGCCTGATGGAGGCATTCGGCATGCAAGACCCGAACGGTAACCCTGGGACAGGCAAAGACGACATGTTCAGCGACACAGGCAAGGTCGTGAAGAGCGAGCACGAGCGGGAGAACAAAGGGAAGACCACGACGACGTCGGTCAAGGGGGACTGGCGCGACAAAGGAGACCAATGGTCGGTCACGATCAAAGCTCCGACCCAGGTCGGCAACCGGTCTTCGGTGCCGTATCAGAAGGTGCTGCCCAAGTTCAAGAGCGCCGCGGAAAAGGCCGTCGCGTCCGGGAAGATCCCGAAAGACCAGGAGAAACGGGTGAAGGAGTACTTCGAATCGCTCAGCGGAGGGGGCCGGTGAACATTTTTGACGGCCAGGACGCGGCAAAGTGGTTCCGGACGACCTTCGAGTCGTTGCGCAACGAAATCGGAAAAGTGTTCGTGGGCCAGGACAAGACGGTCGAAGGCGTCTTGACCTGTATGGCCGCGAACGGCCACGTCTTGCTGGAGGGCATGCCTGGCTTAGGCAAGACCCTCCTGGTCCGGACGCTGGCCCAGGCCGTCGATTTGTCGTTCAGCCGGATCCAGTTCACCCCGGACATGATGCCGGCCGACGTGACGGGGACGAACGTCTTGGCGACGTCAGAGTCCGGTGACAGGGGGTTCGAGTTCCGCAAGGGGCCCGTGTTCGCTAACCTCGTCCTGGCCGACGAGATCAACCGCGCGACGCCGAAGACGCAGTCTGCCCTGCTCGAAGCCATGCAAGAGCGGTCGGTCACGGTCGGCGGTGTCCGGCACGTCCTTGACGAGCCCTTCCTCGTGATGGCGACCCAGAACCCGATCGAACAAGAGGGCACGTACCCGTTGCCCGAAGCCCAGCTCGACCGGTTCTTCTTCAAGCTCCTGGTCCCCTATCCGACCAAGCACGAGCTCGCGGAAGTGGTGAACCGGACGACGGGCGGAGACGACGTCGCCGTCTCGAGCGTCGCTCACGGTGACGACGTCCTGCGTATGCGCAAGACGGTGCGGGACGTGCCCGTCTCCCAAGACGTCCTCGATTTCGCGCTTTCGGTCGTCGTCGGGACACATCCGGAGAGCCCGGAATCGTGCCCGTTCGTCAAGAAGTACTCCCGGTACGGAGCGTCGCCACGGGGAGCGCAATCGATCGTCACGGCTGGCAAGGTGGCCGCGTTGCTGGACGGTCGGTTCAACGTTTCGAAAGAGGACGTGAAGCAGGCGGCCAGGGCGTCGTTGCGCCATCGCGTGCTGTTGAACTTTGAAGCCGAGGCCGACGGGGTGACGACCGACCAAGTGGTCGACGAAGCGGTCCGCGCCGCCGATGGCGCCAAGAAGGACCCGGTCGGGGTCTGACCCGCGCCCCTTCATCGATATGGACCTCGTCCTTCAGCCGAGAGAGCTTCGGATCCTCGAGGGTCTGCGCCTGGCGCCTCGGAGGAAGTTCGCGGGTTCGGTCCGTGGCGAGCGGACGACCCAGAGCCGGGGAATCAGCATCGAGTTCGCCGACTATCGCGAGTATGCGGAAGGCGACGACCTTCGGCACTTGGACTGGAACGTCCTGGCGCGCCTCGGCCATGCTGTGACGAAGACGTACCGCGACGAGGAAGATCTTGCGGTCTACGTCCTGCTCGATGGGAGCGCGTCCATGGGGTTCGGCGAACCGTCCAAGTTCGAAACGGCCAAGGCCCTTGCGTGCGCCGTCGGATACGTGGCCTTGAGCGGAGGGGACAGCGTGCTTCCCTGGATGTTCTCGACCCGATCGCGACCGTCGGGGTCGATGAGGGGCCGGGTCGCCTATCCCCGACTAGCGAACTGGGCGACGTCGACGGGCCCCGAAGGGCAACGCGCGTTCGACGCGGAGCTCAAACAGTTCGCCGCGGGTCGGTCGCGTCCAGGCGTCGCCGTCGTCGTCTCTGACGCCTTGCACCCCCAGGCGGTCGGGGCTCTGCGGAGCCTAGCGGGTCGGGGGCACGAAGTTTGGCTCCTCCAGGTCCTCAGCGACGTCGAGCTCGAACCGGACCTCGAAGGAGACCTCCGGCTGATCGACGTCGAGACGGGGGCGAAAGCCGAACTGACGGTCAATTCGTTCACGCTCCGCGAATACCGCGAGCGGTTGAAGGCCCATACCGACGCTCTCGCCGAGGAGTGCCGTCGAAGCGGCGGACGTTACGCACAGGTCGTGGCGGGAGAGCGGATCGACCGTCTGGTGAAGGACGTGTTAAAGCGGGAGGGCTGGATGGAATGAACGTCCAAAGTCCTTCGGCTTTGCTGTGGCTCCTCCCGTTGGGCGCGGCCATCGTAGCCCTCTACCTGCTCCGGATGCGGCGTCGGGACGTCCAAGTCCCCGCGACTTTTCTTTGGCCGGAGCGGACCGAAGAAGTGCGGGCCAACGCCCTCGTTCAGAGGCTCCGCTTCAGTTGGCTCCTCGTCCTCCAACTCGCGGCGCTGTCCCTGGCCGTCTTCGCGCTTTCCCGGCCGCAGATCAAGCAACGCGGTCTTGTCGGCAAACTCACGGTCGTCGTGCTGGACTCGAGCGCCAGCATGGGTGCGACGGACGTCAAACCCAGTCGCTTCGAACAGGCGAAGGCCGAAGTGCACCGAATGATCGGTTCGGCCGCGGTCGGCGACCGCATCGCCCTGATCGAGGCCGGCCCGGTACCGCGGGTCGTCTTCCCGCTCGGATCCGACGGCGACAAGCAGCGTTCCCTTCTCGCCGACGTCCGACGGTACGACGCCGAGTCCGACATGGGAGAAGCCCTCCGGTTGGCTTCGGCGATCGCCTCCGCTAACGAGGCGGCCAAGATCGTCGTCCTCAGCGACGGCGTGTTCAACCGCGTCGACGACTTTGCGGCCGGAAAGGCGAACGTCGTTTACACGCCGTATGGGAAGTCCTCGGCCAACCTGGCCGTCCAGGCGTTCGGGAGCAACGAAGGCCCGAAGGGACGGTCCGTCTATTGCGGCGTGCGGAACTACGGCTCGGAACCGGCCGCGACGGGCGTGACGGTCTACGCCGACGGAAGGGCGATCGATAGCGTCGAGGCGACGATCGGACCAGGCCAGACCTGGGGCCGGACGGTCGCCGTGCCCGCCGGGGCCAGGGTGCTCGAAGCCAAGCTGGACCGTGGCGGCGCCTTGACCGCGGACGATTGGGCGGTGACGTTGTGCGATCCGGCAGCCTCGGTCAACGTGCTGCTCGTCACGAAGGGCGACCTGTTCCTGGAGAAGGCGCTGTCGCTCGACCCGAGGGTCACTTTGGACAAGGCGGACCGCTTGCCGGAGTCCGTCCGTTCGAACGCGGCCTACGACATCGTCGTGTTCGACGGGGTGCCCGAGCAACCGGTCCGGGCCAGGGGCGTCCTGACGTTCGGTGCGGCCGGCCCCACTTCGGCCGTCAAAACGACCGGCTCGGTCCAGACGCCGCGCGATATCCAGGGTACGAACGATCCGCTCGGTAAAGGCGTGTCCTGGGACGGCGTGTTCGTCGAGCGGATGCAACGCGTCGAGCCCAAAGCGATGGGTCGGGTCGTGGTGGATTCAAAGGACGGCCCCGTGGTCGTCGTGTCCGAAGGCAAGTCTCGCCAAGTCTATGTGGCGTTCGAGCCGATGCAGTCGGACTTCCCGCTGAACGTCGGATTTCCGATCCTGATCGGTAACGCCCTGGATTTCTTGATCGGTCGACAGGCGGCCGACACCCTTTCCGTCAAGACAGGCACCTCTTTCGTCGCTCCGGCCATGGGACGGAAAGACGCAGGGTTGACCCGTCCCGACGGTCGAAGGGACACGATCGAGGCTCGGGACGACCGGCTCGCCGTGCGCGGGCTGGACAGGGTCGGAAAGTACTCGCTCGACCTCGGCGGAAAGGCGAAGGCCGTCTATGCGTCGCTCAGGAGTCCGGTCGAATCGAACATCGCGCCCAAGACCGATCTTGAAGTGGGGACGGTTTCGGTCAAGGGAACGTCGAGCGCAGTCCGGTTCGAAGACTTCTGGCGCTGGATCGTGCTCGCAGCCATGGCCGTACTCGGCTTCGAGTGGTGGTACTTCGCGAGGAGGTCGTAGGTGGTCTTCACATCGCCCGTTTACGCCCTGCTCCTGATCCCGGTCGTCGCGGGGCTCGTGTTCAGTTGGCGCCACGTCCACGGTATGGCGAAGGGTCGGAAGCGCTTCGCCTTCGTCGTCCGGGCCGTTCTGGCGGCCTTGTGCGTCGCCGCCTTGTGCGGCCCTCAATCCCGCCAACCGAACCGGGGAACCGCCACGATGTTCGTCGTCGACTGTTCGGACAGCGTCTCCGACCAGGACAAGAAGGCGGCGAACGCGTTCGTGAACGGTGCGCTCCAAAGGCTAGGAGACGACGACCTGGCAGGCGTGGTCGCGTTCGGGGCGCTTCCGGTCTTGGATTCGGCTCCGGCCGGACGTCGCTCCTTCGGCGGCATCCAGTCGAAGGTCGACGGATCGGTTTCCGACATGGCTGCGGCCATGCGTCTGGCCATGGCGACGATGCCGCAAGGGAAGGGGCGGAGGATCGTCGTTCTTTCCGACGGGAACGAGAACCGCGGAGACGCCACACAAGCGGCCGAAGTGGCCGGGACCGAAGGGGTCCAAGTCGACTTTGTGGGCCTAGGGACGAAGCCAAGGCCCAGCGAAGTCGCCGTCGTCGAGATGCGGACTCCGAGCGAACGAAGGGCGGAAGAGCCGTTCGAGTCCAGGGTCGTGATCGACTCGACGGTGCGCCAGGTCGCGACCGTGGTCATCGACCGTGACGGCACGGTCATCGCCCGGCAACCGGTCCAATTGGACGTGGGACGAACGACGTTCGTCCTGGACCAGAAGCTCCTGAAGCCAGGCTTTTATCGGTACCGGGCGACGGTGTTGGCCCGGGAGGACGGGGACAGCCGGAACAACGTCGGCGCAAGCTTCACGACCGTCCGTGGGAAGCCACGCGTCCTTCTCCTCCAGGGCGATGCGTCGAAGCACGAACTGGCCGACGCGTTCCGCGCCCAGGGGATCGACGTCGCGTTGTTCGGAGCCGAGGGCATCCCGGTCCGGCCTGAAGACGTGCAGCCGTACGACGCGGTCGTCCTGAACGACTTGAACGCGGCGCTGGTGACGCCGGGGCAGATGCGGACTTTGCAGTCGGCCGTGAGGGACACGGGCGTCGGACTCGTCATGGTCGGCGGTGAAAACTCGTTCCTTCCCGGAGGTTGGTACGGCACTCCTGTCGCTGAGGCGCTGCCCGTCGACCTGAACATCCGACAACGGAAGACTTATCCGTCCACGACCGTCCTCATCGTGATCGACGCGTCGGGGTCGATGGGCATGATCGAAGACGGCGTCGAAAAGCTCCAACTTGCGGGAAAGGCGGCGGAGGAGACCGTGAAGCTGTTGTCACCCCTCGACCGTGTCGGCGTCGCGGGTAGCACGGACGGCATCGAACTGGTCGCCCCGATCCAAGAACTGAAGGACAAGGACTCGGTGGTGGCCCAGATCAAGAAGCTCCGGGTCGGAGGCGGAGGCATCTACTCCGGTCCGTCCGTACGGTTCGCCGACAGTCGCCTCAGGGCCTCCGACTCGAAAGTCCGGCACTTCCTCCTCTTGGCCGATGGGAACGACGTCGACTCGTACGAAGACTCGATCGACGTCGTTTCGAAGATGAAGCAGGACAAGATCACGACGTCCGTCGTCGCGATCGGTGACGGTAAGGACGTCCCGTTCCTCCGTGCTCTTGCCACCGCCGGCGGCGGTCGGTTTTATTTGGCGAACAAGGCGGCCAAATTGCCCGCGATCTTCACGCAAGACGTCGCCGTCATGTCGCGCTCCGCGATCGAAGAGATGGTGTTCGTGCCAGAGCTTAAGGCGGGCGAGGAGGCTCTGAGAGGTTTTGCTTCGAACGAGTTTCCGGCCCTGTTCGCCTACTGCCTGGCCGATCCGCGTCCGCTCTCGAGGGTCGGACTCGTCTCGCCCAAGCGCGATCCGATCCTCGCGTCATGGCAGTACGGCTTGGGGACGTCGTACGCGTTCTTGTCCGACGCTCAATCCAGGTGGGCGTCGCGCTGGATGGGATGGGACGGGTTCGGACGGTTTTGGGGGCAGATCGCCCGCTCCGTCAGCCGGAAGGCGACGCAGAACGACTACGACGTGGACGTCGTGCAAGCGGGCGGGGTCGGAAAGGTCACGCTCAAAGGGACCGACCGTCTCGGAAACCCCGTCAGCGGCGCGGAGACGACGGTCCGCGTCAGTTCGCCGTCGGGGCGTTCGCAAGACCTCACCTTGACCCAGGAGGCCCCCGGCGAGTTCTCGGCCGAATTCAAAGCCGACGAACTGGGTAGCTACATCGTCTCCGTCGCCGAAGGCGAAACGGGCGACCAGCGCCGCGTGACCTCCAGCGGGTTTTCGGTCGCCTATCCGCCGGAATATCGCAGCTATCGGACGAACACGTCGCTCCTTGGCACGGTCGCCCAACTCGGAAACGGTCAAGGGCTCAAGGATCCGTCCGAAGCGTTACGGCCGTTGCCCTATACGGGGCGGACCGCCACCGACCTCTGGGGCTGGTTCCTCTTGGCGGCAGCGGTCCTGCTACCCTTCGATATCGCCGTCCGCCGGTTGGCCTTGCCACTGGCCCAGATCCTGGCGGCAGGCTGGAGCCGGGTCACGGGCCGGAAGACGGAGCGTCAAGCCGCCACGGTCCCCATGACGCGTCTGAAGCGCGCCAAGGAGACGATCCGGACGGTCCGCGAAGCCTCAGAGCCGGCCCGGCCGGCACCGGCTCCGGAAAGGGCCGAAGTCCCGGTACCCGAGAATCCTGTCGAAACCACGCATGTTTCCGCGGCGACAAAGCTCCTAGAGTCCAGAAAGAAGCGTAAGGGCCAAGGGCCATAATCGTTGTATGACCGGACAGTCCGAGAGCTTGTTGACGTCCCTTTGGGACTCTGGAACATCGCAAAGGACGGATCCGGTCGAGGAGCTCGTCTACGCTTCGAACCTCCTCGGGTCCGATAAGCGCGTCACGAACTTCGGCGGCGGCAACACGTCGTCCAAGATCACGATGCCGGACCCGTTGACGGGCGAGGACACCGAAGTCCTTTGGGTCAAAGGTTCGGGGGGCGACCTCGGTTCCGCGAGCCGGGCGAATTTCGCCTCGCTCTATCTGGACAAAGTGCTGGACCTTGAGCGGGTCACCCAGGAAAGGGGTCTTCACGAGGACGACGTCATCGACCTGTACCGCCACTGCGTCTTCGGCCTCAACCCTACCGCCTGCTCGATCGACACGCCGCTTCACGCTTATGTCCCGTTCCGGGCGGTCTCGCACATGCACTCCGACGCCGTGATCGCGATCGCGGCGAGTCAAGACGCGGAGCGGCTGAACCAAGAGATCTGGCAAGGAGAAATGGGGTTCCTTTCCTGGAAGCGCCCGGGCTTCGACTTGGGCCTGATGCTCCGGGACCTGATCCGCGACAACCCAGGGATCAAGGGTGCCTTGATGCAGAGCCACGGGTTCATCTGCTGGGCCGACGACTGGCAAGAGTGTTACGAACTCACCATTAGGTTGATCAACCGGGCCCAGGAGTACATCGATTCGAAATCGGTCGGAGCCGAACCGTTCGGTGCGCGGGTCGAGGTCGAAACCGCCACGGACCCCCGGAGCTTCCTCGCGGGCTTCCTGCCACGCCTGCGCGGGTTGGTCATGTTCGAGGGCAAGCGACTCGTCACGAACGTCGACCAGAGCGAAGAAGTCCTGGATTTCCTCTCCTCAGAAAAGTCTGGGGCGCTTTCAAAGTTGGGTACGAGTTGTCCGGACCACTTCCTCAGGACCAAGATCCGCCCGCTCGTTTACCGTCAGGGAGACGACCTGGAAGCAGCTCTCGCCGAGTTCCGGAAGGACTATGCCGCGTATTACGAGCGGTGCCGGCGCCCCGGCTCGCCCGCGATGCGGAACCCGAACCCGAGTATCGTCTTGGTGCCAGGCGTCGGGATGGTCGCGCTCGGTAAGAACCCCCAGGAGGCCCAGGTCACGGGCGAGTTCTATCGGAACGCCATCCGGGTCATGAAGGGTGCGGAGACGGTCTCGGAATACGTCTCGCTGCCAGAACAGGAAGCCTTCGACATCGAATATTGGCTTCTTGAAGAGGCGAAGTTGAAACGGCAGCCTCCGGAGAGCGACCTCTCGCGCCAGGTCGCGGTCGTGACGGGCGCCGCACAAGGGATCGGAAAGTCCGTGGCGCGGTCGCTGACGGCGCTGGGAGCGTGCGTGGTGCTGGTCGACCGGGACGAAGCGAAGCTTGAACAAGCCGTCAACGACCTTGGGACGAAGGCGAAAGGATCGGTGAAAGGGGTCGTTTGCGACGTGACCGACGAAGCCGCGCTCGACAGGGCTTTCACCGAAAGCGTCCTTGCCTTCGGTGGTGTCGACATCGTCATCGTGAACGCGGGCAACGCCCGACGAGGTACGGTCGCCGACACCGATCCCGGCGATTACAAGCTGCTGTCCGACCTGCTCATGACCGCCTATTTCGAGACGATGTCCCGGGCCGTCCGAATGATGAAACACCAAGGGACGGGCGGTTCGATCGTCGTAGTGGGGTCCAAGAACGGCGTCGCCGTCGGCTCGAACGCCGCGCTGTATTCAGCGGCCAAGGCGTTCGAACTCCATCTCATGCGTTCGGTCGCCGTCGACCACGCTAAGGACGGGATCAGGTGCAACGCGGTCAATCCGGACGCGGTCGTGATCGGGAGCGGGATCTGGAACGACGAATGGCGGGCGCAGACCGCTGCCAACCTCGGCATCCGTCCGGACGAGATCGAAGCCTATTATCGGAACAGGACGATGCTGAAAGTGGACGTGACGCCGGACGACGTCGCAGGCGCGGTGGCTTGGTTGGCCAACGACAAGGCCTCGTCACGGACGACCGGTTGCGTGATCACTGTGGACGGTGGAAACCGAGAGGGGTTCCTGCGCTGAACGCCGTCGCCATCGATCTGGGTGCGACGTCCGTGCGGTACGCGCACGGCCAGATCGACGGCGGCAAAATCGTCTTCTCGACGATCGATCAAGTCCCGAACGTTCCGAAGGGCCGGTTCTGGGACCTGGACCTGATCCTGGGTTTCTGCCGGCGTGCGGCCGCCTATGCCGCGACGCACGGTGCTTCAGTCGGCATCGACTCGTGGGGGGTGGACCACGCGTTCGTGACCAAGGACGGCCGCGTCGAGTTCGGGCCGGTCCTTTACCGAGATCCGACCCACAGCCGAAAGGCAGACGAACTCGTTCCGGTCCGCCACCGGTTGTTCGAACTGACCGGGATCGCCCACCAACCGTTCAACACGTTCTACCAATTGGCGGCACGGCTCGAAGAAGATCCCGGATTGCTGCGACGCTGCGACTGGTTCGTCATGCCTGACCTGATCGGATTCTTACTGACGGGGGTCCGTCGCTACGAACGGACGCAAGCATCGACCACTCAACTTATGGGGCTCGACGGTCAGTGGAGCACCGAGGCGTTCGAGCTGCTGGGAGCGGCTCCGCCCTCGCTTCAACCTGTCGCGTGCGGGGACATCGTCGGGCAGGCCGAGGGCGCGCCGCTGGTCTCGGTCGCGAGCCACGACACGGCCTCCGCCGTATTGGGCGTCGGTGAACTGGCCGAAGGAGACGCCTACCTTAACGTCGGGACATGGGCGCTCCTCGGCGTCGTCCTCGACCGTCCTGAGACCGGGCACGGCGCCGAATCTGGAGGTTGGACCAATGAATGGGCGCACGACGGCCGCATCCGGTTCTTGAAGAACATCCCCGGCTTTTATGTCCTGAACCGCGTCCACGACGAACTGGGAGTCCGGGAGAGCATCGGCGACTGGCTGGATTCCAGGGACCGCTCGTTCACCGGAAGGTTCGATCCTCAACATCCCACGCTTTACAGTCCGGAATCGATGCCTGAGGCGTGTGCGGCTCTGCTCGACAAGGTTCCGCAGACGGAGGCCGAATGGGCTCAAGCCGCATTGGGAAGCTTGGTCGACTGCATCGCTTCTGACGTGCCCAGGCTTGCGCGGGCTTCCGGAAGGACCGTTCGTAGGCTCCGTGTCGTCGGAGGGGGGTCACGGAGCGAAGCGTTCTGTCAGGCTCTGGCCGACGCGACCGGGCTGGGCGTGGTCTCCGGACCGGACGAGGCGACCGTGTTGGGGAACCTGGCGCTGCAGTTCGCCGCCATGGGTCATGTCCCGTTCGACGGGATCGGCCCGCTTATCACCCAGAGCGTCGAAACGCGCGATTTTCAACCACAAGGTGGGACATGCGCGTCCAGCTGATGCTGACGTGCCTGTGCGACGCGTTCTATGGCGAGGTCGGAATCGCGACGGTCAAGGTCTTAGAACAGGCTGGGGCCCAAGTAGAGTTTGCCGAAGGGCAGACCTGTTGCGGACAACCACCGTTCAATGCCGGAGACTGGGACAGCGCCCGCCGGATCGCGTTGCGGGCGAAAGCCGTGTTCCGATACGATGTCCCGATCGTCACGCCCAGTGCGTCCTGCGCGGCGATGATGCACGAAGGCTACGACATGCTCGGTCTCGGCCCTGCCCCGTGCTACGAACTGTCTCAGTTCCTGCTGGGGCCGCTCTCGGTCACCTCGTGGCCGGCCCTGCCATCGCCACGGAAGGCCGTTTTCCATCGCTCCTGTCATGGGCGGATGCTGGGACTTGGGCCGTCGCAAGAGCGGCTGCTCGGTCTGGTCCCTGGACTCGAACTCGTCCAGCCTGAACAGGCGGACCAGTGTTGCGGCTTCGGTGGGGCGTTCTGCGTCACCCACGGCGCGACGAGCCGTGGTATCGGACTTGAAAAACTCGAACGCCTCCGAGCGACCGGCGTGACGGATCTGATCGGGGGCGACATGGGGTGCCTCGCGCACCTGAAGGGTCTCGCCGACCGGGAGGGACCAAAGTTGGAGGTCGCCCATTTTGCGGAGGTCTTGGCTTCGTGTCTCTGAAGGGCTTCGACGAGTTCGTCCAGCGTTTGGACGAAGGCACAGTGCAGAGCGTCCGCTCGGCGTCCGTGTCCAAGACCGACGCCCGGGTCAAAGCGCTTTCGGCGGCCTTTGACGATCCCGAAGCGGCCCGAAAGCACGCTTCCGAAGTCAAGGCGTACGTTCTCGACCATTGGAAGGAGCTGCTGCTCCAACTGGAGGAAACGTGCACCGCGAACGGAATCACAGTTCATTGGGCCGCCGACGCGGAGTCAGCGCGCCAGACCGTTCTCGACCTTTGTCGGAAGGCTCCTGGGCGGCTCGTCGTCAAGGCCAAATCGATGGCGACCGAGGAGATTCACTTGAACGCCGCGCTCGAGGGCGCGGGATTCGAGGTGGTCGAAACCGACCTCGGAGAGTTCGTTGTCCAGATCGATGGGGACACTCCGAGCCACATCGTGACTCCCATCATCCACAAGGACCGTCGTCAAGTCGCCCGGTCGTTCGTCGAACACGGGCTGGGGGACTACACGGAGTCGCCCGAAGGGCTCGCGATGCAGGCCCGAGACCACCTCCGTGGCAAGTTTCGACGCGCTGACGTCGGCATCAGCGGCGTGAACTTCGCGATCGCCGAATCCGGAAGGATCGTGCTGGTCGAAAACGAAGGGAACAACCGGCTCAGTACGACCGCCCCGAAGAGGCACATCGCCGTAATGGGCATCGAGAAGCTCCTTCCAAGAGACGCCGATCTGCCCCTGTTCTTGCGGCTCCTGGCCGGTTCTGCCACGGGTCAACGGTTGACCGTCTACACGCACTTGATCTCAGGCCCACGGGCATCGGAGGATTTGGACGGGCCGGAGTCCGTGCACCTCGTCCTGCTCGACAACGGCCGGAGCCGGATCGCGTCCGGCCCGTACCGCGACATCTTGAAGTGCATCCGGTGCGGAGCCTGCCTGAATACCTGTCCCGTCTACCGCCAAGGATCGGGGCACGCCTATGGCCATGTGTATTCCGGCCCTGTCGGAGCGGTCTTGGCGCCTGCTTTGGAGGGTGTCGAGGCCCTCGGGGCCTTGGCTAAGGCTTCGACACTGTGCGGGGCCTGTGAGGAGGTCTGCCCCGTGGCGATCCCGATTCCTCGGATGTTGCTCCAGCTTCGGGAGGAAGCGCGCCGGGCCGGCCAAGGCGACCCCGTCCCTTGGCGGGCCTTCGCTTGGACCGCGGAACGTGACGCGGCCTGGAGAGGCTCGCTGACCTTGTTGCCGCTGGCCACGCGTTTCCCGAACGGCTGGAACGTGCACCGAGAGCGGTTGAAGCGGGTCGGACGGACGTTCAGGGGGTGGTGGCGTGGGCGATCGTGACGCCATTCTCGGAAGGCTGCCCGGTCCTCTTAATACGCCTTTGCCCGAATCGTGGCGGGCACCGTCGATCGCGGGCGAACTTTGGGGTTTGTTCTGGGAGCGATTTGAGGAACTTGGCGGACGGTCTATCGATCGGGCCGGTCTCGCAGCGTTCCCAGGCCGGAGGTGGAGCGTCGATCCTGGTGTGGACGTGCCCGCTGAAGCGGGCCCGTTCGAGCCCGCCGGACCATGGGAAGCCGACTTAGGAATCACGGCGGCCTTGGTCGCCGTCGCCGAGTCCGGGAGCCTCTTGGTGACCGGAGGACGGCGTCTAGGCAGCCTCGCTCCGCCTGTGCACGTCGCCACCGTACCGAGGGCCGCGATCGTCGGAACCCTCGACGAAGCCATTGAAAGGACGGGCCACCAAACGTCGGTCCTGGTGACGGGCCCCTCTCGGACGGCCGATATCGAGGGTGTCCTCGTCCGAGGGGTCCATGGTCCACGAGAAGTCTTCGTCCTGGTCACGGACTGAAAAACACGGCTTGAGAGACCGACAATCTTCCTAGGATCATGCCGGGAGCGGCGAAGGCGAAAAAGGCGGAAAGACCTGATGGGCCGCGCCGTGCGGCGGCATCGAAGGGGAAGTCCGGCGGCGAACTCGAATCGCTCGTCGAGAGGCTCGTCGGCGAATTGGCTTCGCTTCGGGCCGAAGTCGCCCTGATCCGGGAATCCTCTGATAGGTGCGGACCGGTCACACGTTCGACCGCCATCGACCCTTCGAACGAGGGACCCGCGATCGAAACGGACACCGGCCCTCTTGATGCTTTGGACGAGGTGCCGACCGAGCACGTGGAGGAAGCGGCGGAAGCGGTCTTGGCCGACATGGTCGAACAGATCGGCGGTCAAAGCAACGAGGACGAGTCGGCCTTCTTAGCCGAAATGGAGTTCGCGATCGCAAACCCCGATTTGACCGAAGTCGAATCCGACGAGTCCGGCGATGACGGCGATGTCGGACAGACGGACGAAGCTGAACTCGAGGAATTCGGAAACTTCGAGTCTGGCGAGCTTGACGACCTGATCCGGGCTTTCGAGCAACACGACGACCAAACCGCTTTCCTTGAATCCTCGGACAATGAGTCCCGACCCGAGGACGGGTTCGAGTCGCTGTTGAACGCCGATGAGCCCCGACCCGAAGAGCCGCTCGCCGGAAGTTCGGTGGCAGGCGGTCCGGCAGCCGAAGCAAAAGCGGACGCTCCTCGTTCAAGCGCCGACGAGGACGTCGCCCTCTCAGAAGACGAGATCGAGGCTTTGTTCGCGGCGACGGCCGGACTCGGGAATCCGGTGCCAGAGCCGGAACCTGTCGTACCGGACCCACCGAAGGCATCGATCGGCGCTGTCGAATCGTCGGACGAAGTCCTTTCCGCCGCCGAGATCCAAGCTATGCTCGGCCTCTCTGAAGACGGTGGCCCCGACCTTTCGCTTGAATCGGTCGGACAAACCGTTCCGGATGCTCCGGAGCCGTCGGCCGAATTCGATGACGTGGTGCTCGAAGATACGATGGGCGACGTCGGCATTGAGTCGGACACGGGGCCGTCCGGACCCTTGACCGAACCCGATTGGGACGCGATCGATCCCGAGACTGTCCGAAAAGTGCCGGCCGGACTCGCCGTCGCGGCGCTGGCCCTCCCCGTATGCTGCTCTGGCGGGAAGCTGTACTGCCTTTGTGCGGAGCCTGTCGACCAATCAGGCATCGATGCGATCGCCCTGCATACAGGGCTGGAGATCGAGGTCAGGACCGCGCCTGTGTCCCAAGTCGTCCACGAACTCAGGGCACGGTACGGAGAACTGGACTCGGACGTCGCGAGGGCGGCGTCCGGTCGCGACGGTGAAGCGCCTCGTGCCAAATCGCTTCTTGACCGGGTCCTGAGGAGGTCGGCATGAAGACCGTCGTCTTCGCGAACTGCAAAGGCGGCACAGGGAAGAGCTTGTTGTGCGCTCTAGCGGGAAAATCTTTGGCCTCCTCGGGGCAAAAGGTGACCGTCGTCGACGCCGATCCCTTTGCTCCGGCCTTGGCTCTGGCCTTCGGCGTCGAAGGGCCGTCCGGATCGATGGTGTCGGTGGCGGAAGGCCTGGACTTGTGGACGGTTCCACCTGCGGACCACGGATCCGAATGGCCCGCTCTTACCGAAGGGTTTCGACTGATCGATTGCGCACCGGGCCTCTGCTCGGAGACCCGGCGTGCCTTGTCGATGGCCGACAAGGTGGTCTTGGTCACGGTGCCGGAGCCGGTCGCTCTCTTGGGGGCCCTTCGGGCGGCGCGCGAAGCCGTCAACGTCCGGTCGGGAATCCCGCTCGCCCTTGTCGTGAACCGTTGCGACGGAGACCGGTTGGGCGCCCACGTAGCGTCTCGGTTCGACGCGGCGTTGGGACGCTTCTTGAGCACGGGTTTGGAGTGGAGTCTGACGGTCGGCGAACACCCGCGGCTCCACCGCCGGTCGCTCGCACGTTCCTTGGCTTCTACGGAAGCGGTGCCGAAGTCCTTGAAAGCCCTAGCCGAAAAGCTCGCCGTTTGGGAGCCTAAACCCGTCGAGCGGGCGGAACTGACGTTGATCCGATCAGGGCAAGCCCCACAAAAGGCCGCCTAAAAACGAAAATGGTCGGGGCAGCGGGATTCGAACCCACGGCCTCTTCCCCCCCAGAGAAGCGCGCTACCAAACTGCGCCATGCCCCGACGCGAGGATCAGAATACCCCTTTGCTTCGCCAGCGTCGGGGCGGACGGACGCGAACGGCCCGTCCGTCCTGACTCGACCGGAGCCCTGAAGGTGTGGTCAGGGATTGGCCGTCCAACCGGCTTGGTCCAGCTTCATCGTCCATGCGCCGGCACCTTTGACCTTCAAGCGGGCTCGGACGGCCTTTGTCCCCGCCTCGACGAACCGCCCGGCGGACTTGCCCGTCGCCGTCAAGTCCGCGGCTCCTTCGGCGGTCGAACCGGTCGCGGCCTGTTCCCACTTGCCGGACGACCAGTCGTACAGTTCGATCGTTTGGTCGAGCCGTCCTTTGGAGGCCGAGTGGACGGCGAAGGACAGTTTGCTCGGAACCTGCCAGCGACACTTGCCTTCGAACGTCAGCGTGGCCTCGCCCTTACCCGAGACCTCTTGCCCCGATCCGTCGGCTTCGGAGAGGGCGTCGCCCGCGACCGCTCCGGTCGCCCCCTGGGCCTTGACGTCCAGGACCTTGACTGCGACCTTGGTCGCTTCCGAGGCGTCGACGATGAACAAGCCTCGGTTGATGTCGCTGATCAGGACCGTGCCGCTCGGCAACAGAGGGTAGTTGCTCCAAGCCCCTTCGAACTGTGCATTGTCGTTTTCGGGGTGGGTGTCGAAAAAGCCGCAGAGCTTCGGCGTGAGGGGGCTTTCGCTACCGTCAAAGATCCAGAGCCCGGTCGTGTAGTTGGCGTGGAAGATGAAGTCGTTCCGCGTGTAAAGGTTGTGGTCGATCGACGGCTTTCCGGTCGAGTACGTGGAGACGAGGTCGGCTTTGTCGATGTCGCTCACGTCGAACACGAGGGTCCTCGTCGCGATCCCGTTCGTGCTCTCGTCGAACTCGTCGTTGACGTAGAAGTACTTCTTGTCGGCACTGAGCCAACCTTGGTGGCAATATCCTACGAACGGATAGGCGACGCGGCGCACGAGGGACGGTTTGTCCTTGTCGGTAACGTCCCAAATCTCGAGGCCCCGGCCTTCGCCACCGCCGAAGAAGATCGTCCGTCCTTTGTACTTGCCCGTCTTGTAGGTCACGACCTGGGCCTCGTGCTGGTACACAGGCGTGATGGTCTGGGCGCCGACCTGCTTCGGATCAAGCGGATCCTTGAGGTCGAAGCACGTCGTCGTCCCGCTCGATTCACGCGAGCCGCACGTGTACAGGTAGCCGCCGTCGGCGTCGACCGCGATCGTGTGGGAACGGCCCGGTGAGGTGATCGTCTTGACCAAGGTCACCTTGCCCTCGTCCACCTTGCTCAGGTCGATGACTTGGAGCCCGCTGCCGCTTTCCTCCGTCGACACGTACATGGCCGACCTGTAGACCTTGATGTCGGACCAAAGGCCGTCTTTGTGGGGGACGCTGCCGATCAGCTTGGCCTTGGTCGGGTCGGTGACCTCGATGACCGCCGTCTTGTTGCTGCAACCCATGAGGGCATATTCGCGTCCGCTCGGACTGACGTAGCCCCAGCACGTGTTGCCGGACCGGGCCTGCAGTTGGGTCAGGTCGAAGTGGGCCAGCAGTTTGACCTTGCTCGACGTGAACTCACCGTCGGCAAAAGCGAAGGGTAGGGCGAAGAGGGCGGCGACGAGGGCGGGCGTTCGCATGGTCGTACCAGGTGTACCTGGCGTGCAAGCCTTAGAGTTTCTAAGAATAGGCACGCTCGAGTCTGCGAACGTTACCCGAGCGTGCGTCGGGCCGGACTGAGAAGACCGGTCAAATCGCGGCGATGTGGGAAAACTTCTCGCCGAGGACGGACCCGCTGTCGACGCCCATCCAATTGTCGAGCGCCGTCGCATAGACTTCGCGGAAGTCCGTCTGGAACCGGACGTCGCCATCGTCGAGGTTCTGCAGATCCGGCTTGTGGCCGTGGAACCCGCCCTTCACGTTCTTACCGATCAACAGCATCGGTGCGGCCTTGCCGTGGTCGGTCCCCGAAGAGCCGTTCTCGTACGACCGACGCCCGAACTCGCTGAAGACGAGCACCATGACCTTGTCCGCCTTTCCGATCGCTTCGATCTCTTGTTGGAAGGCACCGACGGCGTCGCTGAAACCTTTGAGGAGACGGGCGTGCGTCTCCGCTTGGCGGCTGTGGGTGTCGAACCCTCCGGCACTGAAGTACACGACCCTCGTCGCTGGGGACGCTGCGACGATCTGGGCGATCTGTTTGAACCCTTGGCCGAAGGCGTCGTTCCCGTAGCTCTGTTTCGGCGTGAAGTTCGCGAGCTTGCTCTTCAGTTCGGACATCGCGTCAAGTGCGCTCCGGTTGGCTTGCTGGATGACCTTGGTCGTCCCTTGAGCGTCGTTTCCTTGGATCGCACGGAGCATGCGCTCGGTGTCCGGGTCTCCGACCATCGCTTGGATGTCGCCGAGACTGGCGAAGCATGGGATGCTGGCGTGGTCCGCCTGAAGGGCCAGCGGTTTTTCGACAGAGAGCCCGATGCCGGCGACAGGCGACTGGGCCCCCGAGGCCGTGCGGACGTCGAACGCACGGCCGATCCACCCGTACTTGAGCTTTCCGCCCGGATCCGCCGACTGCCAGATATCCATGCTCTTGAAATGCGAGCGGTTCGGGTTCGGGTAGCCCACGCTATTGACGACGGCGACCTTGCCTTGCTTGAACAACTGTCCGAGCGCGGCGAGGGACGGGTGAAGGCCGAACTCGTCGTTCAGCTTGACGATCTGGTCTTCCGGCAACGCCAAGGTCGGACGGAGTTCCCGGTATCTCGCATCGGCATAGGGCACGATCGTGTTGAGCCCGTCGTTCCCGCCCGAGAGTTGGCAGACGACGAGGACGTTGTCCGGGTCGACCTTGCCTCCACGGGACGTTCGGACGACGTCGGCCTTCGCGATCGCCGAGAGCCATGGCGGGGCCATAAGCCCGACGGCGATCACGCCGCTCCGTCCTAACAGGTCTCTTCGGCTGAACGAATCACTCATGTTGCGCCTACCCTTGCACTTACTGTCGGTTCAGACGTGCCGTGGAACCAGGGGTTCACAGCGCGTTGGTAGAATCTACCTGTGAACTTGACGTCGCGCCAAGCATCGTCCGTCCTGGCCGCGTTCGTTTTGTCGGTCCTGACGCTCAGCGTGTTCTATCTGTCCCGCAACAAGGGGCCGGTCAGCACGGTCACAAGGTTCCACGAGGCCCTGGTCACGAAGGACGACCGGCTGCTCCGGTCGACGCTCGGCTCCCACTACGCGACAGAAGAGGCCCGCCAGATGTCGGCTTTCGTCTCCGGTCTCATCGATGCCGGTTCAAGCGTTTCGATCAGCCGGGTCGGCAAGAGGGCGATCGAAGCCGAAGTCTGGGTCAAGTACGCATCGAGGCGCCGAGGCTATACCACGGTGAGCTTCTCGCTCCACAAGGACTCCGGGGTCTGGTTGATCGACCCTGGGGCGACCAAGATCCGATCCCGCACGGCAGGCATCTAGTTCGGGCTAAAATCACCGCGATGCGGGCCTCGGGTCGGGTGAACTGGATGATCGTCGTCCTTTCGGCGATCGCCGTTGCGATCCTGGGGCTGCTCGCGTTCTCAGGGGACTCGCCGAACTCGGTGGCAGGCAAGTTCATGAAAGCGCTCGGCCAAGGCGACGTCAAGACGCTGGCCGACCTGAGTTACTATTCGCCGGAACAAGACCGGTCGCAGACCGAAGCCGAGTGGAGCAAGACGGTCAAGCTCGGAAAGCACTACGTCTTCGCTTGGCGGATCGTCGGTGACACCCGCCCGGCTCCCGACCGGTCCCTGGTCCGGATCGCGGTCACGAAAGACGTTTCGGCAGAGTCCTCCTATGAGGAGAATTTCTCTCTGTCGATGTTCAAGGTCGGCGGAAAATGGCTGGTGGACGTCCGGGCGATGAGCCGGGACATGTATCCCGCGCTCCCAAGGTGACCGTCAGAGCGTCAATCCGCCGTCGACGACCATGGTCTGTCCGGTCACGTAAGAAGCGTCTTCCGAAGCCAAGAACAGGACGGCCCCGGCAATGTCAGACGATGTTCCCAACCGTCCTAGCGGCGCCGTTTTCACGACCCCGTCTTTCATCTCTTGGCTCAGTTCGGCCGTCATATCGGTTTCGATGAAGCCCGGAGCGACGGCGTTGCAGGTGATGTTGCGGGAGCCCAGTTCCTTGGCCGTCGACTTCGTCAGTCCGACCAGTCCGGCCTTGCTCGCCGCATAGTTCGCCTGACCCGCCGCCCCGCCGAGACCGACGATGGACGTGACGTTGACGATCCGGCCCCAGCGGGCCTTCATCATGCTTCGGAGTACGGCTTTCGTGCACAGCCAGGCGCCCTTCAGGTTCACCGCGAGCACCGTGTCCCAGTCATCTTCGGACATTCGCATGAGAAGGGTGTCGCGCGTGACTCCGGCGTTGTTGACCAGGACGGAAGGTGCCCCTAGCGCAGATTCGATCTCCGAAAAGGTGGCATCGACCTGCGCTGAGTCGGAAACGTCGCAGCCGAAGCCTTTCACGGTCGCGCCGGGGTACGAAGCCAGGATCTCCTGGACGGCCCGGTCGGCGTTCGCCGCGGTCGTCGCGATCACCGCGACCGACGCGCCTTCGGCCGCGAACCGGGCCGCGATCTCGCGCCCGATCCCTCGGCTGGCGCCCGTCACCGCCACGACCTTGCCTCCGAATCGGCTCATACGTTCACCGCCGAGAGTTCCGACCTCGCCTGTTCCAAAGTCGCCGGATCGACCACCTTCAGGCCCTTGGCCTCCGGTTCGATCCGGCGGAGCAGCCCGCAGAGCACCTCTCCCACGCCGCACTCGACGAACACTCTCACCCCGGATTTCGCCATGGCGTGGACGCTTTCCGTCCACCTGACCGGGGACTTTAGCTGACGTTCCAGAAGGTCGGGCCACTCATAAGCGTGTTCGACCCGGGCTGCGGTCACGTTCGCGAAGACCACGTGCCGCTGGGCGACACTGCCGAACCCGGCCTCGGCAAGGGCCTGGCCCATTTCCTGTGCGGGCACGTCCATCAAGGGACTGTGGAACGCCCCGCTGACATTGAGCGGAAGCGTCCGTTTCGCCCCCCGCTCGCCGGCCAAGGCGCACGCTGCCTGGACGGCGTCGACGTCACCGCTGATGACGAGTTGGCCCGGCGCGTTATCGTTGGCGATGACGCACACGCCCTTGTCAGAGACCTCCTCGCAGACTTTCGCGAGGTCGGCCCTGTCCATCCCCAGCACGGCCGCCATCGTTCCCGGCCTGCTTTGGCCTGCAGCGGCCATGATCTCGCCTCGACGCCGCACCAGCATGGCGCCCGTACCGACTCCAAGCGCGCCCGCCGCGACGACGGCGGCGTATTCGCCGACACTGTGACCCGCGAACACGTCGACTTCGGCGCTCAGACCTTCCTTCAACGAAAACCAAGCTGCCAAGCCGCAGGTGTACAGCGCCAGTTGGGCGTTCTCCGTCTTGCGCAGTGTCTCTTCGTCCGATTCGAAGCACAGGGCCGCGGCATCGACTCCGGTCGCCTCGGAAACTTGGTGGAACACGTCCTTGGCCGGGCCATAGGTGCCGTAAAGGTCCTTGCCCATTCCGGGCCGCTGCGAGCCTTGTCCAGGGAACACCACGGCGATCATGCCGGGAGGTTACCGTAGGGGCCGCCCCTTTGGGCCGCTGTGCGGGCGACAATCCCGGTACGATCCCGCCCATGATCGAGACCTTTCCGAACCCCGCGCCGGAGCGGGACTACACGATCCTCCACGTCTGCCCCGAGTTCACGAGCGTCTGCCCGAAGACAGGTCAGCCTGACTTCGCCACGATCGAACTGGAATATGTCCCGGACGCGCTCTGCATCGAGCTCAAGTCTCTCAAGCTCTATTACTACGGCTTCCGCAACGAGGGGATCTATTTCGAAGCCGTCATGAACCGGATCCTCGACGAGCTCTCCGCAGCCTGTTCACCGCGATGGATGAGGGTCATCGGACGGTTCAATGTCAGGGGCGGCATCTCGAGCGTCGTCACGGTCGAGACCGGAACACGAAAGGCAGGGTAAGCGACGACGTGCCAAGGTACTAAGGGCCGGTCGTGGGCGTGCTGATAAACTCTGACGCTTGAACGGGAGTGAGTTCGAATACGACATCGGCTTTCTCGGCGGCGGCCAGTTGGCGCGGATGTCGATCCAGGCAGCGCAGCGGATGGGGCTAAGGTGTCTTGTCTTGGACCCCGACACCGGCTGTCCGGCCTCGCAGATCGCTGCCCTCGTCCCAGGTGCGGTTTCGGACGGACAAGCGATCCGCAAAGTGTTGGAGCGGTGCTTCCGGGCCACGTTGGAGAACGAATTCATCCCAGGTGCCGAAATCCGGTCGGCGCAGGACTCGCTCGGGCGCCGGGACGACGTCGTACCCTCTTGGTGGACTTTGTCTCAGATCAACGACAAGCTCGTCCAACGCGGCCGGATGGCTGAGGCGGGAGTTCCTTCGCCACGGGCGCGCCCGATCGGTACGGACGACCATGGCTCCAACGTCGACGATATCGGCTTTCCCATGGTGATCAAGTCGCGGTTCGGCGGATATGACGGCAAGGGAACGAGAACGGTCAGGAGTCGTGAAGTCCTGGAGACGTTCCGTCCGTTGTGGTCGGAAGGCGGATGGCTCGCCGAGCAGTTCGTCCCTTTCAAACGCGAGCTGGCCGTCATGGTCTACCGCTCAGAGGCGGAGGTCGGAACCTTCCCGACGATGGAGACCGTGCAGACCGACCATGTCTGCGACCTCGTCTTCCCGGCAGGGGTCGATGCCAGCGACATCGCGATCAAGGCGGTCGAGGCTGTGGAAGGGTACGGCCTGTTCGGGGTCGAGCTGTTCGAACTCGAGGACGGAAGCTTTCAAGTGAACGAGATCGCCCCGCGGCCGCACAACACAGGGCACTACACGCTGGACTGGGGCGGGGTCAGCCAGTTCGAGCAACACGTCCGGCTCGTCATGGGTTGGCCTTGTGCGAAACCGGAGGGAGCGCCGACGTGCATGGCGAACCTGCTCGGGCAACCCGGCGCCGGCGACTATCGGAAGGGTCTTGCGGCCGCTCTTGAGGGCGACCCGGACGTCCGTGTCCACTGGTATGGCAAGGCCGAAAGCCGCCCGGGGCGCAAAATGGGCCATCTCAACGTCGTCGGAGCCGACGCTGTGGCCCGGGCGATAGCCGCCCGTGAGCGGTTCTATCGTGGTTGGACGGCCCTTTAGTTCATCACCGGGGGCCTGGCGCGGACGCCGGTGAGGTTCACGGCCGGCCCGGACTTGACGACGATCCGAAGGTAGCGGCACAAAACGGGGGCGGCCGAATACGCGACGACGGTCCGTTCTCCGACTTTTTGTCCCTTTTCTACCGTCCGGAAGCGGCCGTTGGGTTCCGTGAACCAGTCCGTACGGCTCGTCGCGGGTTGCCCTGTGATCGCGGTCTGGACCGTGAACCTGTCCCACAGCGGCCCGTCGGTTTCGATCTCGATGCTGGACACGAAGCGGTCGCGCCCAAGGTCGAACTCGATCCACGCCGGGCCCGCGGAGCCGTCGAACGTGACCCCGGACTTAGGGTCTCCGTCGACAAGGGCGTTCAGGACGGCGGGGAAGCGGCCTTTGTCGTCGGTGACGGACTTACCTTGGACGAAGTCCGTGTCCGTGTTCACCTTGCCCGACGGCAGCATCAAGCGCAACTCGACGAGGGGGGCTTCTCCGCCACACCGCTTCGTTTCGGCATAGACCGTCGCGGCCGAGAGCCACGCGGTCTCGGTGTTGAATTCGGACGTGACACGGACCAGCAGCCAGGCGTTCGACCCGTCCGGAGAGAGGTCTGCGAACGGGCCTTTGCCTCCCTGAGGGGCGACGTACAGGTAACCGCTCTTCGACGTCCGTCCCGAAACGAGGGGATCGGTCGTCAGTTTTCCGTCTTTCGTCCGGTAAACGTCGACCTGGGCGTTCGGGACCGGGCTTCCGACGAGGTTCTGGATCACCAGGATCATCGAATTCGGCATGGTCGGGACGAACGATTTGCGCGCGTCCGGCCCTAACGGTTTCATGTCGGCGAACGCCTCGACTTCGGCCCGATCGAGGAGTCCGGTGGGCTTGGCCGGGGCTTGGTCGGACGTCGGTTCGCCATAGGGGAACGCGGGCATCCGGAACGCCGAGGGCCAAGCCGTGTCGTCCCTCGTGTCGGACAGGCGGCCGAGGCCCGTCTCGGGCCATCGTGGGCTGTCCGGTGGACTCGTCCACAGGCCGGAGAAGGGGGACAGTTCGTGGACCGTGGCCCGGACGAGGTCCGCTAACGGGTCGGGCCCGATGGAGTCGACCTTCACCGTCACCGCGGGACCGTCCGTGACCGCGAGCCTGAGCCGCAAGGGGCAGCCATCGGGGTGGGACGCCGTCCGGCTTTGTGGGAACACGCCTTCGTTGACGCAGGCGACGACCCGTTGAAGGAACCGTCCGACGGGTTCGTTTCCAAGGGACTTCTCGATGACCGACGTGGCCTCGGGGCCGAGTTCGAACCGAACGGGCCAGGCGTCGGCAGCGACCATCAGGGTGGCGTCAGGGATCAACTCGGTCGCGGCGGTGCCTCCGTTCCGGACGACGGCTGAAACGGCACCGGCCGTGCGTTCCGGAAACTTGGCCGTGACACGGCCCGTGTCTCCCGGCGCTAATGCGACTTGGGACGTGGCTTCGACCTTGGCTCCGTTCGGGGCGTCAAGGGACAGGCTCCAACCGGCCGAAACCGCGTCACCCGCGTTCGTGACCACGGCCTCCCAGTTCCCTTCCGAACCTGGTTCAAGCGCCAGTAGCGTCAATCTAGGGCCGGAGGGCAGCGCCACAGGCTTGGACGTGACCTCGAGCTTGGGGCCCTTTTCAGGCGACTCGGAACTGAAGAAGGCGGTCTTGGTCTCGAATTCGAGCCGGAACCCGAAGTTGTGGGACGGGTCGCGGGCCAACTCGGCAAGGACGGGACCTAGGCCCGAAATCTTGACGATCCCGTTTTCCGTCGTCGCCGTGACCCCCGTCACCTCACGGACGTCGTTCGGACTTTGTGCACCGGCCGAACCCCACTTGGTCTCGCCTGCACGGCTCGAGTTCCACGTCGCCCCGCCGCCTTGCATGGCCGTCAGTTTGGGCTGGAGCATCGACGCGCCGAGCGAACCGCCTTCGCCCCACGGAAGGAGGATCCTCTTGACGGACTTCAGCTTCGGTTGGGCCTGGTCGAGGACGGTGAGGCTGACCGTCGCCGTCTCCGGAACCAGCCGAGGATCGGACCAGGCCAGCGACGGGAACCGGATCAAGACCGCTTTGCCAGGGCCGGACACCAGGAACGTGTCGCGGCCGTAGTTCGTGTCCGGCTTCTCAGAGTCGATGGTCGTGTCTTCGACCGGCCCGTTCGCGAACAGGGGGACGGCGAGGCCGAGGGCGGCGAGGGCCGGCGTCATACGCCGGAGTTTAGCGCTGTCAGAAAGACGGGCGTCAGCCCAGTTTCGCCGTGAAGTGGAGCCGGTCGCTCTTCTTCCGAGGAGGGTTGAGCGTGTAACTGTCGAACGCCGCGATCTCCTCGAACCCGGCGTCGTCCAGCCAATCGGCGATCTCGTCCAGGCTGTGCGCGCGCTGGACGTGGCGCTCCTCGAACGTTCGGCCGTCCCGTTCGAACTTCATGTTGACGACGATGATCCTGGTCGAAGGGTCGTAATCGCCGACCCAGTCGTACCGGATCGGGGCTTTGGCCCGGCTTTCCTTTTGGTCGAACATTTTCTGCTCGAAGGCATAGGCCGTGTTGACGTCGAAAACGAAGGTCCCTTCCCGGTTCAAGTGCCGGGCCACCTGACGTATGGCCCTGGCCGCATGGTCCGGATCGGTGATGTAGTTGAGGCTGTCGAAGAAGGACACGGCACCGTCGAACGTCTCTCGGATCTGGAAGTCGGCGGCATCGGCGACGTAGTAGCGGATGTCGAGCTTTCGTTCCTTCGCTTTCCGCCGGGCGACGTCGATCATGGGTGCCGAGAGGTCGAACCCCGACATGCGATAGCCCTCCTTCGCCAACAGTTCGGTCACGTTGCCTGTCCCGCAGCAGACGTCAAGCACCGTGACCGGATCGACGCCGATCTGGGCGAGCAGAAGCTGATAGTAAGACACCCACGTGTCGTACGGAACATGGGTCATCAAGACGTCGTAATGCTCGGCGACGGGGCCGAAGCTCTGGGCCGGGTCTAGCGGTCCCTGCATAGGCAGTACTCCGCAAGCGAGACGAGAGGGCGTCGGTCTCCTGGCAGTCCCTCCACACAGGCGTAGGCCCGCGCCGACTCCGCTTGTGCGGCGGCTTCGCTCGCATTGATCCCGACGACCGCGGGATAGGTCGCTTTATCCCTTTCCCGGTCCGATCCCGCGGATTTGCCAAGGGTCTCGGCGGTCGACGTTTCGTTGAGCAGGTCGTCCACGATCTGGAACGCGACGCCGATATGGCCGCCGAACCGTCCTAGGGCTTCGATCGCCTCGTCCGACGCACCCGCTGCGATCGCCCCGAGTCGGCACGACGCCGCGACCAGGCTCGCGGTCTTCAAGGTATGGATCGTCGTCACCGTCGGCAGGTCGGGACGGCTCCCTTCCGCTTCGACGTCCATCATTTCGCCTCCGACCAGGCCTTGGCTTCCTACGGAACCCGCAAGGATCCGGATCGCCCGCACGACGCGTTCCGGAGACAGGTCGAGCCGGGCGAGGACGTCGAACGCGAGCGCGAACAGCGCGTCGCCCGCCAGGATCGCGACGGACTCTTTGAATGCCCGGTGCACGGTCGGCCGTCCGCGCCGGAGGTCGTCGTCGTCGATCGCGGGCAAGTCGTCATGGATCAGCGAAAAGCAGTGGACGAGTTCCACGGCGCATCCGGCCTCGATCCCGTCGTCGGCGGTGCCACCGGCGGCCAAAGCCGACGCCATGGCGAATGCGGGCCGGATCCTCTTGCCGTCACCGAGGACGGCGTACCTCATCGCACGGTGCAAGACGGTCGGCGGTTCGTCCTCGGGCGGCAGGAGGGACGGGAGTCTGGCGTCGATGAGAGTTCGATAGGCCCTTAGTTGGGCTTCGCCGGGCACTCGGTTGAGTCTACCAGGGGCTTGGGTATCTTGCCCGAACCATGGCGACCGTCAGGCCTTTCCAAGGGCTTCGATTCCGGCCGAACGCCGGCAGGCTCGAAGACCTTGTCGCTCCGCCCTATGACGTGATCTCGCCGGCCGAGCGGGAGACCTTGGCCGAAAAGAGCCCGCACAACGTCGTCCGACTGACCCTTCCCGAGCAACGGGAGGACGACCGGTCCAAGTTCGTCAAGTACGCCCGGAGCGCCGCTCAATTGGAGGAGTGGCGCCGGGACGGTACGCTCGCCCTCGAAGAGCGCCCGTCGTTCTACCGTTACTCCCAGACGTTCCAGGTTCCCGGGTCGGACAGGTCTTTCACCCGGACGTCGTTGATCGTCTTGCTCAAAGTCGAGCCTTACGCCAAGGGCGTCGTCTTGCCCCACGAGCAGACGTTTCCCAAGCACAAAGAGGACCGGTTGCGGATTCTCGAGGCGACCCACAGCCATCTCGAATGCATTTTTGGACTCTACGAGGACGACGATAACGCCGTCCACTCCCTGGTCGCGTCGTCACCGGGCCGGCAGGTCGGAGACCTGCTCACCCGCGAAGACGGTATCCGCCACACGCTCGACGTCATCGACGAACCGACCGCCGTCGAAGGCCTCGTGCGGGCCTTGGAGGACAAGCGGCTTTGGATCGCCGACGGCCATCACCGCTACGAGACCGCGCTCGCGTTCCGGGAAGCGAAGGGCGACGTCGACGGCCTGGTCGCGGAGGACTATATGATGATGGCGGTCGACAGCATGACGGATCCTGGACTGGTGCTGCTTCCGACCCACCGGATCCTCAAGTCGATGCCGATGTCCGCGGACGATTTGAAGAGCCTCATGTCGGCGGACTTTGAACTCACGGAATGCGCGAACGCGTCGCTGATGTCCGAGATCGAAGCGGTTTCAGCCCAAGGTGGCCGGGCGTTCGGAGTGGCCTTGCCAGGTGGTCAAGGGTTCGTCGCCAAGGTGAAAGACCTCGACAGGACGGCGTCGAAGATCGAGGGCGGGGGGACCCCGTTCCTGAACGGTCTGGACGTTTCTGTGCTCCACGGATACATTTTCGAAAAGGTATTGGGGCTCAAGGGCTTGGACTTTTTCGGATACACGCGGATCGAGTCGGAAGCCGTCGAAGCGGTCGAAAACGGATCGCCTGCAAGCTTCCTGATGAACCCCCCGACGGTCGATGACATGAGGCTAATTGCCCTAGGGGGAGAGAAGATGCCGCAAAAATCGACCTATTACTACCCCAAGTTGCTCAGTGGCCTCGTCGTTTGGTCGTTGAAAGACTTCTAAGGGTCTGGCATGGTCATCCATCTGTTGGGCACGGGCGGCGCGGACGGAGTCCCGGCGTTGTACTCGGACTCCCGGGTGAGCCGTCATGCCCGCGCCAACCGGGGCAAGGACGTCCGCAGCCGGGCGGCCGCGCTCATCGACGACGGACTGAAAATCGACTTTGGGCCGGACACCTGGGCCCAGGTCGCGCGTGAGGGCCTGGACGCACGGGACTGGTGGTCGGTGTTCTTCACGCACGCCGACGCGGACCATTTCGCGGTCGAAGAGCTCCAGTACGCGCTGTACCCGTTCAACGACTTCGAGATGGCGGGCTTCACCGTCTACGGTAACAACGTCGTCTCGGCCAAAATCCGCGAGCGTTATCCCGAGTGGCCGATCGAAGTGGTCACGACGAAGAGCTTTTGCCCGGTCGAAACGGGCGGTTATACGGTCGTCCCGATCAAGGCGAGGCACGGCTCGCCCGACGAAGACACCCACAACCTGATCGTCCAATCCGAAGGGAAGACCGTCCTCTACGCCACCGACACCGGCGTTTGGGACGAACCCACTTGGGCGTTCTTGACCGAGTTCCGATTGGACGCCCTCGTCTTGGAGTGTAGCGAGGGCTTCGTGTTGACCCCCTACAACGGACACTTGGACATCGAGGAGTTCCGTCACGTCGTCGAAAGGCTGAGGAAACAAGGCACGGCCACGGGTTCGACGCAGATCGTGACGACCCACCACAGCCACATGGGCGACGCTACGCACGAGGAACTGGAACGGGAACTCGGGCCGCTCGGCGTGGTCGTCGGTTTCGACGGCCTGAAGATCACCGTCTAGGACCGCTCCTTTTTCTTCTAAACGCCCGTCTGGAACTGTGGCCAATGGAGTGGCGGGCGACGGCTAGGGACGGCCAACTAAGCTCAGGGACGCTGAGGTCAGTTTTCTAAGGTACACGGCCCGTGGAGCCCGTTCGAACGAAAGGCAAGACCCTCAAGGGCAAGACCGAAGTCCGGCGCCTTCACCGATCGTTCCGACAGGATCGGCCGCCCAAGGTCGAGATCGCCTTTTTTCTACAGGACTGGGACGACGCGTACAACGTCGGGGGCCTCTACCGCGTCGCGGACGCCGTCGGAGCGAAACTGGTCGTGACGTCGGGTCATACCCCCGTCCCTCCGGACCCGATGATCGGCGTCACGAGCCTCGGTCATCATCGTCGGATCGCAACCCGCTCCTACCGAGGTCACGAAGAGGCGGTTTTGTCTTTGATCGCAGAAGGATGGACGCCGGTGGCCGTCGAAATCGCAGATGGTGCGCAGTGCTATACGGACTTCGAGTATCCGGACCGGGTGTGCTTCGTCTTGGGAAACGAGGTCAACGGGGTTTACGGAAGCGTCCTTCGGCACTGCGCAGGAGCGGTCTATGTCCCGATGTTAGGAAAGGGCCGTTCCCTCAACGTCCATGTCGCGGCAGCGATCGTGGCGTATCGGGCCGCTTACTGAGTCCTCCGGCGGCTCAGGAGGCGGAACGGGCCCGAGAAACGTAGGAAGACCTTTATGGCGTTTGTTGGCAAGTGGTTCGGTTTTGGACGCAACGAGTCGTTCGATGCGGCGCTCCGGTCGTACGAAGCGGGCGAGTACGCCGTCGCTGTCGACGGGCTCCGACAGGTGGCTTCGGTCGAACCCGACTTGACCTTGCGCCAGCGGGCGAAGTCGTACCTTGCGGGGGCGCTCGGACGTCTCGGAAAGGCGGCGATCGCCGACGGCGACTATACGTCTGCGATCGACCTCTTGGGCGAAGCGGTCGTCCTTAGGCCGCGCTATGCCGACCTTCACATGTCCTTGGCCCTCGCCCACGAGGCGCTCGGGGAGTTCTCCAAACGGAACGAAGAGGTCGAGGCCGCCCTCCGGATCAATCCGAACTACGGTATGGCCGTCCTCTTTCAGGCTTCGATGATGATCATGAGCGGGGACCACACGAACGGTCTGGCCCGCGCCGTCCAAGGCGTGTCATTGGACCGCCGACTGGAGACGCCCGTCTTCAAGTGTGCGATCGAACTGGCAGACTCGGGCCGCTGGGAAGAAGCCGCGAAAAAGCTGAGGGAGGTCCGCCCGACCGGCCAGGACGACCCTGACTTCCTTTCGATCCGGGGCGACCGGATGATGGGGCAGCACCGTTACGAAGACGCGGCCGAGTGCTTCAGGAACGCTCTTGAACTAAGTCCTGGCTACGCTGACCTCCATGTCCGGTACGGACAGGCCCTGTTCGAGACGGACCAGATCCAACGAGCCATGGAGGAGTTCCGCGAGGCGACTTCTTTGAACCCGTCGTACGCGGAGGCCTTTGCGCTCCTCGGCGTCTGTTACCGCAGGCTGGGACAAGAAGAGGCGGCCTTGGAGGCGTTCCGCAAGGCCCTCGAACTCGACCCGAACCAGATGATCGCTTCGACCGAGTTGTTCCACCGCAGGCCGCACTGACGCCACAAGCGCCTGGCAGGGGTTCCCCGACGTCGGGCGGCCGGCGGCCAATCCCCGCATTCTTGCCGTCCGCCATCGGGCCAGGCTCTCCCGAAAATGTAATCAGGGCGGAGAGGCCGTGTGTCGCAATGAGCTTGATGCGCAAGCAACTGGGTGAGATTCTCGTTTCGCGGAAAGTCGTGACGCAGGTCCAACTGGACGAAGCGTTGGAAGATCAACGCCGCGCTCCGCGTCCGCTGGGACGGATCCTCGTCCAAATGGGCTTCGTCTCGGAAAAACTGCTCTTGCAGGCGCTTTCGGCCCAGAAAGGGGTGTCGTGCTGGCACCTGGACCAAGACCCGCCGCATCCCGAAGCGATGGCGCGCCTCAGCCAAGACGTCTGCCGGGACAACGCCGTCATTCCGGTCCGGATCACAGGCGACTTGTTGCTCCTTGCGATGAGGAACCCCGACGACATCGAGACGATCGACCTCGTCCGGAACGTCACGGGCATGCGGATCGAACCGTTCTTGGCCGACGAGACCAAGCTGAAGCGCTGCATCGAGGACATGGGCCTCAACACGAAGGAGCAAGCGGTCGGCTCCGTGGCCGTCGACAACATCGTTCGACAGGCGATGCTCAACGTGCGGGAGGTCGAAGACGTCAGCCGGGCCGAAAAGGCCGTCCTCGGGGAAGAGGACACCCGGCCCGTCGTCAGCCTCGTGAACCAGTTGATCACCGATGCGATCAACCGGCGGGCCAGCGACATCCACATCGAGCCGCAAGACGAGCGCATCGAGATACGCTTGAGGATCGACGGACAACTCATCCAGCTCCGTGAAATCCCTTCCAAGCTCGGGCCGATGCTGACGACCCGTATCAAGATCCTGGCGGGCCTCGATATCGTCGAAAGCCGCGTCCCGCAGGACGGCCGCATCACGGCCGAACTCGGCAACAGGGTCGTCGATCTTCGCGTTTCCGTCCTTCCGGGATACTTCGGTTCGCGCATCGTCCTCAGGATCTTGGACAAAGCCGTGGGCCTGAAGCGATTGGACGAACTCGGGTTCGACCACGTCAACTTCGTCAATTTCAAGCAACTGATCGAACGGCCTTACGGCCTCTTCCTGGTCACAGGCCCGACGGGCAGCGGTAAGACCACGACGCTGTACGCGGCCCTGAACGAGATCAAGACGGGCCGGAACAACGTCATGACCTGCGAAGACCCGATCGAGTACCTGATCGACGGCGTCAGCCAGTCGCAGGTCAACGACAAGGTGGGGCTCACGTTCGCTTCGCAGCTCAGGGCGATCCTCAGACAGGATCCGGACATCGTGCTGGTCGGCGAGATCCGGGACCAAGAGACGGCGGAAACGGCGGTCCGGGCCTCGATCACGGGCCATATGGTGCTCAGCACGTTGCACACGAACGACGCACCATCGGCGATCCCGAGGCTCATCGACATGGGAGTCGACCCGCTGTTGTTGGGCTCGTCGCTCGTCGGGATCATGTCGCAGCGGTTGCTGCGCGTCCTCTGCAACCATTGCAAGGAGGAGTCCCTGCCGACCTTGGAGGAGGCGAACATTCTGGACTCGTTCGGCGCCGGGGACGCCTCGACCCCGGTGTGGCGTTCCATCGGTTGCGACCAATGCGCGGGATCTGGGTTCCGCGGTCGGATGGCCGTCCACGAACTCATGCCCGTCACGGGCGAAGTCGCCAAAATGATCTCGGACCACCGGCCGATCGAGTCGATCCGGGAAGTGGCGCCCCAGTACGGCTATTCTGCGATGCAATCGTCCGCGGTCAAGCTCATCGTCCAGGGCGAAACGAGTTTCGCAGAGGCGCGACGGCTCCTGTCGTTCGACACGATCGTGCGGCGGGACGAGGCCGAGAGGTTGCTCAGGGCTGCGGCTTAGGGACCCCGCTCAAGGTCAACGAAGCGGGTAAATTCTCTCACCGCCCGCACGTGGCGGAGGCTCGGCCCCAGGTAGTTCAGTGGTAGAACACCGGTCTGTGGAACCGGACGTCATGAGTTCGACTCTCATCCTGGGGACCAATTTCAAGAGGATCCCTTGCTGACGAACTATCCCGGAACCCAAGACAGGTTCACCGACGACATCCTTCTTCGACAGTGGATCCTCGCACGGTTCCAAGCCGTCTACCGCCAACTCGGCTTCAACCTGTCCGAGACCCCCGGCCTTGAGCCGGTCGACGTCCTCGCCAAACAGGGAGGAGTCGGCGACCAGCCGACCTTCCGCTTCACGGACAAGCACGGCGACGACGTCTGCCTCAAACCTGACCAGACGGTCTCTCTGAGACGCGTCGTCGAGCAGCACAGGCTCCGTCTCCCGTTCCCGCGGCACCAGGTCGGCTACGCTTACCGTCAGGACAAGCCCGAGCGCGGCCGTTGGAGGGAGTTCCTCCAGTGCGACGCTGACTTTGTCGGGGCGCCTCTCGGCACCGCCGACGCCGAGACCGTGTACTGGTTGCTGAAGGGCTTCGAGTCGGTCGGGTTGCCCGAAACCGTGGTCTACGTGAACACACGGGGTGTCCTGAAGGGCGTCTACGCGCTCTTGGCGGACGCCTATTTCGACGAACTCACGTTCGTGCGGACGATCGACAAGATGCCGTCCAGCCAGGATCCGACGCCGGTCAAGGCCTACCTGGAGGGGCTCGTGAAAGAGCGGGAGGGCGGGGACAAAGTCGATCCTTCAGGTGCGGGCGCCAAAGCTTCGGACAAGATCTTGTCCCTCCTGTCCGATCTGACGCCGTACCGTCAGAAGGACGCTTTCGAGGCCCTGGAGGCGTTCGCCAAAGCGTTTCCGACCGTCGAAGCCGACTGCGCCGCGCTGCGGTCGGTCTTGGAATGCGCCGTCGAGGCCGGTGCGCCCCTCGACCGCGTCCGGTTCGACCCTTGCCTCGCCCGTGGGATGGACTACTACACTGGGCCTGTGTTCGAAGCGCACTGTCCTTTGTGGACGTACGGGAGCCTTGCGGGTGGCGGTCGGTACGACAACATGGTGTTCATCGAAGGGGAAGCTCAGCCTTGTGTCGGAGCGTCGTTCGGACTCGACCGGATCGAGCAGGCCCTGAAGGATCTCGGACGGGTCCCCGCCGAGTGCTCGGAGCGGATCGCCGACGCCTTGGTCATCACGAAACCGGACTGGCTTCCGGGTGCGATGAGGGTCGCGCGCCAACTCCGCGAGGCTGGGTTCCGGACGCTGGTCTATCCCGATCCCGCGGAGACTTTGAAGCTCCAGACCCGGTTCGCAGCCCGGAACGCGATTCCGGTCGCGGTCTTCTTCGGTCCGGACGAGCAAGAACAAGGCAACGTCACCTTGCGGTCCGTGACGCCGGAGACCGATGTCGCCGACCCCGAAGCCGCCCGGCAGTCGAAGAACACGACCGTGCCTCTTTCCGACCTCGTCGAGACCGTCCGATCGTTGAGTTGAGCCCATGGCGGAGCCTGCCCATCTCGACGTCTCGCGAAAACTGACGGTCGACGACGTCGTCCGTGCGTCGCGCTTTGAAGTCCGGTTGGACGTCAAACCCCAAGACCGGGCCCGGATCGACGCCGTCCGGCGCCAGGTCGTTGAAAGGCTTCGGAGCGACGACAGCCGACTGTACGGTTTCAACACGGGGTTCGGAGATAACCGAAACCGGCCGACCGTCCCATCGGACCAGCGGGGAACGGTCCAGGACAACTTGATCCTCAGCCACAGTTCTGGCCACGGCACGCCTCTCGGAGAGGACATCGTGAGAGCGGCGATGGCCGTCCGGGCAAGGACGCTGTCCCTTGGGCCGTCGGCCGTCCGATCGAGCGTCGTCTCCGCCCTCTGCTCCTTGTACAACAGCGGCCTTGTCCCGGTCGTCCCCACCTTCGGAAGCGTCGGAGCGAGCGGCGATCTGGCTCCTCTTTCGCACCTTGCGCTCGTGTTGATGGGCCGAGGGGCGGTGTGGGTCGAAGGAAAGGTGCGGGCTGTCGACCAAGGACTGTTGGACCGACACGGCGTCGAGCCTCTGAGTTATCGCCCGTCCGAAGAGTTTCCGGGCGTCGAGGGGCCCGAGTCGACGTTCGGCCCGAAAGAGGGTCTGGCCCTGAACAACGGTACGTCCTTCATGTCGGCCTGGAGCGCGTTGACGGTCGCCGCGTTCGACGACCTTTTGTGGCACGCCGACCTTGCCTTGGCCTTGTCGGTCGAAGCGATGTGCGGCGTCGTGGACGCTTTCGACCCCGGTCTCCAATCGTTGCGGCCCCACCAGGGCGTCGTGGCCAGCGCAGACCGGGTCCGCGGGTTCCTTTCGGGTTCGAAGTCGACGGTCTCCGCCGGCCGGGCCTCGGACGCCGTCATCGGCGCCCGTACGGTCGCCGGTGGCGTCTTCGACGGTGTCCAAGACGACTACTGCCTGAGGTGCGGCCCCGTCGTCCACGGAACGGCTTGGGACGCCCTCGAGGCAGCCCGGCGCGTGGTGGAGACCGAGATCAACTCCGTGACCGACAATCCTGTCGTCGTCGACGGGCGTGTCCTGTCCGGGGCCCACTTTCACGGGATGCCCCTCAGCTTCGCCGCCGACCAGCTTCGGACCGCGATGGCACTGGTGGCCGGCATTTCGGAGCGTCGCGTGACGAAACTCCTTAACGACCGCCGGAACTATGGCCTTCCCCGTCACCTGGTCGTCGACGATCCATCGGGCGTTAAGTCCGGTTGGATGATCGCGCAATACACCGCCGCTTCCATGGTCAGCGAACTCAAGACCCGTTCGATGCCGTATTGCGTGGGCAACGTGACGACAGGCAACGAGGCCGAGGACTTCGTGAGCATGGGTGCGAACGCGTGCCGGGCCGCTTATGAAGGGGTGGCCGTGGCGCGGGGCGTGATCGCGATCGAACTCGCCGTCGCGGTCCGGGCCCTGCTGGTCCGACACGGGCGCGCGGCCACGACCGACTTGTCAGGCACCGGCGTGTCGCCCGTGGCGGAGCGGGTGGCGTCAGAATTCCGGGGTCTGGGGATCCCGATCGGCCATGCGGACGACCGTCCGGTCGAACCGATCATCGGGCAAGTGGCATCCATGCTCGGAGACCGGGTCTTGCGTTCGAAGATCGGCTGAAAGGGTGGAGTCGGCCTGTAAGCCGGATTCTGTCTTTGTGCGACGATTTGTCTCTGCGGCCAACCCGAAGGCTCGCCGGGCAGGGTCGCCGCCTTCCTATTTGGCCTTGCTTCCGGTGGGGTTTGCCGAGCCGCCCCGGTCACCCGGGACGCTGGTGCGCTCTTACCGCACCGTTTCACCATCACCCTTGCGGGCTGTCTGCTTTCTGTTGCACTTTCCGTCGGGTCGCCCCGCCCCGGCTTGCGCCGGGCACCGTGCCCTGTGAAGTCCGGACTTTCCTCCCCTGGATGACCAGAGGCCGTCGCCCGGCCGACTCCGCTTGACAGTGTATCCCGGAACGGGCCGAACGGTGTTACACTCCTCACGGAGCCGGACGCGTGTGGATCGAACTGGATCGAGTCGAAAGCGAGTCACCTTCGATGTTGGCCGACCGGCTCTTGACAGGTCTTCTCGGTCCGATGTTCTGGACCAAGGTCTTGATGACGTTCGCTCCTGCGTTCGGGACCGATGCGGCGACCTATTGGAGGACGGTCCTCTTTCTGGCAGGATCCGGCGTCTTGTCCGACTGGGGGCACCGGGCCTGGATCAAAGCCCGATGGCGAGGGGTCAAGGTCTTCGTGAGCGACGACGTTCGGGCTTCGTTGGACGCTGCGACCCTTCGAGAGCGCCGCAACATTGTTCGGGCCGGGGCCGGTGTGGACTCACGGACCGCGGACCGCGTGCTCCACGTCCTCGACCTGCCGATGACTCTGGGAAGCTTAAGGGGGGCCGGACAGGCCCCCGGTTAGGTATCGGGTAGGTATGGGTCAGACAAAGACGTCTACGGAGACGAACGGGTCAGGGCCCTCGGGCGGCTCCGCCTTAACGTGTTTCCTAGGATCGTCCTCCAGGGTCGCACGGGGCGCCTCGGCCGCTCCTGACGGGGAGGCCTGTGGAGAGCGTCCTTCGAGGCTCGGACGGTGAACGGGCGGAACCATGCTTTTCTATGTTCGGCAGCGAGCGGACTTGATCGACCGGCGGGATCACGAGGTACGGACGCGTTCAGGGAATGTCACGGGGCCTTCCGGGCACAAAAAAAGGCGCCGCAGTCCCATTTGGCGGCGCCGATTACCCTATCTCGCTTGCGTCTTGCCCTCGGCAAGTCTTTACGGCCGCTCTGTGTCGGCCCAGTATGATTGTCGGTCGGTCGCGGCCCGAACTTCATACTGCACCCAGCACGTCTTTCGACCGAAGATGTAGAATAGCCCGCAACGGACAGGTGGCTGAGTGGTCGAAAGCGCCCGCCTGCTAAGTGGGTAGGGGAGAAATCCTCTCTCGGGTTCGAATCCCGACCTGTCCGCCAGTCCTTAGACGCCGTGAAACCCCTGAAAGCCATCCTGATCCTGTCGCTTGTCTGCCTGTTCCCGACGGTCTGGGCGCAGAGCCTTGACGAGTACGTCAAAGCCCGTCGGCAGTACGGCATCGTCTCTACGGCGGACGTCGCTTCGATCGACTCGATCGTGGGTAAGAGAGTCGTCGAGATCAAGGGGACGGTCAAAGGTGTCGTGGGATCGGGCGAAAGCGAACTCCTCATGGTCGAAGGGCCAGGCGGAGAACAACATTTCGTACGCTCGAACGGCGCGCCCGCCTGGTTGAAATCGGGCAATGTCGCGGCGCGCTTGATCGTCGAAGCCGAACGGGCTTCCGAGAACGGTCTGTTGCGGGCCACCCTCTTGGCCGCGGCCGGTGAGTCGGAAGTCGCCGATTACGAAGCGAAGAACAAGCCCGCCAAGATCACGGCTACGGTCGCGCCGCGGACCGTTCGGACAGGCGGGAGCAAGTCGTCGCGGACCAAGGGCCGTCCTGCGCCGCTGGCCGGGGACATTCCCAACGTGGTGACCAATCCGGTCTCGAGCCCGGCGCCCGGCGTTTCCGCCGAGTTGGCCAAAGTCGTCCCGACGTATGCCGCGTTCGCCAAGAAGCGCAATCCTAAGCTGAGCGACGCCCAGGCCGAGAAGATCGCCGAGAGCATCCTGGCGTACAGTGCCCACTTCGGGGTCGACGCCCGGCTCATCGTGGCCATCGTCATCACCGAAAGCGACTTCGATCCTCAGGAACGCAGCCATGCCGGAGCCATGGGGCTCGGCCAGTTGATGCCGGTCAACAAGAAGGAACTCGGCCTGACCGACGCCTACGACATCGAGCAGAACCTTTGGGGGACGGTGAAACTCGTCCGTGGGCACATCGACAAGTATTCGAAACAGACCGAGGACTCGTTCGAGGCGCTGGTTCTGGCCCTCGCGGGTTACAACGCCGGAGACGGTGCCGTCAAGAAGTACAACGGCGTCCCTCCTTACCGTGAGACGCAGAACTACGTCCGCAAAGTCATCGGCTATTATCGCCAGTTGTGCGGGAACTGAGTTCCGAGACGATCACTTGGGAGGATTTCGAGAAAGTCGAGATCCGCGTCGGTACGGTCACCCAGGCCGAGCCCTTTCCTGAGGCGAAAAAGCCCGCGATCAAGCTGTGGGTCGACTTCGGCCCGGCCGGGATCCGCCGCTCCAGCGCGCAGTTGACGGCCCGCTACTCGCCCGAATCTTTGATCGGGCGCCGTGTCGTAGGGGTCTTGAACTTTCCTGCGAAGCAGATCGGGCCGTTCGTCAGCGAGTGTCTGGTGACGGGGTTTTGCGACGAAAGCGGGGCGGTCGTGCTCTGCGTCCCCGACGACGACGTCCCGAACGGGTCCCGCTTGTTCTGACCGCCGGCATTTGCACCGGTACTGGCCCAGGACCGCGGCCGGACGGGAACACTGCGCTAGAATGCTCCGGTAGAGGCTGTACGATGTTGGCGACTTGGGTCAAAAAATGGACGGGGGTCCGCGACGAGCGAAGACCGCTGTTCGAGCGCCTGATGGGGCAGACCTATCGCCAAGCCTATAACATGGCCTACCGCTTGACGGGGAACGGCAGTGACGCCGAAGACCTCTTGCAAGAGACTTTTGTCAGGGCCTACCGCTTCTTCCACAGGTACGACGAGTCCCTTCCGTTCGCTTCGTGGCTGTTCCGGATCATGACGAACGTCCACATCGACACGGCCCGGAAGCGGGCACGGTTGAAGACGGTCAGCCTCGAATCCGGGCATGACAACCGGACATGGGAGTTCGCGGACGAGACGTCAGGGGCCGACCAGGGCCTTCTCCAAGAGGAACTGGAAGAGCCCATTCAGCTCGGCTTGAAGTCGATGACGCCGGAGTTCCGTACGGCCGTCCTTTTGGCCGATGTCGAAGGAATGTCCTACGAAGAGATCGCCGACGTCATGTCCACGTCGATCGGCACCGTCCGGTCCAGGATCCATCGCGGCCGCAAGCAGCTGCGCCATTACCTGGAGCGCCACGGGGAGGTGAGCCTCGTATGACCTGCGAACAAGCGTCGCGTCTCCTTTCGGCGCTCGTCGACGGTGAACTCGACGCGACCGAGACTTCGAGCGTCAGGGCCCATGCGGAGACTTGCACGGTCTGCGCCTACGAGATCCAAGTCCTCGAGGGCCTGAAGGGCCAATTCCACGGTTTCGATCCGGCGACGCCACCGGCCGGGCTCGAATCCCGGTTGAACGAGGCGGTCTTCGGCAAGCCTAAAGCCGACGTCGGACGTTGGGCCGTGGTGGGCTTGCTCGCCGCATCGTCGGTCGCCGCCGCCTGGCTCGCCGTCCGGGTCGTCGGCCCTTGGGAGCAGCCGTCCCGCCCTAACCCTGTGAAACCTGCTGTCAACCGTGCTTCGGATCAAGCTTACGTGACGAGCACTGACCCGATCGACCTTGGCGCTCCGGTGGTGAGCGTCGGATTTGCGGGCGACCGCTGAACCGGTGGTCCCTCGGTCCCGATCTCGACGGTCCTGGTGGCCGGTCGCCCTGGCGGCGCTTGCCGCGTCCTGGCCCGCCGGGCAGGCCCTGGGTCAGAACGGCCAGGTCAGCGCTAAGGCCCGGTTGAAGCGGCTCCTGTCGAACCAAAGGGCGGTCGACGCGGTGCGCTTTGAGCACCGCGTCGACCCGTCGGGGGCCGAATGGTTGCTTAAAGTCCAAGTCGCCAAGAGAAAGGGCGTCATGGTGACCGTCATCAACCCGATCTCACGTTCTGGCGTCGTGTCGATCGATGACGGAAAACTCTTCCAGATCTATTCCCGTGACGAAGACCTCTTGCGCGTCCAGGCCTCTCCCGTCCAGATGCAGCCCTCGGTCGAGTGGCGCATGAAGCTGATCGACCAGAACTACAAAGTCCGCTTCGGCGACGGCGACAATATCGGGGGACGGGCCGTGCAAGCGATCGAAATGGTGCCGGTGCACGCGCCGGTTCCGGCCCGGACATTCTACTTTGAACCCGAACACGACACCGTCCTGCGGTACGTCGTGAGCCAGCCGGACGACGACGAGTTCGTCGTTTTCGAGACGAAATCGGTCACCTTCGGGCGCGAGGCGGCCGAGCGCGGCTTTTCCCTTCCCGCATCTTCGGAGGAGGCCCGGATCGTCAAGGAGCCTACGCCGAAGAAGTTGGTCAAAGCGGCGGACGCCCGTGACGACGTCGGGTTTACGCCCCGGGTCCCCAAGCAGCTCCCATACGGGTTCAAGGCGACGGGTTCCTACCTGTTCGGGGCCGACCGATCGGCGTTCGTCGATATCAAGCTCTCCGACGGTATGGCGAGCCTGACCGTCCGGCAATGGAAGCCGACGGACGGGGGCCGGCGGCCGATGGCGCCCCGGAGCGCGCCCCAAGACCAGGACCGTTACGGCGTGTACTTCGCGGTGACCGAGGGTACGACCGACCATTTACCGGACGAGGTCTTGGAGAGCGTTCTCCAGGCCTTTCTCAAGGTGTCCGGATAGGACTGGGAACTCCATTCCGGCCCCGGTCCGTTTCAGAACTGTGTGAGCCGCACCGGATCCGGTGCCACAATCCTCCTTAAGAGACTCAATTTGAACCGACCATGAGCAACTTTCTGAACCGTCCTTGGGCTGTCTTTGGTGCCGGAGCCGTCGTCGTGCTCGGCGTCGTCGCGGCTCAGAACTTCAAACCGGGATCGACGCTGTTCGCCAGCCAGTCTCCCGTCAACCTCAAGATGGCCGCTCTGAACACCGGGGTCGACATCTCCAACCTGAAGGCCCTTGACGCGTCCTTTTCAGCGCTGAGCGAAGCCGCCTCCCAGGGTGTCGTCCTCGTCACGTCGGACACGCGCTCTGATTCGGAGAACGACGTCATGTCGCAACTCCAGGGTGTGCGGTCCGGAAGCGGCTTCGTCTACCGCTCGGACGGATGGATCGTGACCAACGACCACGTGGTCTCTGGCCTGGACAAGGTCAAGATCGTCTTGGCCGACGGACGAGAGATGGTCGGCAAGGTCATCCATGCCAACGATCCGCAACTCGACTTGGCCGTCGTCAAGCTCGACGCCAAGGACCTGCCGTTCCTGAGCCTGGCCGATAGCGGTCAGGTCAAGGTCGGCCAACTCACGTTGGCGATCGGCGCCCCGTTCGGGCTTGCCGATTCGGTCACGGTCGGCCACGTCAGCGCGATCGGCCGCCCCGGTCAAGTCGCAGACGGCATCGGTTGGCGCGTCTATTCGGGGCTGATCCAGACCGACGCTTCGATCAACCCCGGGAACAGCGGCGGTCCGCTCGTCAACGTCGACGGCGACGTCATCGGCGTGAATTCGGCGATCAACACGACCACCGGATCGAGCGCCGGCATCGGCTTCGCCATTCCGAGCAACGTGGTCAAGGTCGTCGCCGACGAACTGATCTCCAAGGGCAAGTTCGACCGCGGGATGCTTGGCGTCGTCCCTCGCGACCTGAAGCCCTATGAGATGAAGGAGAAGAACCTTCAGGGCGGAGCGGTGGTCTCGAAGCTCGAGCCGGAGTCTCCCGCCTACAAGCAAGGCATCCGGGAAGGCGACGTCATCACAGCGATCGACGGTCAATCCGTCGCCCGGGAGATCGATCTGCGTATCGCGCTCTATCGCCACTCTCCGAACGAGACCGTCGGGGTCACCTACTTGAGGGGCCAGCAGTCGAAGTCGGTCCAGGTCAAATTGGAAGACGTCAAGGCGAACACGCCTCCGGTGCAGAACAACGGTTCCGGTACGTTCCCCGACGGGATCCAGCCGTTCGGCCAGGGTTCGCCGGATCCGAGGGGCCAAGAAGAGCCGCAGGCCCGCACGGCCAAGCCCAGGCTCGGTGTCGGTGTGAAGCAGATCGACGCGAACGTCCGTTCTCAGTTCACGTTGCCGGGCGACGCCAAAGGCGTGGTCGTCGAGACCGTGGCTCCGGGTTCGTTCGCTTCGAAAGTCGACCTGCAGCCCGGAGACGTCATCGTCTCGATCAACGGCCGCGCCGTGAACCTCGTGTCGGACCTGACCGACGCGATGGGCGGTGTCGACTGGGGCGACCAGGTCGCGGTCAAGTTCGTCCGCTACAAAGGTGGATCGAGGCAGGAGTTCACCGTCACCGTCCCGTTCCGCTAACGACACGTCCGTTGCACGCCGAAGCGGCCCAGTCCCTCAGGACGGGGCCGCTTTCGTTCAGGCCTGACCGCAGTCTCCGCAGTCCGCGAGGATTTCCAGCCGGGTCTCGATCGCTTCGAGCCCTAGCTCGGCCAATTGACGTCGGGTGGCTTCAAGCACCTCGTCCGGAATCGTGAGCTCCCTGACTTTGCCGCATTTGGAGCAGACCACGTGCTCTGCCTGGTCGCCGTGGGTCTCCTCAAGGCGGCAAGCGACGTAGCCGTTGACGACGCCGACGTGGTGGACGAGCCCCAGCCCGGTCAACGTGTCGAGGGCCCGATAGACCGAAACGACGTCCGTCTTCCCGCCCGACGCTACGATCTCCTGGTGCACGCCGTAGGGCGTCAAGGGGGTTTCGGCTTTGGCCAACACGCGCACGACCTGGAGCCTCGGCGCCGTGATACGGAGTCTGTGCCGCTGCAGCAAGGCGACGGCCTGGCCCGCGAAGCCCGTTTGGGGCAGGACGATCGCCCCCTTCTTGCGCCGGACTTTCACCAAGTCGGATCGTACCTGGGGCTAATCCAGGGAAAAACTGCCCGCTAGGCTTGCGCGAGCGTGGTTGAACCGGACAAACTCACGGCAGCTTGGACAACGCTCGGGCCTGGATGCCAGAGAGTTGCCAACTAACACGAGAGGCGTAAGAAAGAACCATGAAGTTTTATAACCTCAAAACACGGTCGCACGTCGATGTGCCCGATAGCGATGTCCGAAAGACCAAGATGGTCCGGAAGACCAAAAACGGCGAGCAGGTCCGCTACGCCCTCACGGCCGAGTTCGGTGGCAGCAAGCTCTTCAAGTTCGTCAACGAGGCGACCTACAAGTCCACCGACGTTAAGGAAGTCTGAACCGCCGGGCTTCGGCCCGGACTGCCCCAAGGGCGTGCGCTGAACTCCAGCGTGCGCCCTTCGTCTTTACGTCCATGACCGGATTCGGGGAGCGGGAGAAGGTCGCCCACCTATTGCGACGGTTCGGGCTTGGCGCCAGTGAGGCCGAGTTGGACTTTTACGGCCAAGACGGTTACAAGGGTGCCTTGGACAGGCTCTTGTCGTACGCGTCCGTGGCGGATCCCGTCGTCGAACTGGACCGCTTTGCCAACGACAAGGGCCTCGTCAACGTCAAAGGCGTCCAAGCCTGGTTCTACACCCGGTTGCTCGTGACGAACCGCCCGCTCGAGGCCGCACTCGTCGTGTTCTGGCACAACCATTTCGCGACGAGCGCCGATAAGGTCGACGCCGTCGGCGCCCTCCACGATCACGTGGAATGCCTCTACACCCACTGTGCGGGCAAGTTCCAAGACCTTTTGACGGGCGTCTCCAAAGACCCGGCGATGCTTTATTGGCTGGACAACCACGAGAACAAGAAAGGCAAGCCGAACGAAAACTTCGCCCGAGAGGTCATGGAGCTCTTTACCCTGGGCATCGGCCATTACACGGAGACCGACGTCCAGGAAGCGGCGCGAGCCCTGACAGGCTGGACTTATGGCGTCAAGCGCGGGCAAAGGACGGTCGAAACACCCAAGCCGGCCCAACGCCCCAAACTGAAGGTCGAACAGCCGGGCCCCCGGATCCAGTTCCTGTTCCGGTCGGAGCAGCACGATTCGGGTGAAAAGTCGATCCTCGGGAATCGAGGGGCCTTCGATGGGGACGACGTGCTCGGCATCCTGACGGGCAATCCGCGAACCGCCGTGTTCCTCGCCGAGAAGGCGTGGTCGTGGTTCGCGTATCCCAATCCGGAAAGAGCGGTCGTCGAGCGCGTCGCGAAGGCGTTCCGTGACTCGGGAATGGACGTCAAGGCCCTCGTCAGGGCGATCGCCGAATCCCCCGAGTTCCTTTCCGAGAAGTGCGTCCGGCACCTCGTCAAGAACCCCGTGGTCTACTGCCTCTCGTCTCTCCGCCAGTTGGGGGTCGGTGCCGTCCACGCCAAGCGTCTGGCCGAAGACGAAGCCCTCAAAGGGCTTCGGGCTGCAGGCCCGGCGGCGATCGCGATGCTGGCGACCAAGTCCATGGGCATGGAGCTCCTGTACCCACCGGACGTTTCCGGTTGGAAAAGCGGGGAGGCTTGGATCTCCTCGGCGACGATGGTCGAGCGGCTCAAGTGGTCCGAACGCCTGTTCGGGGAAGCGACCGTCGCCCGAGGAGCGGCAAAGGGTCCGGCCAAGTTGGGAGGGCAGAGCCTCCGTTATCCGGCGATGGGGCTGTTCGCAGACGATCCGACCCCTGCGGGGACGGTCGACCGCCTCCTGTCCGTTTTCGACGTGACGTTGCCCGAGCAGAAGCGGGCCCAGTTGAGGAAGGCGGCGGACGACGCCTCTGAAGGGGCCGTGTCGCCTTCGAACGCGAACAACGTGGCGTCCGCCGTCTGTCGTCTGGTCTTCAGTTCGCCTGAGTTCCAGTTCTGCTGAGACCGCGTCCGGTCAGTTGGGGAAAATCCACTCCCGGAAGTGGGAGGGCGAGACCTTATGGTCGTCCGCGACTTTGGCCTCGACCATGTGCCGTTCCAGGATCGGGATCATCTCGGACAGCCGATCAAGGGTGTCCGTCGTCTCGAGGAGCCGCTGTTTGTCGAGGTTCTCGATCTGAAGGAAGTTCGCGACGACGAACGAGAGGGCGGTCGGGTCGGTGGGAAGCTTGATTTTGGCGACTTTGACGTCGAAGCGAGAGAAGTAGTTCTCAATATAGGCTTGGACGTACTCCCGTGATCGGAGTACGAGCTCTTCGGCGCGGGGTGTGTCCTCGACCTCCAGTTCGATCAGGGGCTCGACGTAGCCGACGAGGTACGGCTTCGTCTCGTCCAGCTTTCGGACCCGAAATCGCCGTTCTCCATGAACTCGGACGTCCATTTTGCCGTCATCGAACGTGTGGACCGAAACGATACGGACGGCGGTGCCGACGAGATAAGGCTCGGCTTGGCCCCCCACTTCTTCCCCGGACCGTATCAGGACGACGCCGAACGGCTGATCGTGTTGCGTGCAATGGCGGACCATCTCGCGGTACCGGTCTTCAAAGACATGAAGCTGAAGTTGGGCGTAGGGGAAGAGCACCGTGTCCAAGGGGAAGAGGGGCATTTCCTCAAGCCGGTGACCCATTGAGGGCATTATATCCCCCGCCCGGGGCCCCGGCCTTGGAGGCTTCCGGCTGGTATCATCATCCTTCTGACCTAGCCTGTTGCGAGTACTTTTGAGATGACCTCTACAAACGACGAACTCCTCAAACGGATAGCCGACCTAGAGGCGGAACTCCAACATCTCAGGACTTCAGACGTCTCTCGGACGGATTCGGTCAGGACCGGGTCGGTCGAGTCTGGAGTCGAGGTCGCCCCGATCCAGGAAGGAGACATCACGCTCCGGCGCCTCGTCCAGCGGGTCGCCATGATCCTTCAGGCCGAAAAGATCGTGATCATGTTCTACGACCGGGAGTCCGGCGAACTCATCGCGATCCCGCCCGCTTACGGCGTCGAGGACAGCAAGCTCGAGTTGTTCAAAGTTCGGGCCACGCAAGGCGTGAGCGGCGAGGTCTTCCGCTCGGGCGAGCCCCAGATCTTTCACGACGCGACCACTGACGCTCGGACGAAGAAGGACATGGTCGCGATCATGCACGTCCAGAACGGCATTTCCGTCCCGCTCATCATCGAGAAGCGGGACGAGGAGAACCGGATCGTGGAGCGGACGACGATCGGCGTCCTGCACGCCTTCAACAAGCGCCACGGCGAAGATTTTAACGACGAAGACGTCCGCCTACTCGAGCGAATGGCCCGGAACGTCGGGTCGATCATCGCCAACCTCCAGCTCTATCGTGAAGTCGTCGAGGAACGCGAAGAGCTCTTGCAGACGTTCGAGTCGCTCACGAGCGGACTTGTGCTCGTTTCTCCTGAGGGCCGACTGAGCCAGATGAACGCGACGGCCCGGGCGATCTTCGAAGTCCCGATCGACGTCGTCGGGAAGCTCTACCGGGAGGTGTTGAAGAACGAGGCCATCTCGGACTTCTTCGACAAGGGCATCCAAGGCACCGACATGCCCGCGATCGAGATCACGACGGACGTCGGACACGCCGAACGCGTGTTCACGGTCCAGGGTGCTGCGGTGAGGAACGAAGAAGGGAAGAACCTGGGATTCGTCAGCATCCTCAACGACGTCACCGAGCAGAAGAACCTGGACAAGATGAAGTCGAGCTTCGTCGCGATGGCGTCGCACGAGCTCCGCACCCCGCTGACGGCGATCAAGGGATTCACCAGTACCCTCTTGATGGACGATACGTTCACGAGGGACGAGCAGAAGGAGTTCTTGCAGATCATCGAACACGAGTGCGACCGGCTCCGGCGCCTCATCGACGACCTCCTCAACACGGCCAGGATCGAGGCGGGCGAGAGCCTCAAACCGAACTACACCAGGTTCAACATCGAAAACCTCTTGGACAAGGTCGTGGTCGTCCAGAACCAAGCGTCGACCAAGCACACGGTTTACAAGCGGGTCCACAACGACCTGCCCGAGACCATCATCGGAGACGAGGACAAGTTCGATCAGATTTTGACGAACCTCCTGAACAATGCGATCAAGTACTCGCCGGAGGGTGGAGACGTCCTCGTTCATGCCTGGTACGACGGTGGCAACGAGATCACCCTCGGAGTCCAAGACCAAGGCATCGGCATTCCGGCCGACCATCTGAACAAAGTGTTCGAGCGGTTTCACCGGGTGAACAACGAAGACAACCGGAAGATTTATGGAACGGGCTTGGGCCTCTACCTGGTGAGGCACCTCGTCGAAGACGTCCACTTGGGCAAAGTCTGGGTCGAATCAGAGGTCGGGAAGGGATCGACCTTCATGATGACGGTGCCGATCTCGCTCGACATCGAACAGGCGAAAGAGCACAACCAGTAAGCCCGGAGAGGTTCCGGGCTCGTAACGCGCTTCCTCCGCCCGATGGGCTATGGGACGTTGGCGAGTTCCGACTTCAGGATGTTGATCGAGTCGATGTTTTCAGGATCGACATCGTTCAGGGCTGCCAGATAGAGCGAGACGAAGTCGCCGTACAGTGTCAGGGCGAGCATCTTTTCCATCAACGACGCGCCAGGTGCCCGTACGTGGACCGTTTTGGCGACGTTGCCGATCAGCCTCGCGGTCACTTCGGCCCTCTTCTTCATCTTCGCGCTCTCGGTGCCGTCCTCGAGCACGATGGAGAGCCACGCGGCCACGCCTTGACCATCGGCCTTGACCCAGCCCAAGACTTCGTTGTGGCACAACTCGGGATAGGTATGGGCAAAGGTCAGGTTTTTCGCGTTTTCACAGATCTGGCCCTTCCACCTGCCCGCGACCAGTCCTTGCCAAGAGCCGAGACCATAAATGACGCTGATCTTGCCGTGAAGGTCTTCGGCAAGGCCTTTCGTGGGGTTCGTGGCGGACGGCGATCCTACGCCCCACTCCGTCACGCAACGCCGCAGCAAGGCGACGGCCGAGCCCCAATCTTGCTTGGGCAGCAGTCCTAGGGTCTCACAGCTTGTGACGACCGGAGCGAACAGGTAGCCCAGGGCCGTCCGAGGCGGCTGGCCTGCCGGAATGACGATCAAGGGCCGTCCTTCAAGCCTTGCGAGCTCGGCCAGTCGGCCGCCGCTCGTGACGCAGACGATCCGGCATCCCTTCGCTTTGGCGTCGGCATAGGCGCTGAGCGTCTCCTCGGTATTGCCCGAGTAGCTCGTCGCGAACACGAGCGTCTCGGGTCCGGCCCACGAGGGTAGAAAGTAGTCCCGGTTCACCTGGAAAGGGACGCTCCCTTCCGTCTCGAACAGGGCGCGGGTCAAGTCTCCGCCGGCGGCGGAACCGCCCAGTCCGGTCAGGAGCACCTGGCCGGGCCGTCCTTGAACTGTGGACAGGTCTGCCTTGTAGCCGATGTCGACGGCTTCGGAGACTTGGTCAGGAAACGCGCACGTCAGGGCGTACATCCCTTTCGGATCGTTCCGAAGGACGTACGCTTCGTCGTCGAGCAAGTGCTTCATTCGTCTGCAAACGGATCGAATTCGTCTTCCGACGGGACGGACCCAGAGGACCCGCTGACGACGGCGCTGCCCGCCATCGCGTCCTCTCTCGGCTTGTCGAGGCCTTGGACGTTGTCGGCGACGATTTCCACGACCTCGCGGTTGTTCCCGTCCCGGTCCGTGTATTTCCGGCTCTGGAGCCGACCGTCGACGGCGACGAGCCGGCCCTTGTTGAGATAGTTGGCGACGAACTCGGCCGTCTGTCCCCATGCGGAGACGCGGAAGAAATCGGCGTCCGGAGAGCCGTCGGAAGGCTTGATGCGCTTGGACACGGCGATCGAAAAGTCGGTCACCTGCTTGCCCGTCGTCGTCGTCCGAAGTTCCGGATCTCGGGTCAGGCGCCCGACGAGCACGACGCGGTTGATGCTCACGAGGCTTCCTCTCTCAGAAGGATAGTGTGGCGGATGACGCTGTCGTTGATCCTCATGAGACGGCTCAACTCGGCAGGGACCTGCGGCGGAGCGTCGAAGTGCATGATCACGTAGTTGCCGTCACGGTGGCCTTTGATCTCGTAGGCAAGCTTGCGCTTCTCCCACTTGCCGGCCGTTTCAACGGTGCCTCCGTTCTTCTCGACGACGGACTTGAAGTTGTCGGCGACCTTTTGGACTTCGTCGTCGGTCATCGCGGCCGGAACGATATAAAACGCTTCGTATTTCTTCATGGGCTCCCTCTGGTCTGGGTTCTGGCGTCTTGGACACGGTCCAAGGCGCAGAGAGTCGAAGGTCAATGATACCACCCGGCCTTGACCTTCGGCCCAGTCAGGGATTCGCCTGACAGGACTTCCCACGATGGGACTTTGTCGCCAAGCCGGGAACCTTGCGGACTTCGGCTTCCGTAGGTGCGGATGGAGCCGTTCCTGAGGAAGCTGCCATGAAAGGAAAAGTCCTGACCATCACCGGATTCGCCGCCGCCGCCTTGGCCGCGACCATCGCGACCGCGAACCTCGTCCCACCGCGCGTGTTCGATCCGCTCGAGACCGGTCAAGACAAGACCTTGACGATGGACTTCAGGAACGCCGCCGCCCAGGACGTGTTCGAGTGGCTGAAGAAGTCCGGAGTCGACTTCGTCGTCGAGACCGGTTCGATCCCGAAGGACAAAAGGCTGACGGTCAGCATCAAGGGGCGATCGGCGGACGAGGCCGTCGAGGCCGTCGCCGAAGCCCTTGGTATGGGTGTGACGAAGAAGGGCCGGACGTTCGTCCTCCGCCCGGAGGCCCCATGGGGACTTTCGCGCTCCGACGGCAAGGCCTTTATGGCGCCACAGTTCGACAAAGATGCGATGAAGGCCTGGCGCCTCTACGCGCCGGACATGTCCAAGGACTGGGAGAAGTGGTCGGACGAGTTGAAGGACTCCTTCAAGGACCTTCCCAAGACCGAGTGGAACGAGAAGGACTGGGAGACGTTCTCCAAGGGTCTCAAGGACTCCTTGAAGGACGTTCCGAAGTGGAAAGGCCTTCCGGACGGAGGTTCGTTCGACTTCAAGGAGCCCAAGGACCTTCCACCGATGACTTGGGACTTCAAGGGTTTCGACGGCAAAGAGTGGAACGACCTGAAGGGGCTCCGGGAATTCAAGGACTGGAAGGGATTCAAGGACTTTCCGGCCAATGCCATGAAGTTCGGCGACATCGGCAAACTGATCGAGAGCCTCACGCCCGAGCAGTTGAAGAAGAACAAGTCGAAGGGCTATTTGACGGTCGACGACCTGACGTCCGAGCAACGGAAGCTCCTGGGAAGTTTCGACGGTGACGGCGACTTCACCGTACGGTTCGACAAGGACGGCAAGTCCGTGACCATCAAACGAAAGTAAGGCTGGGCGGCCCTATCGTTCCGACGATGGGCCGCCGTCTTTTTCCTGATCGGCCTCGGACTCAACCGTCCCGCCGAAAGCCTCGACCGCGTCTCCCGTATCGTCCATGGCCAGAGTCACAAGGTCGTGGAGCTTTTCCAGGCCGGCGACTTGGTCCTGCAACGCGGTCACGACGCCGAGCGCCTGTTCCAGGTCGCGGAACGCGTCGTTCCCGGTCTCGATCCGCTTCTTGCGTTCATCGTCCGTCTTGACGAAGTCCTTCTTGACGTCGTCGACGGTCGGAGGGTCTCCGGCCGCTTCGGACACGGATTCGCCGGCGCTGTCGAGGAAATCGACCAGGTCCTGTGCGGCGGACGCCAGGTCACCGTCGGCCTGCTTCAAGTATTCCCGCGCTGCGACGAGAGCGGCCTCGATGGACTCGCTGGCTCCCGTCATCTGGACGGCGCCGCGCCGCAACTGGTCTGCGAGTTCAGTGTCAGGATCGTCGGGCGCGGCGCTGTAACTCGCGTCGTCGGGCGCACGGTAAACGACGCCTTTGTCTTTGGGGCCGCACCCGGCGACCAGGGCCAGTCCCGCGAAAACGACGACAGGCAGGACGTTCCTCACGGGCTTCAATGGTACCAGTTGACTTCGCCGACGCCGTTGCACGACAATGGGCCATGCCTCTCTTTCCCGTAGCGATCGTCCAAAGCGATCCGTACCTGCTCGACATCGGTACCAAGGGCCAGGTCGAAGTCAAACCGGGCTTCACGGACACGGCGACGGGCAAGCGCGCGTCCGTCAAGGACGTCGTCAATGCCGCGAAAGGCGTCCGGTTCGTCTTCGTCGGCGAGTCCCACAACAATCCGGAACATCACACTGTGCAGGCACAAGTGATCGAGGCCCTTGTCAAAGACGGCCGCAAGGTCTGCGTCGGGATGGAGATGTTCACGAGGGACAACCAAGGCAACCTCGGCGCCTTTCCGCTGGGATGGTGGTCGGACGAGGAGTTCCAGGCCCGGTCCGATTGGAAGAAGCAATGGGGTTTCCCCTACCGTATCTATAAGCCGGTTTTCGACGCGGTCAAGAAGCACCGCTTGCCGCTTGTCGCGCTGAACGTGCCTCGCGACTGGGTGCGCCAAGTGTCGCGCCAAGGGCCATCGTCGTTGACCGACGTTCAGAAGAAGTGGGTGCCCGACCTTGACCTCGGGAACCAGGAGCACCGGTCCGTCTTCGACGCGTTGGTCGGCGGACATGCCGGCAGCGGCGCCGACGGCATGTACGCCGGCCAAGTGACTTGGGACACCGCGATGGCGAACACGGCTCTCGAGTTCTTGGGCGAGAAGGGCGCGCCGGACCGGGTGATGGTGATCGTCGTCGGATCCGGGCACATGATGTACGGACAAGGCATCAACTGGCGGATCTCCAAACGGACGGGCGAGCGGACGCTGAACGTGACGTGCATCGACTCCGAGGGCCCGCGCCAGGTGAGCAAGGGTCTGGGCGACTTCGTGTACGTCGCCGCCCCCGTCAAGGAGTAGATGGGGCTCTACGAGTCCCTGATCCGCCCGGCCCTCTTCTCGCTCGACGCTGAAAGGGCCCACCGACTCGGTCTTTGGGCCGTGTCCCACGGACTGGTCCAAGCCCCGCGACCTAGCGACCTTCCCTTATCACGGTTCGGCGTGGATTTCAGACATCCGGTCGGGCTTGCAGCCGGTTTCGATAAGGACGGCACCGCGATCGACCGCTGGGAAGACCTCGGTTTCGCGTTCGTAGAACTGGGAACGGTCACGCGGCATCCGCAGCCCGGAAACGCGAGACCGAGGCTGTTCCGGTTGCCCGAAGACCGCGCCGTGATCAATCGCATGGGGTTCAACAACGAGGGTTCCGAGGCCCTGGCCAGACGTCTCGAAACGGCTCGTCCGGGGATTCCGGTCGGCGTCAACATCGGAAAGTCGAAGGTCACGCCAATGGACGAGGCGCCAAGGGACTACGAGTTCTCGTTCCGTTTGTTGGCTCCGCTGGCCGACTATGTGGTCGTCAACGTCTCCTCTCCCAACACTCCGGGGCTGCGCGGGCTTCAAGAGAAGGGGCCGCTTCACGAGATCTTACTGAGGCTCCGGGCCATCGATCCAGACAAACCGCTGTTCGTCAAAGTCGCTCCGGACCTAGACGGCGACTCGCTGGACGATATCGCGGAGGTCGTGTCTACGACCCGGCTCACGGGCGTCGTCGCCACCAACACGACCGTGTCACGGGACGGACTGGCCCGTGATCCCGGTCAAGACGGCGGTCTGTCCGGCGCGCCCCTGAAGCCGATGGCCGACCGGGCGCTGTCCCGATTGAAGTCGTCTTGTCCCGAAGGTACGGTCTTCATCGGCGTGGGAGGCGTGATGTCGGCCGCGGACGCCCAGGACAAACTGGACTTGGGCGCGGACCTCGTCCAAATCTATACGGGTTGGATCTATGGCGGGCCGTCGTTCGTCGCAGACCTGGTCGAAGGGCTGACTCGACCGCCGATGAGCGTCCGGGAACGGGACCCGGAGCAGACGGGGACGGCTTGACCTGTGGTGGTCTAGCAGGCCCGGGACGGGCCGCGGCCCATCGGTCGAAGTCGGTCTGCAACCGCCGTGAGGCACAAAAAGGGACCCGAAGTCCCGACTTTCCAGGGATATCTCCCGGGACCCTTGATTCCTCCGGAAAGGCGTGCCTATAATAGCCCTTGCCCCTGAAGAAGGGTGCCGCAGATTGAAAGCTCCATAGAGTGGTGACACACAGCGCAACAGCCTCGTCGCGAGAGATCGCGAAGAGGTTTCAACCAGCCCCGCAGAACCGGTAGAAGGGCCCTCACAGCCCGGACGGATTTGCGGAAGAGCTCTCTAAGAACGGCCTGACCCGCTTCGGCGGAATCAAGAACGTTTTTTTCGGAGAGTTTGATCATGGCTCAGGACGAACGCTGGCGGCGTGCCTAAAACATGCAAGTCGAACGAGGCAGCAATGTCTAGTGGCGAACGGCGGAGTAAGACGTAAGCAACGTGCCCCGGAGTCTGGGATATACGGTCGAAAGACCGGGCAATACCGGATACGGCCACCGAGAGGCATCTCTTGGTGATTAAACGGTTTTTCGCTTCGGGAGCGGCTTACGGCCTATCAGCTAGTTGGTGGGGTAACGGCCTACCAAGGCTACGACGGGTAGGGGGTCTGAGAGGATGATCCCCCCGAGTGGGACTGAGACACGGCCCACACACCTACGGGTGGCAGCAGTTGGGAATCTTGCACAATGGGGGAAACCCTGATGCAGCGACGCCGCGTGGAGGACGAAGGATTTAGGTCTGTAAACTCCTTTTACCAGGAAAGACTTAGGACGGTACCTGGTGAATAAGCCCCGGCTAACTACGTGCCAGCAGCCGCGGTAATACGTAGGGGGCGAGCGTTGTCCGGATTTACTGGGCGTAAAGGGCGCGTAGGCGGTCCGTTAAGCGTGAAGTGAAATCTCCAGGGCTCAACCCGGAAATTGCTTTGCGAACTGGCGGACTGGAGGAAGGCAGAGGTGAGTGGAATTCCCGGTGTAGCGGTGACATGCATTGATATCGGGAGGAACACCCATGGCGAAGGCAGCTCACTGGGCCTTTCCTGACGCTGAGGCGCGAAAGCGTGGGTAGCAAACAGGATTAGATACCCTG